>WAKH01000024.1 GCA_015523485.1 Thermodiscus sp. | reverse complement strand
GGATTAAGCCTAGCCGCGATTGCACTCATAGAGGCCTTCGACGCCCTTGGATACGACAAGATAATCGTTGAAACAGTAGGTGTTGGTCAAGCTGAAGTTGACATAATGAATGCCGCCCACACTATCCTAGTATTAACTATGCCTGGTGCAGGAGATGATATCCAGGCCTTGAAGGCAGGGGTCATGGAGATAGGAGACATATACGTTGTAAATAAAGCCGACAAGCCTGAGGCAACTAAGACCTATGAGTACATAACATTCGCTGTGGAGAAGGGTGATATTGGTCCCGGTACAGGTTGGATTCCCAAGGTCGTTAAGACGAGTGCAGTAATGGGTACAGGCATAGACGAGTTAGTTGATGTTATAGAGGAGCACTGGAACTATGTGAAGGAAAACAAGCTAGACGCCTCTAAGGTTATAGCGAGGAGGAAGCTCCTCATAGCCCTGCTAGCCGAGAATTTGCTAAGGAAAGCACTCGAGAAGAGCATCGAGGCGAACGGTGAAGAACTGGACGAGGCAGCCAGGAGGGCATCCGACCTGGTAGAAAAAGCCCTCTGGCTCTCGAGGGGAGCATGCTCAACTCTTCAATAACTACACGGAACCCAATACGGGTCCCTTATCCTCTTCTTCAACAAATCATAGAAGCGTTCTCTCACTGCACTGCAATACTGTGTTGAATAGTTCAATGGTATAAGTCGCCTACCTTTATCCATTGCAACGCGATGTAAAACTCGGAGCACAAATGCTTGGTCTACATCTACATGCTTTGTTAGCGGGCAGGGGTTGTACTTGACGGGGTCCACTTCCCCCCTCCTTATGCGGTCGATGCGGGGAGGCGTGAGTTCGTGTATATGTGCAAGATTAGAATCAATGATTAGTGTAGCATGGTATAGGAATCTGTCTCTCGCTAGGTGGGCTGCTGAGCCCGATACCTTGCAGTCTCCGACGACTATGTCGCCCTCATTTGCAACTCTCGCATCTAGTCCTAGTCCTCTAAGAAGGTCTACTATTAGGCTCGTTCCAACAGCGTATACCTCGTCTATACCATTCACTTTCTCGCCAATTAGAGTGATTGAGAGCACCCCTTCATCGTGATATACTGCACCGCCTCCAGTGAACCGCCTATAGACCGGTACACCGAACCGCCTTGCGGCACTGCAAGAATAGTCTAGTCCTTCTCTGCTCATCCTACCCACTATTACTGAGGGATAGTTTATCCACACATAGATGTATCTAGTGAGTGTAGCTAGGCTACAGTTTCGATAGATTTGTTCCTCTAGTACGAGGTTGTATAGTGGGTTATTTGGTCTGAGCATCAAATCTCGTCAACCAATCAGTTGTTCGAGCATTTCTTCCTCCTCTATTATTGTTCCACAGTAGACGCATTGGTAGCGTAGTTTCTTCCCGTCTACAAGCCTGAATCGCGGAATCACTGGTTCTCTTTCTTTCCTTGTTATGCACGTCGGATTCGTGCATTTGAGTATTCCATGCAACTCGCGTGGCGCGCTGACCTTCCTCTTCTCACTGATCTGGTAGTCTCTGATAATGTTTATCGTCGCAGTTGGCGCTATTAAGGCAATCTTGTCAACCTCCTCGCCACGCATGTATCTATCCTCGATCTTCACGATATCCTTCAATCCAAGCTTCCGCGACTCTACATTCATCACAACAGCTATCCTATACCCTTCCCGGCCAGTTATACCCAGTATCCTCAAAACCATTAGCGCCCTTCCAGCCGGGATATGATCTATGACCGTCCCATTCCTAATCTTCCTAACCAGCATACCCTCATTCACAACTCATCACCCTTCAGGACAAGGGAGAGGAGAGCCATTCTAACCGGTATTCCATTAGCTGCTTGGATGAAGTAGGCCTGCCACTCCGTATTGTCCACATCATGCGAGATCTCATCGACCCGTGGGAGTGGGTGGAGGATCTTCAATCCATTCTTGGCCTTAGCCTCTAGAAGACCCCTCGTTATGCGGTAACTACCCTTCACCTTCTCGTACTCCGCCGGGTCTGGGAACCTCTCCTTCTGTATCCTGGTGACATAGACGACGTCAGCCTCCTCCAAAGCCGTCTCGAGGTCAGACTCGTGGTAGCGGATACCGCTATCCATTAGTGTCATTAGAACCTCCGGCCTGGCCCGTAACTGTTTTGGCGAGACGAGTATTACCTTCTCCGGGTTAAACCTGGTTAAACCCAGCAGGAAGCTAGACGCTGCCCTCCCGTACCTTAGATCTCCTACAACCGCGTATGTTAAACCGTCCGGTGAGCCGAACAGCTCGGTTACCGTGAATAAATCCAACATTGCCTGTGTAGGGTGGTGTTGCTTGCCATCACCTCCATTAATGACGGGGTGTACGGCAACCTCTGAGGCAAGTATAGCGGAACCTTCGAACTTGCTACGTATTACGATGAGGTCTGCGTAGGAGTCTAGCATTTGTATTGTATCGGCTAGTGTTTCTCCTTTCTCTATACTAGTACCCTCACCGCTGGTAAAGCCTACTGTGGCCGCCCCCAGCCTCTTAGCTGCTGTTTCGAAACTCATCCTCGTCCTGGTTGATGGCTCGAAGAAGGCTAATGCTATAACGTATCCTTCAAGTATCCTGTTTACTCTGTGGTTCTTGAGGTCCTCCTTATACTTCTTGGCAAGTTCGAATAATTCTTCGAGGTCTCCGCGGGAGAAGTCTAGGATGTTTAACACGTCCCTGCCTTTCCAGGTACTCATGAATGTGCCCTGTAAAGAGTCCTTGAGTGGAGGAAATTAAAGGTAGCGATACACTGGATTTCACATTTACACGTGGTAAAATGGTCGTATCTCTTCAATAACCTTCGATGGGTTTTCGGCCTTGGCGATCATTCGTCCTATGATCTCGTAGTTTGCCCCTGCGCTTATCGCAGAGCCTGGCTTTGCGCCTTGGGCTCCTATACCCGGCGATAATATTATTGTGTCTGGGAGCCTTCTACGAAGGTATATTATCTTCTCTGTTCTTGTTGCAGGTGCTACTATTCCCCACGGCTTTATACTCTCTATTATGGTTATGACGTCGTCTAGTACCTTGTCCATTATCTTCGATGCACCTGGGTTGCTCATTGTCGCGACGAGTACTAGCTTCTTTCCTCTGGAATCTAGGTATTCCTTCAACTCGTCAAGTCCGCCCTCTACGCCGGGGAAGCTGTGGGCGATTATTGCATCGCTCCACTCTACCACGTGGCTTGCGACTAGTTTCATCGTGTATCCTATGTCTGCTAGCTTCAGGTCTGCTAGTATCATCGTGTCTGGGCATGCCCTTCTAACGGTATTGCCGATATCTTTACATGTTAGGATGTTGGGTAGTCCTATCTTGAATCCCGAGACACGGGTGCATAGTTGGCTGACTATATTGTAGGCCTTACTAGTATCTCCCCGTATCGAGTCTATTCCAACTATTACTGGTAGTTTCATGCTATAGCGCCTCTAGTATCCTTCTCTCCTCGTCCTCTTCCTCCTTGTGTGATAACCATATTTTCACGATATCGATGTCACCGCCAGATGGCTTCTCTTCTGGGGAACACTCGTCGATTTTCACCAGTGCTGGGAGCTTTGCCATCTTGCCGAGTATGACTGCTTCCCCGGGATTCAGTGTAGGTAGTAGACTTGCTATGTCGTCGCTCATCTCCTCGCTGGCCCTCTGTACATATCTGATGTCCTCGGGCTCGACCATCCTAAGTATTATCTTATTGTTGGTTTGGCTTAGGACGTTGGGATCCACATTCTTTGGCCTTTGGCTAACCAGTACTAGTCCTAGGCCGAATTTTCTGCCTTCTCTTGCAACTCTCGCGGCCCAGTATTTTGTCAGCCGGCCTCCATCCTTTGGGACTAGAACGTGAGCCTCCTCTATTACAACTATTGCCGGGTACCTGTATCCACCAGCTCCAACCTTCGCTAGCTTGCGTTCTATGAGCAGTCTCCGTAGATAGTGGCTCACTATAGCGTCTGCCGCATCCTCGTCTAGCTCTGAGAGGTCGAATACTGTGAGAGTACATGGTGGAATTGCGTCCATTAGATTAGTGTAGGCTGTGACGTCGAGGATTTCTGAATAGTATGCCTCCAGATCCTCTAGTTTCGCGATTGCACCCTCAAGACTATCCATAACGACCTGCCTGGGTGGATAGTACTCGTTCTCTACTATGGCCTCTGCGACTATCTCGCTTAAACCTACTGGAAGGAATTGTCTCAGCCACATCGTTATGTTCTTCTTGAGCATTTCACTGTTTTCAGGCTTTCCAGACGCTATCATGTTGTGTATGTTCTTGAGCTTACCCTTATCGCTGAGAGCCTCCATCAGGTTCTTCGCCAATCCTACGATATCGTCGTACTGCTTGGTGGTTTTCGCTAGGATCTTGTAATAGGATGCAATAGCAGTATGCCAGGCCCACCTCAAGTACCTCCTTTGCCTAACGGCGGCTTCAGTCATCTTTGTCAGCGTGAACAACTCGTCAGTTGTTATCTTCGTAGGATGGAGTTTGGGGGGCTTGTGAACCTTTATCCTAACACCAGGCAGCCTCATATTGGAATATTCTCCGTGCATATCGAATATGACCATTGTACCACATAGCTGGCCTACTAGCCTCTTAGTCAATACACATACAGTGTTGCTCTTACCTCCTCCCGTCACGGCTAGTATTGCGAGGTGCCGGGTGAGTCCATTGGCATCGACA
Source organism: Thermodiscus sp. (assembly GCA_015523485.1). Lineage (GTDB taxonomy): Archaea > Thermoproteota > Thermoprotei_A > Sulfolobales > Acidilobaceae > Thermodiscus. Next base: position 4,974 of record WAKH01000024.1, on the reverse strand, counting down.
TGGAATGCGACCGTATCGTCTCCTGCAAGATGGCCCAGCCTAATCCATCCTCTACTCTCAGGCGAGAATATCCTGGCTAGCTGTGATGGATCGGCCCTTGAGATAGTCGATCCCGGCATCACTGGGGTCTTGGGGGTTACGACCTTCTTCTTAGTCAGGAGCGGGTCCAGGAGGGCCAGCCACCTAATACTACCCCGGTTATAGATATCCTCACCGCCCGCTTGCACAGTCCACTCAGCAATATGGTATACTGCCTCCGGGTCGGTTACTGAGGGAGGGAGCATTCTGTGACCAGACCAGACGGTCTCGACTATTCCGAGAACACAACCCTCGGGTCCCTCAGCTACCACGTAGTCACCAGCCTTCACAGGCGCATTATTGCTCTTGTCGAATATCACAAGGCTCTTGAGAGGAGTAGACTCGCCAACAATCCATCCAATACTCTCCCTCACACAAGCCATAGGCTACCACCTGCTACGTGACCTAACCTTCAAACGTGGATCAATTTCGAACTCAAGGCCAGCCCCCCGGGCTAGCGCTAAAACCTCCTCGGGAAGTATACGGGCGTGCTGATGGGCTATCATAAGGGAAAGGGGATAACCGTGAGTCATGGGGACTGAGGCTAGCCTTGCAAGGGCCTCTTCCACCATAGCCCGGACCTCATCTTCATCTTTCAACCCGATATTCATGTCGAATGCAAGGTTTGCATTCATGAAGGGACCCGCCTTCGACAGCCTAACGTAGAATTCTATCGACCCGAGCCTCTCGACGTAGAACTCGTAGAGTCCCAGAAGCCTAGGATAGAACCTGTACTTCTGACGCGGCTCTCTCCTCCCAGCACAAATATCACCCGGTACGATCTGTTTCTCCTTCCTAGTTACGAGGCGGGTAATCTCGTAGGCCCCACATTGTACACTCTCGCTCCAAACGATGTATCCTGGCTTTAGGTTTCTACCATGTATTCTCCTGAGGTAGAATATGTCGCTATGCTTCTCCTTGCACAGCCTTGTACTCGTGCTAGACTTCGATAGGAAGATAGGGTATCCTCCGTTCTTCCAAGTAGACTCTATCGCCTCTTTATACAGGTAGAGTTTTTCTACTACCTCGAGCGCAGTAATCCACTTGCTATCCTTGAACAATCCTTTATCATAACCCCTCATCGCCAACTCCATGATGAATTCCGGGGTCCGAGGCCGCCTGGACGGATTAGTGACGAACTCCACTATGCAATCGTTCCTCCCATTACAGTTCAGATCGCTAAGTGTATCTAACCTTAGACCACTCCTGTACAGGTTCCATATGTTATCCGCCGCCCTCTCCAAGTCGTTAATCAGATCGGGCTGCTCCCCGTTCTCCCATCTAACCGCTCCAGGACTCCACCATCTGATCGAGTTCCTAATGTTCCCGTCGAAGAGTACGAGATCAGCCTCCCTTGCAAGGTTACGAGTGGATGAGATACCATTACCTACTAAGCTCGCCGCCTCCAGGATCTCTCTATATATCGAGATCCTGTAATCTGTGTGATGAGGCGGCACGACGATGCCAACGAATGCACCTCCCTGCCCTGAGCCTCTCTCATGGATATAGGCCCAGGCTCTTACAGCAAAGAATGTAAAGTCCTCTAACTGTAGTGATTGGTTTCCTCCATCAACGGCTGCGTGGCCTGCTACGGGTTTAGGTTTTGGTAGATCGTATAGCTGTTGTCCCTCGGGACACAGCTTAAAGTCTCTGATTAGGGAGTTCTCTTGCTCGAGGATCTTCTTAATGTATACTTTGGCCTTGGTAAGATAATTGGCCGTGTACTTGTCTATCACACTACATCCCCGGGGGTCATACCCTCTCAAATACCGTAGGGTAGTACCTAATTAACACGGTAACTAGAGGGATCCTATCCTTTCTTACCCCTCTTTTCTCCATCCCTGTCGGCTTCTCGTGTCGGGATCCTTCTTCTCTCTCTAAGCTCCCTTATTCTCTCGCCAGCCTCAATCACTCGCAGCCACTCTAGTATCTCATTTGGCTGGCCAGATGCCATTAGCTCGCGTATGCGCTGTGCTGCATAGTGCTCTACCTCTGCAACTATGCTGTCAAGCTCGATTTCTTTGGCCTCCTCATCGCTCCTCACCATGATAACTCTTCCGTGAATAGGGCAGACTGTTTCGCCAGTCTTCAAACGTAGGAGTGGTGACCCGCATATGGGACAGGTCTCGGCGAGCATTACTGCTCCTTGCATAACCATCATAGCGATCTTCTTGACCAGCTCCCTGTCCTTCTCCTTGTCTTTAGGCGATGCCAAGTTGATCCTCCTCTCCACCAATTAAGTATTCCATTGGCTTGTTAAAGCTCTAAAGCCTCTAAGAGCTATTGAATACTTAGAGGGGCACCTGGATCTTGACGAGTGAACTACCTCAAGAATATGTTGCGAAGAGCATACTACCATCGTTGAGAGGAGCATTATCACACTGCCTATCCAGTAGAGGGCTTAGTCAACACCAGATAGCAAGACTGCTGGGAGTCACACAGCCTATGATATACAAGTATCTCAGGGGAGACAGAGAAGATTATATGAAGGAATTAGAGCGCCTTGGCATAAACAGATCAACGCTCAACTTAATGCTCGATATAGCTTGTGAAAAGATCATTAAGGGAGACTATAGGGAGCTCAGCATAATCGCTAACACTCTAGCACTCCAGTCTAGCTATTGCATGGAAAACTACGCGTTGTGTGAAGCCACGTTATGTAGCGAGCAGCCACCTATACTCAAGATATACTATGCTACTTTGGAGAGGCTCATCTCATTACCAATAATAGACCTTATACCAGAGGTTGGATCAAACCTCGCGTACTCGCCAAAAAACGCCCAATCCATTGATGATGTTATAGGATTGGACGGTAGGATTGTGAAGGCTACTAGCAAGCGGGTCATAGTAGCAGGCTCGCCTGTGTATGGTGGCTCCAAACATGTCGGTAGGGTAGCTTTAAAGTATACTCGTAAGTGGAATGCGGACACCTGGGCTTTCGTCATTAAATTTAACAAGAAATATATTGATAAGTTGTACGAGATTGAAGGCGTCGCCACCGAGATAGAGATGGATGAAAACCTCGAACCCGTTGTATACATAGTCTCAAGGGACCCCAACCTGCTGGTTGATACTATCAAAAAACTTGTAGATAGTTGAATACTCCCGAGTTACTGGCTTTGTTCTCCCTTCTTAAAGGCCCACGCGATAGTGATCCACACACCGGCTGCCAGGTTGTTGACTGTAGCCTGGAGTCAGAAGCCTAAGATCATGCCTGTGAAGGCGCTCAAGCGCTGAGGATAATCGAGGACGTGTTGAATCCTAACGCGCTAACCACGGCGAGAAGGAGTGCTACATATTTGGAGTATGCTTGTTAGCCTTGTAATTATTCCCGCCGCAAGTGGTGGTTATGCCGGCTTGGCTCAGACTCCTCTTGAATGCATCTAGGAAAACTATGATGACTACATAGGCTACTATGAGAGTTAATAGAGCCCACATTATGTTGACCCGCGTTATCTTCGTGCATGGGATTGTCTAGGATAGGATATCGGAGATCAGAATTACAGTCTACCCTCTTATATAGTGTAAACTTTGTATTTTATTTTTATAAATTACTACATCAATCATATGTAAGTCTACAGCCGGCGGCTTAAATACACTATTTCAAATCATCCCAGTCATCCTGGGCAATTCTAAATACTCTCACAAGACAACGTTTGGAATAGGCGATGAGCGGACTGGTCCCCCTAGACCCGTAGAGGGGATGGGGTGACACGAGCGTGGCGAGCCCCCGAGTATAGTGGAATTATTAATAATCAATTCCCATTACATTCCCACTCAGTTAATTGGGATGGTGTACCTAGTTTGTCCGAGTATGATAGGATTGAAGTGGAGTTTCCATGCTCCACGGATAAATGCCACGGAATCCTATACAAGCCCCGGAGCGAGGGCCGGGTCCCTGGCCTCGTCATGGCCATGGGCTTCGGAATGGTGAAGGAGGCTCACGCTGACGACTATGCTCCACATTTCGCCCGCAGAGGAATAGCAGTTTTAGCATTCGACTACCGTAGATTCGGTAGAAGTGGTGGAACCCCGAGGCAAGCCCTCTATCCGGAAGACCAGGTCTCAGATTATAGATGCGCAATATCATACCTCAGGAGACAGGAGTTCATAGATCCAGACAAGCTATGCGTATGGGGTACTAGCTTCTCAGGGGGACACGTGTTAACGTTACTGGCATTCCCACCGCCTGGTGTGAGGTGCGGTATTGCACAGGTTCCAAACGTCTATAGCTACAGGACAGCCCTATCCTATTTCGGCTCGCTAGAACCGGTACTGATGCTCGCAGAACAGGGCAGAGATGCCTGCTGCAAAGGCGAGCCAGCCTACATCCCAATAGTCTCAAGGGACGGTCCCGCTGTAATCTTAACGGAGGAAGCCTACGAGTATTATACTGGAGTGGCTGAGAAGATCCCAACCTTTGAGAACAGGGTTACACTCGATAGTATCGATAGGATCCTAGCCTACAACCCGGGAAACTATGCTGAGCTGATCAATAAGCCACTACTAATGATAGTCGCTGAACACGATAAGACCACGCCTCCAGACCTGGCAAGGGAAGTAGCTTCAAGGATCAAGGGAAGGGTTGACATCAGGGTATACGACGCCGGCCACTTCGACATCTACAAGGAACCTCTCCTATCAGAGATCGCAGAGCTGGAGGCAAAGTGGGCTAGCGAGATACTCGGGTGAGTAATAATGGATGGATGCAACTGGTGTGAGGTTGTAGAAGTAGGCCCACGTATCTACGCTGTAATAGACAAGGATGGAGGCTGGTTCCGCAACAACAGCGGTCTCGTGGACATGGGAGACTACACACTGGTAATCGACACCCAGTACAATGAAGCAAGAACAAAAGACCTAGCGCGACTCCTGGAACAACTAGAGCTACCGAGG
>WAKH01000023.1 GCA_015523485.1 Thermodiscus sp. | reverse complement strand
CCTGGGTCTCCACTGTCCCAGGCTCCTTTCACTATTTCATCGAAAAGTTTTTTCGCATCTATCCATCTTACTATAGCGCCTTCACTTTCAGCTATTACCAGGGCTTCATCTATAGTTATTATTAGAGACTTCTCTAGAGGCACGCTCCCTCCGTTATCTTCTAATTCTTCGAGGATTACCTCCTGGACCCATTCTTCGTCCATGTAATGCCTTGCTCTTACCATAGCGTAGAATCTAGAATCATAACCCTCACCTTTCCTGAGATCTGTTAATCGTGGGTTTACTAGAGGCCACTTTCCATCCGATTCAACGGCCTTCATGAATAGGTCATAGAATCCAACACTGATATTGAAGTTCTGCAGATTAACATCTTTTAGCTCTCCGGTTTTTGACTTTATGAACTTTTCAATGTCGGGATGCCATACATGCATCACTCCCATGTTTGCGCCTCTTCTTTTACCACCTTGCTTGATGACATCAGTAGCCGCATCGAAGAGCTTCATGAAACTGAGAGGCCCACTGGCTAAACCACCACTACTCGTTACAACATCGTTCTCAGGTCTTAGCTCAGAGAAGTCATAGCCAGTGCCGCCACCATGCTGATGAATTAAAGCTTGAGCCCTTACAGCATCCATTATACCCTCTCCATCAGGAGTGGACATAGCGTCTCGGACAGGGACTACGAAGCAAGCCGATAGGATACCAAGCCTTGTCCCAGCATTCATTAATGTGGGACTATTGGGCATGAACCTCAAACTACTCATCAATTCATAGAATTTCTCTTCTAGTTCTTTGACTTCAGCCTCACTTCTACCATACTCTAAATCTACCTTCGCTATATGACGAGCAACACGCCTGAATAACATTTGAGGGGTTTCTTTGAACCGCCAAGTGGAGGTGTCCTTCAATAGGTATCTCGCTTCTAGCACTTTAATGGCGTTAAATGTTAAGAGAAGGTCCTTGGGATCGAACTCCTTCCAGCCCCCCTTTCCGAAGACGTCATTATATATCTTGGCTAGTTCAAACCTCTTAGCCGCCTCGAACCATCTCGGATCATATATTCCCCTAACTACCATGAGCCTAGCGATTCTATCAGCTATAATACTCGAGTAGAGTGTATCTTCTCCCTCGAGCTCACTAAGCAATTCGGATAATAATTTCCCAGCGTCCTCCGCTGATAGTCCAGTAGGTAATACTGCTTTCAGGACACTCTCCTTTAGCTTGTCAAAGTCAAAGTCTTCCACTCGACCGTCCTTCTTTACCACCTTGGCTATAGGCATCGCTAGTCACCACTATAGCACCCTTTAAATACTTAGCAACGTGGCGGGTGCCTAGACCTCCCTAACTATGCTCTCACCCCGGTATGTTAGGTGTTAGCGACCATACCACTATAGCCCTCAGCTATGTATACCATATCCAGGGTAATACCAGAAATATCGAGGGATCCTAACCCACAATGTCACGACTAATGCGGGCTAGCTCATTTAACCGTAGTATCAGAAAGGTTATTAATGGTGATAGAGACGGCAAAAGAGAAAAAAGAAAAAACAATTAAAAAGAAGAAAAAAAGAAAGAGGAAAAAATGGACAATCAACATAGATGAAGTCATGAAAATAATCATACCCGAAGTAACCACCCGCCTCGGCCTAGACTACCTCGAATTAACCGAGAAGGAACTAAGAGACGTTATAGAACCCATAGTCTCAAGTATAATTGAGGCAAGAAAGACGAAGCCAACAACCGAGAGCCTAATAAAACGCATCATAAACGGAAAGCCTATGCTGTTCAAGGCTTTATCAGCTAAAATGCTGGAACGAGAAAAACTCGCTCCCCAACAGATCGAATTCATACTAGCTAATGCACCCGAACTAGCAGGAAGAGCAGCCCCTAGACTATACCATGAAATACTAGAAGCGGGACTAGAGTACCTCCTCGATACCCTAAGATACCTCTGGCAGAGATATGGTAAACCAACAAGGATACAATGCCCATATTGCGGCTTCTATGCAGTCACGCCCGACCTTTCCTGCATCGTATGTGGCCGGGTTATTGAAGAGAGAGATCTCAAGAAGGCCATAGGATTCAATAAACAGTTAGCAATGCTGGCTGAGGTGCTAGATAAATCACTCCTAGAAGAGATCATAAAAGCAGGCTTCGTCGTATACGATGGAGACATACATCCCCCCAGCCTCCGCCAACGCCTCCCCCATGGAGTCGTCTTATACCTAACCCGAGAAGAGAGAGACCTACTGAGGAGGATCCTAAACAGGGAAGAAGCGTGAAGCACCAGTTTCGCTGCAATACCTGCATACCACGCCTGAACTAGTGAAGCCTCCACATATCCTACACTTTCCAAGCCCCGTTAACTTACTAGCAATCCTCATTATCGTCTTGTTGCTACTGAATTCAAGCTCCGGCCTTCTACCCATTATAGAGAGGAGAGGTATCTTGGCTCCAATCGAGAAACCACACAGTGGATCTATATAGAGGCCTTTTAGAAATGCATATGCGGCAAGAGCCTCCGACTCGATGTATATTGTTGGGACAAAGAGTGGTGGCTTGGTCCAGTAAAGTACGGGGAGTGACTCGCTGAGAGCCTCGACGTTTCCCGACAGAAGTGCCTCGAGACCAGTCAGATTCATACAGGATCTGGAGATCGGGAATGCAACAACGGCTGCATTGGAACTCCTCGCGTGATATAGGCTCCAGGCCCTCTCGTAGCGTAGACAGGATATCGTAGTGGCTGTTTTTGGCATAGGGAATTCTTTTACTATTACCTCCAAGCTTACACGTCTTTCTATCAAGCCAATTATTTTCGATATCGAGGGGTGGTTCCAGAGATCCTGAGGGATTAAGAGTATGAGGGTCGCGTCGAATTTCTGTTCTACCCTTGCTAGTAAAGCAATTGTTGCCAGTGAATGGGCTGGCTCGCTTGGCCTAACTGGGACAAGTATTCTGGATCGAGGATCGAGGAGATTTGAATCACCTATAGCCCTTTTAACCGACCTGGCGAGTATTTTTTCTAGGCATGATAGGCATAGTTTGTGTCCACTGTAAATCCTCTTATATACTGCATCTTTCTTCCGGCAGACATCGCATTTATGCACTCGATTTTACACCTTCATCTACATGAACGCTGGATGCGGTCTTTTATCCGGTTCCTCTGCGTAATGCTTATATAGAAGTGATACCCCCTTGAAAATTCGGAGTCGAATTAGGGAAAAGGTGACATGAGATGGCAGCAGGAGTACCCATACTGATATTGAAGGAGGGAACCCAGAGGACCTACGGTCGTGAGGCAATAAGGGCCAACATACTCGCAGCAAAGGTTCTAGCAGAGATCCTCAAAACAAGCCTGGGACCACGCGGTCTAGATAAGATGCTCGTAGACGCTTTCGGAGACATAGTAGTAACCAACGATGGAGCAACCATCGTAAAGGAGATGGAGGTACAGCACCCAGCCGCAAAACTCCTAGTCGAAGTAGCAAAGGCTCAGGACGCAGAGGTAGGTGACGGAACAACAACAGTAGTTGTACTAGCAGGAACACTACTCGAAAAGGCCGAGAAACTGCTAGACGAGAACATACACCCAACAACGATAATCGACGGTTACACTAAGGCGCTCCACAAAGCCCTAGAATACCTGTCAGAAATCGCCGTTCCAGTCAACGTCGAGGACGACCAGGTACTCAGGAGAATAATCGACACAACAATCTCGAGCAAGTTCGTCGGCCACGGCCCAGAAAAAGAGAAGATCATCGAGCTAGTCCTCAACACCATAAGGATAATTGCTGAAAAGAAGGGAGAGGGCTACGAGGTAGACCTCGACAACGTGAAGATCGAGAAGAAGAAGGGTGGAAGCCTACTAGATAGCAGGCTAATAAGAGGCGTCGTGATCGACAAGGAAGTAGTACACCCAGACATGCCCAGAGTAGTGAAGAACGCTAAGATCGCAGTACTAGACACTCCACTAGAGGTACAGAAGCCAGACCTCTCAACCAAGATAAGAGTCACCGATATAGACCAGCTAGAGAAGTTCCTAGAAGAGGAAACCAAGCTCATCAAGGAAATGGTCGAGAAGATTGCTGCTACTGGTGCTAATGTTGTGATTACTCAGAAGGGTATTGATGAGGTTGCCCAGCACTTCCTAGCCAAGAAAGGAATACTAGCCGTAAGAAGAGTAAAAAGAAGCGACATCGAAAAAATAGCAAAAGCAACAGGAGCAAAGATCGTAACCAGCCTAAGAGATCTCAAACCAGAGGACCTCGGCTATGCCGAGCTCGTAGAAGAGAGAAGAGTCGGAGAGGACAAGATGATATTCATCGAAGGAGCAAAGAACCCCAAGAGCGTAACCATACTACTACGCGGAGCAAACGACATGCTCCTAGACGAGGCTGAGAGAAACGTCATGGACGCACTGCACTCTCTAAGGAACATCATGAAGGAGCCCAAGATCGTGGGCGGTGGAGGAGCAGTAGAGATCGAGATAGCAGAGAAGCTCAAAGACTATGCAAAGACCCTAGGCGGAAAAGAGCAGATGGCTGTAGAAGCCTACTCCGAAGCACTAGAAGTCATACCAATAGTACTTGCAGAGAGCGCAGGCATGGACGCGCTAGACACGCTACTACAGCTAAGAAGCCTGCACGCCAAGGGCTACAAGTTCGCAGGAGTAAACGTCGTAGAAGGAAAGATTGAAGAGGACATGACAAAACTAAACGTCTACGAGCCAATACTAGTCAAGAAACAGGCAATCAAGAGCGCAAGTGAAGCTGCAATAAGCCTACTAAAGATCGACGACGTAATCTCAGCAGCCCCACCAAAGAAGGAAGAAAAGAAGGGCGAGGAAGGCGAAGAGGAAGAGGAAGGCGGTAAGAAATTCGGAGGCAACTTCGAGTTCTAAGCCAAGTAAATAAACATCCAAATCTTCACCATTTATATTCTTTATATAATTTATTCCTCCCTTAATCATTCGACCGTCAATAGCAATACAGCCATTAAGGCCAAAACAACTCCTAGTGCTTGCCTCAAACTAAGAGATTCATGTAGAATAAGAACTCCTAGTATAACCGTTAACGCAGGTGAAAGCTGGGTTAATGGTATGACTACCGAGACTTTACCGCCCGCTTCAAGAGCTTTAATGACAAAGATGTAGCCTACAGTGCCGCTAAAACCGGCAGCGAGAGCGATTAAGCCCTGCCTACCGGTTATGAAGAGGTTCAATCCACCACTCCGAGCCAGCACGAGGAGAACTATCATGACAATGGCTAGGTTAGTTGTAACATATACCTCTTGCCAAGTCCTCCCTTGCTGGGCTTCCTTCAGCAAGACGCCCCAGATACCCCACAGTATAAATGCTCCGATGGCAGGTAGAACCCACTTGGGTATCGCATCGAGCAAAACCCTACACCCACCCATAGTAGGAAGGGAGACGATAGATTTATCACTAGATCCCCCTGACCTGTTGATAAAATGGGGAGTTAGCGATGGAAGAATTCCACAACGTGTACCCGATAATCGACGATAGGGTGAAGATAGGGCCTCCATACCTAACAAGGTACGAGAGGGCCAGGATAATTGGGATAAGGGCTTTCCAGATCAGTATGGGAGTTCCACCACTAGTCAGCCTAGAGACCGTTGGCTCAAAGAAACCGATTGATATCGCAAAATACGAGGTGGACCATGGAATACTCCCAGTATCGGTCTTCAGATACCACACCTCCGGCTTCGGGCAGGCAATTCCAATAAAAGTGTTATTAGAGCTTGGGATGAAGCTTGGCATACAATACTAAATCCTCCCATTCAGATTCCTGCCTACAAATTATTGAAAGGTATCTTTATGTAGAAGAAGTAGCGGATGATGAAGACATTACATCCTATCTCATCATTCAAGCAAAGAAAGGACAATTGATTAAATCACTCGAAGAACTTTACGGGGATCTGATCAAGATCAACTGTTACATGCGTGTAGCTAGAACACAAGCAGGACTCATACTCCAGGTTGCCAAGGGCAACGAGCAGAAGAGGAGAATCACGCTTACAATTACACTCGCCGCCATAACACTATTAACCGTCTACGTAT
>WAKH01000022.1 GCA_015523485.1 Thermodiscus sp. | reverse complement strand
TGTTATGCCTTCATATCTAATAATTCTTATTAATATGGTATTTTATAAGCAATGATTTTTTACCGAGGGGACTTGATAGGATGTAGTGAAAGGTGTTGATATGATTTGAAGACGGGTATAGACCGTCAATCCAAAGTTATCGTCGAGTTGATCAAGAAGGTGGCAAACAGCCTCAATGGCGAGTACGTTAAAATCATGGACTTCTGCGGCACCCACGAGCACACGATAGTATACTCGGGCATCAGGAGCCTAATGCCGGAAAACGTGGAACTAGTGGCAGGGCCAGGATGCCCTGTCTGCATAACCCCGGCCCACTACGTTGACGCAGTGATAAAACTCGCCATGGACGGGGTTAGAGTCTACACTTACGGAGATACCTACCTGCTCCCAGGCTCAGAACCCCCACACTCAGGAAAACCCCGAACACTAGCTGACGCTAGGGCCCTCGGCGCTGATGTAGTGATAGTGTACAGCCTCCTCGAAGCTATTAAACACCATAAGAAGCATGGGGGAGAGAGCGTATTCCTAGCCGTAGGTTTCGAGACAACCGCGCCATCAACCGCTTCCGCAGTCGTGAATAAATTGATCCCTGAGGGACTCACATTGCTAAACGCCCACCGCCTTACACCTCCCATAATGAGGTATACGTTTGAGAAACACAGGCACGCACCCATACGAGGAGTAATTGCGCCTGGGCACGTATCAACAATCGTCGGGGCAGGCGCGTGGGAATTCGTTCCGAGAGACTATGGAATACCGACTGTTGTAGCAGGCTTCGAGGCTCTCGACGTGCTAACGGCCATATTCTACATACTTTTGATGTTGAAGGGTGGCAAGCCTAAACTGATTAACCAATACAAGAGGGCGGTCAAGTGGGATGGAAACCCAACCGCCAAACGCCTCATTAATGAGTGCTGCGATGTCGTGGATGCGAGTTGGAGGGGTTTAGGCATAGTACCCATGAGCGGGCTTCGATTTAGGGACAAGTATAAGTCGATTGACGCTGTTCACCAATATGGTCTAAGGGAACTCGAGACTAGAGAATGGAAATACGATCTGCCACCAGGATGCAGGTGTGCTGAAGTGACACTCGGTCTCGCTAAGCCAACAGACTGTCCACTGTTCATGAAGACATGTAAACCCGGAGTGCCATATGGTCCATGTATGGTAAGTAGTGAGGGAGCCTGCTCGGTCTGGGCACGCTTCGGTGGCGGTGGGCTTGTCGAGGAAATCGTTAAGGATCTCGGACTGGAGTAGCGGGGGGTGTACTGGATTGTGCCTAGGGATACCTGGAAAGGTAGTCCAGATAAAGGATAATGGTATCGCTGTCGTCGAATTCTCAGACGGCGTATCAATAGAGACCGACGCTAATACTATCGAGGGAATACGGCCAGGTGACTACGTGATAGTCCACGCTGGAATAATCATCTCTAAGCTCACGGAGGAACAGATGGAGGAATGGGCCCGTGACATAAGCGACTTCATCAAGGAGTTAGAGGAGAAGGAAAGTGAGCTATTAGAGATGCTGGGAGGGTTAGAGGAGGGAGAGGTTGCAGAAGAAGGCGGTAAGGATTAGGATTATCGGCCTCGTACAGGGAGTGGGTTTTAGACCATTCATTCATCGGTTGGCCGAGAGGCACGGCCTGAATGGTTACGTGGTTAATCTTGGTGGGAGCGAAGTAGAGGTCCATGTAGAGGGTCCCTCCAGCTCCATTAACTCTTTCCTGAATCAACTTGTCCTAATGAAACCACCGCCGTCCGTCATCAAGAAGGTGGAAGTCACTGAAGTACCGCCTAAAGACTATCCTGGCTTCAAGATATTGCCTAGCAGGAAGACGTTAACGGAAAGGAGCGCTATTCCCCCGGACTTCGGGATATGCGAAGATTGCTTACGCGAAATACTCGACCCACGTAACAGGAGATATGGATATCCATGGAATAGCTGTGCGTGGTGCGGGCCTAGATTCTCCATGATATACAGGGTCCCATACGATCGTGAGAATACAAGCATGAACCAATTCCCATTATGCAATGAGTGCCTCTCAGAATATCGAGACCTAGGTAATGAGAGGAGGTATCACGCACAGGGTATAAGCTGCCAGGTATGTGGGCCGAAAACTTACTTACTCGACAACCGTGGCTACCCTATTAATACTAAAGATCCAATACGTGAGGCCGCCCGGTTACTTGACAAAGGCAGGATTCTAGCGATCAAAGGGGTAGGCGGATACCATATCGCTAGTTTAGCAACTGATGACGCTGTAGTTAGTAGGGTTAGGGGGATCAAGCAAAGACCATCCCAACCGCTAGCCCTAATGGTTAGGGATTGCGAGAAGGCAGAGGAACTAGTGTACCTGGGAGATAAGGACTGCACTGTCCTGAAATCATCCCAGAGGCCCATACTACTCCTAGAGAAGAGGCCAGATGCACCAGTATCTGAGTTGGTTGCACCTAACATGCACTGGCTTGGCATCATGCTTCCTTACACTGGCTTACAAGTCCTCCTATTGAGACATGTTCGAGACGGTTTCCTGATAATGACTAGTGGGAATAAGCACGGTTTCCCCATGTGTAAAGATCTAGGATGCGTGCTGGATCAGGTAGGTGGTGAGATTGATTACATACTAGAACACAATAGAGTCATTGTACACCGTGTCGATGACAGTGTAGTTAGATGGACTAGGGGCCATCTACTGCAATTAAGGCGGTCTAGGGGTTATGCCCCCTACTGGATAGAGGCCTCAGTTAGAATACCTGAAGCAATAGCTCTAGGGGCGGAGCTCCAGACGACAGGTGGAATATCCTTTGATAACAAGGTAATCCTAACACAGTACATTGGAGACTTAGACAACCCTGTCCAGCTGAATGAATTGCATGATGAGCTTAAATGGCTCGTCGATCAGTATAAGTTAAAGCCAGAATACCTAGTGTTGGATAAACATCCCTCATACTCGAATAGGAGGATTGCACCTTACTTCATAGAAGAGTATGGCTCAGAGCCCGTTGAGGTGCAACACCACTGCGCCCATGCCCTATCGCTAATAGTCGATCGCGGATTAGACCCCCTCGATAATTATCCAGCAGTTGTTGTAGACGGGGCAGGATATGGTGATGATGGAGCTATCTGGGGAGGAGAAGCCTTAGCTGTAACCGGAGGAGAATGCGAGCGAATCTCTCACATCCACTACTACCCGCTGCCCGGCGGGGATGCGGCCACGAAGAACCCGATTAGGGTGTTAATCGGGATACTGCAGATGGAGATGAATGAGGATGAAGTTGTGGAGACCCTCAGTAAGCTAAGTAAGATTCCGAGCATCATAAGTGAAGAGAGGGCTAGGCTGATAGTACAGCTTTCTAAGCATAGTCCAATGACGAGTAGTGCTGGTAGGCTTGCCGACGCGTTATCCGCACTCTTAGGGATCTCTTACAAAAGGACTTATGAGGGAGAACCAGCTATTACTCTCGAATCACGGCTCCTAGCAGAAAGAGTGGTACCCTCCAGGAGATTGGAAATACCGGTTCGGAAGTCCATGCTTGACCCGTACGGATCCGTGATGTTTGTAACAGAGTCTCTGGTTGAGGGTAGGATGGTTGAAGCTCTAAGGAGGGCCGCTACAGTATTGTATTGGATTGGTTACGGTCTGGCTAAGAAGGCGCTTGCAGTGGTGAGGAATGATATCCTGTTCTCGGGTGGAGCCGCGGTGAACGAGTTTATTGCTATGGGTGTTGAAGACGCGGCGGAAAGTTACGGGGTTAATGTTATCTACCATAAAAATATTCCACCTGGCGATGGGGGGATTGCTGCTGGCCAGCTCTTATTTACACGTCATTTGCTTAATTAATAAGTCATTTTCTATGCTTACCTATATTAATAAACCATCTACTACGATAATAATGGGAAAACGGTGTAACGGGAGTGCATGAGTGGGCGATTGCTGAGGCTGTGATCAAAGAGGTAGAAAATCTAATCCATAAGAACATGAGGCTAAAGAGGATTAGGATCCTAGCCGGGGAACTACAGAATCTGGATGAAAACATCCTCAAGCAATACATGGACATGATGATTAAGGAGGTAGCTCCAGGCTTGAAATACAGTATTGAGCGTGAAGAGGCCGTCTTCAAATGTAACGTATGCAGTCACATATGGCATTTACGCGATGTAAAATTATCTGAGGATGAGAGGGAAGCGGTGCACTTCGTGCCAGAAGCCATCCATGCCTATGTTAGTTGCCCAAAGTGTGGATCAAGGGATTTCACGGTTGTTCGTGGTAGAGGTGTTAGATTGGTTTACGAGGTGGAGGAAGAGTGATTATCGCGGATCCGAGGCCTGCGAGAATACGTAGCGAGCTCTCAAAGAGAAATACCATCGTTGTCCTTGGAGCTAAGGGTGGTGTTGGAAAAACCACTATTGCCGTAATGCTCGGTGTCGCCCTTAAGATAATGGAGAAAAAGGTGTTACTAGTAGATCTCGACATTACCGACCCGAACATGCACGTCGCTGTAGGCGTGGATCCCGAGCGAGTAATGCCGGGAGAGAAAAAGGGCATAGAACCGATTAACATAAACGGGGTAGGATTCATAAGCATATCACCATACGCTAAGGGAAGACCGCTACCACTACGCGGCGAAGACTCGATAAACGCGCTGAGAGAACTGTTAGCTGCAACAGACTACACGGGCTATGATACGGTAATCATCGATACGCCTCCAGGTGCGGGCGACGTAACCCTAGACATACTGAACCTCCTACCAAATCCAAAGCTAGTAGCTGTATCAACACCGTCAAAGTTCTCCATCGATAGCCTAAGGAGGTTCCTAATGCTATTACGCGATACGAATCGTAGACCGAAGGCCGTCGTTTACAATATGGTTCGGAATGAGAGGATTAAGCCTGGCATAAACGAGTACATTGTCCATTATGATGAAGAGTTGGAGAACGCCATTGGAGATCTTTGCAGGATAGCATGGACTAGGGCGTTCGAGGAGATAAAGCCCTTAGCCTCACAGTTAATCTGAATATCCTACGCAGCTCAGCAGATTCTGGGAACTATTTCACCACTGGGTGCCTCTACTATCCTGAATCCTCCTGCTTCTGTTTTCGCTATAACTAATCCCTTATGCCTCGGGTCTTTCGGTTTCCTTACATCACCTATTATAGCCGCCTCATTCCATCCTAGATTTTTCATATGGGCAAGGATCTCTTCGGCTTTGTCGCTGTTCACTGCGAGTACTGCGACCCCCTCGCTTGCCAATGCTAGTGGATCCACTCCTATGAGATCGGCGTATGCTTTCACCTCGTCTCTAACCGGGATCTTCGACTCATCAATATAGATGAGGACATCGTTCTTTTTGGCCCACTCGTTGAGGAGCATGGCTATTCCTCCTCGCGTGGGGTCCCCGGCGCCAGATATGAACTGGCCGTACTTCTCGAGTATTGGTATCATTAATTGTGTGAGGGGCTGTACATCGCTCTCGATCGATACTTTCAACCCGTATGTTCCTCTTGCAGATAGGATTGCTGCTCCATGGTTGCCTATGGGCCCGCTTACGATTATCTTGTCTCCTTCCCTTATCATATCGTCTCTAACTGGATGTATAATTCGGCCTATCCCAACTGTGGTGATGATTATGTTGTCAAGGTTTCCTTTGGGGACTACCTTGAAGTCTCCGCCGATTACTGCGACTCCGTTTCTTGTGAATGTTTCAGCCATATTGTGTATGATCCTAGCCAGAGTCTCTATCTCGAAGCCCTCCTCGACTACGATGGAGTCTAGTGCGGCTATCGGGCGGGCTCCGCTCATTAATAGGTCGTTTATTGTACCGCTGGCTGCTAGGATGCCGATATCTCCTCCAGGGAAGATTATAGGGTCTACCGTGTAGGAGTCTATTGTCACGGCTATCATGCTGTCTCCGACGGGTATGAGGCTTGAGTCGTCGAGTAGGTCTAAGCCTGTCCCTTCGCCGACCTTCCAGTATTCACTGGGTACTATCTTCTTGATTAGGTTCTCGATTATTTCATGGGTCTCTTTTCCTCCTCCTCCATGGGATAGTAGTATTCTTCTTGAGAGTAGCTTCCTAGAAGCTAATTTCCAAGGTTCCAATGGATTCCCCCATCCTCAATATGTTGATGGATTGCCTCGTATATATTGCTGGGTTTAAAATCGCGGGGAAGATTTTTTAGGGAGGTGCACCTTTTTATGATAAATGGTGCGCCACTTGCACATACCAGACGGGTTCCTAGACACGTACTGGATAGCCGCGACATACGCGATAACAATAGTCTACTATGGATTCATAGGGGCAAAGGAAAAAATAACGTTCTCACCCGAGAAGATATCGCTAGTGACAACGCTCGCGGCAGCGATATTCGTAGCCCAGATGTTAAACTGGCCAATACCTGGAGGGACAAGCCTCCACTTCCTAGGCAGCGCACTAGCGGGAATACTGCTTGGCCCGGCACTAGGCAGTATAACAATGGCGCTAGTCCTACTCGTACAGACGATAGTCTTCCATGATGGAGGAATCACTGCACTAGGGGCGAACATACTCAATATGGGGATAGTCGGCGTACTCGTTGGCTACTACATATACAAGCTTGGATTAAAGCTACTATCAGGGTTAAGCGAGAATAGGAGAATATTCATATCAGCTTTCCTAGCAGGCTGGATATCAGTATTCCTAGCAGGAGTAGTCTGTGGAGTAGAAATTGGATTATCGCCAAGATTCCCATACGGCGTGCTCGTAACAATTCCCGTAATGGGTGGATGGCACCTCCTACTGGGAATAATTGAAGGCGTCATCACGGGACTAGTCGTATCCTACATAGCGGTTAAGAGCCCCGAGTTACTCCGAGCGGGAGGTGGCGTCAAATGAAGACAAAAATAATACTACTAATTGTATTGTTAATCATTGTCAGCCCCGTATTCGGAATAATACTAGCCGACAAGGTAGGCTATCATGAACCCCTCGACATCGCAGCAGAAAAGCTAGGGCTGAGCGAGGAGTCAAGCATAGAATATCACACACCATTCGAAGACTACAGCTTCCCAGGATTAGATCCCATAACAGGCTACATCCTCTCCGGATTCCTCGGCGTAGTCATCATACTAGGAATAGGCAGAATACTGCGGTCACTGGTGAAATCGAGTGAATAAGATAATATCGAGATTCCTGCGGGATCTCGCTGAAATCGTAGATAGGATAAACGTAGACGGTCGGCCAAGAAAAGCTGTTGTACCAATGTTCACTGTATCGGTAATTCTAACCTTTCTAGTTAGCATTATGGATGATCCTCGTATTTGGCTTGTGGCATCCGCATACGTGATCATCCTAATCATAGCGTCCCGACACATGTTGAGGTTTATCTCAAAAGCCATACTATACCTTGTATTCCTATCCGTGATTATAGGGTTGCCAATACTCGTAACCGGTAACACCAGCATTAACAGCATCCATGACATTGTGACAGTAAGATACCAGTTATCAACCGGGCTACCCGAATTTGTGAAATTCGTTGTAAGAGTGACTCTTGCACCCCTACCCTTGATAGCCACCCTCTACTTTATTGGATGGCCTAATCTAGCGAGACAACTCTACAGTGTACCGTTATTGAGGAAGATAACGGCGCTTACAACAATCTTCATCTTACACCTTCCAAGGCTCCTTAGACACACGCTATCACTCCTGCTTGCAAGAGAGGCGAGACACTTCGATAACAGCTTGAAGAGACAGTGGAAGAGCCTGTCAACTGTTGTAGGAGATCTTATAATTACATCAGCATCATACAGTAGAAAACTGCAACAGGCTATTGAGGCTAGAACCTTCAACGAATATCCCTTCGAGGTAAGAAGATGAAATGGCGATAATACTGGAGGTCAAAAATGTAACCTACACATATCCCGGCGAAAAGGAGCCAGCGATAAAGGATGTGAGCCTAGCGGTAAGTGAGGGAGAAATCACCTGCATAAAGGGTCCCAACGGCTCTGGGAAAACCACCCTTCTACTCGTAATGGCTGGACTGCTAAGGCCAGAGAAGGGAGCGGTCTATTACCGCGGGTCCCCGCTAATAGACCAGCTACCCCACGTGAGAAGCAAATTTGGCATACTATTCCAGAATCCAGAGTTAATGATGATAAACCCGACTGTATACGATGAGATAGCCTACGGGCCAAGGCAACTCTATGACGAGGACACTGTACATAGGAAGGTTACTGTGACTGCAAGGCTACTTGGCATCACCAAGCTATTGGAGAAGTCAACCGCGTCGCTAAGCTATGGTGAGAAGAAATTGGTGGCTATCGCCTCAATCCTATCATATGACCCGGAGATACTCCTACTCGATGAGCCATTCAGCAACCTACACCCGTCTAAGCTTGAAACACTCACCCGAATCATAATCAATCAAGCGGAGCAAGGCAAGACTATAGTAATAACGTCTCCAGGCGAGTCACTACCAAATATACGCTGTGATAGGACTGCATTCATCGAGGATGGTGTGCTAATTAAATATAGCTAACTTAACCATGATATTCTAGTAATTGGATGAGTTATGACGGAGAATGTAAAGTTCGGCGTCTATATGCCCAAGGATCTAGCAGTAGAGGTAGAGGAGTTCCTGAAGAAATCCAGGATAAAGAGTAAGTCGAGGCTAATCCAGGAGGCTCTCCGATTATTCCTCGCGGAGCATGGCTGGGAGTCTGGAGGGAAGGTTGCTGGAATCATAGGTGTGATGTACAACCACCATGTCAAGGGTGTTGACAGCGAGCTAATTGACGTGCAGCACGACTATCTGGATGTCATAGTATCAACCCTACATATTCACGTCACACATGAGCTGTGCATGCTGGGAATCGTTGTTAGAGGAGATAGTGACAAGATCAAAGAACTAATCTCGAAGATAATGAACATTAAGGGAGTCACAAACGTCAGGCAAATTCTTCTGATAACGGAAGGGTGAGTATACTAGCCGGTCTCACGCTTGACCTTACCCTTCCTAGCACCAAGTTTCGCTGCAGTGAGAATAGCCGAGAACATTGCTAGGCCAATAACAAGCATTCCCACTCCACTTGGATCTGGGCTGATGGCTGCTCCTAGAACCAGGCTGGCGAGGAGGACGAACTTCTTGTTCTCGCCCGTGAACCATTCTTCACTAACAATTCCCAGCGATACTAGGAGGTAAACGATTAGCGGCGCCTCGAATGCAACCCCCGTTGCAACGGCTATGAGTATTATGGTTGAGAAGAGCTGTTCTACGTCTGCGAAGGCTATCAGCGTATTGTCGCCAGCTACAGCGGCTGACGTGATTATCATTATCCTGAATGCAAAGGGCATCACTATCAGGAAGGCTACTAGGACTCCTAGCATGAATAGGCCTACTGCTACGAATGAGAATCTTACAATCTTTTTCTTCTCATGTGGGTATAAGGCGGGGGCTATGTATGCATAGATCTCCCGCGCTATGACGGGGCTCGCCCCTAGAACACCTAATAGTATCGCGGTCTTGAGTAGAATGTTGAATCCGCCGAAGGGGTTGTACTGGGCGATGTGGACTTGGATTACCTTGCCCCTCCATACTACTTCGGAGGGGAGGACGTAGCTGATCACCTTGTTGGGGAAATAGCTGATCAATGGAATATAGTAGCGTGTGTCCACAGGGATGGCTGATAGTATTATGCCTGCAATGGCGACAGCTACAACTATCCTTCTCAAGCGTATCGATAACTCTACTATGTGCTCGCTTATCGATCTGGGCTGGTCTTCAGCCGGGGCATCGCGGAACTCTTCCTCGTCGGGCAACTCCTACTGACCACCGCTTCAATAGGCTATCTCGTCACTAATACTTGACGAGCTACGGGAAAAATATAGTGTACCGTGTGGATTATAATCTCGTTATATTAGCCCTTTTTCCTTTGCCTTCTCTAGAACCTCCTTTTTCAACTCCTCTTTAGACTTGCCCTCGGTTGAGACCTCGAGCTTCTTGGCAAGCTCCATTAGAAGCTTATCATCAACCTCTTTCTCCGACTTTTTCTCCTTGGTTTCCTCGTCATAGACTCCCTGGCTTGCCTTCTTGAACTCCCTAATAGCCTGGCCTAACCCCCTTGCAAGGGCAGGCAACTTGGTAGGTCCTAGTATCAGCAACAGGATTAGTAGAATTATCCAGAGCTCGTTACCCTGGAAGAAAGCACCCATTTTTAGCCCCGAGTATAGTATTCACTCCTTCTAAGGTAAAATACGTATCCCTGTGAATGGTTCTAAACCGCTTAGTGTAGAAATTGAATACCTCTATACTCCTCTTGTTATCATACATCTCATGTAAAAATAACATAAAATAATATTATTCAAACATATAAATAACAGGACTTAAATAACAACCATCACAAACCATACATGCCCGGGAGCTTCTACCATGACCTCAGGAACGAGACTCACCCGCCGAGAATTCATCAAACTAACAGGCCTAACAGGCCTACTC
>WAKH01000021.1 GCA_015523485.1 Thermodiscus sp. | reverse complement strand
GCCCTACGTAGGGCCTCGCCGCTGCCAACGGCTACGAACTGTATTGATACACCTGGGTGTTTTTCCTCGAATTTGTCTCCGAGGTAGTCTAGTAAGCCAGTTGCGTAGAGGCTTGTCGTAGTCGTTGCCTTTACGGCTATCGTGCTATTATTGTTTAATAGGAACGTGTATGATGCTAAGACTATCACGACGAGTATGATTATGGCTGAGGCTAGGAGTGTGCTTCTCTCCACTCTCGACTCCCGTTATCAATAATCCGATAACGGTATAATAAACCTTGACTATAGACCCTTAACCCTCGACCACCAGGCCAACACTATCATCAACCCTATAGCCAGAGAACTTGCCGAGAGAAGACTTCACGAACTCCTTCAGAGCATTCAAGAACAAATCTCCATACATCTTCATGAAATCCCTCCTAACAACGAAATCATACCTCTCATAACCGACAAGAGAGAACTCGAGCCCATAGAGACCAGCAACGTGTTGTATCGCTAATCCCACATCAGCCTCGCCCCGGGCAACAGCCTCCGCCACGTGGAAGTGAGTAGGAACCACGTAATCATATCCCCTGACTAGCCCTGGATACTCTAAGCTCCCAATACCAAGCTCAACAGCCTTCCTGGAAAGGAGGGAGTCGAGGAGTTTACGTGATCCTGAACCAGCTTGCCTGTTCACAATCCTCAGCTCTCCACTCAATAAACCCTCAAGTATCTCATCAACACCCATCTTCCGCCTCGATACGAATCCAATAGCCCTCTCATACCCTCTTACAAGGACAGCTACGCTTGAAAGGTTCAACGCTCGATAATAGGGGATGTTATACTCACCAGTCTCCTCGTCGAGCAAGTGTAATCCCGCTATATCTGCCTCACCATACAAGACAGAGTTCAACCCACCTATAGAACCGAGCCAGTATGCATCAATGTCTAGGCCCCGATTCTTCAATACTCCTATAAGATTGCTAACTAGGATGTCGTGGCTACCGGCGAAGACCGCCCTCTCTCGCTGCTCGAAGGGAGGCTCCGCACGAATGGGTTGGAAGTTGCGGCCAGTTAATCTATTATAATACGTGATGTATGTGTGCAGGATCAGTTTTCCAACCTCTGTTAGCTCAGCGCCTCCTTTCCTGGCGCCACCCTTACGTGCGTGTACGAGTTTCTGGCCCAGTAGCCTCTCGCATCTAGTGAGTTTCTCCCACGCACGAGAGTAGGGTATTCCCAAGTACTTGCTAGCCCTTATAATAGATCCAAGCCTGTCTATCATGTAGAGGAGGCTTGCAACCTCCTCATCAACCACTTCCTTATCATCTATCGTCAGGGAGAGCTTCAGCTTAGGCCTCACATGGAGATTCTCCAAACAATGCCCCCATGAGGGAATGTGCTTGTTGACAGTATTAGATAGTATACCTTAGGGGATAGTGGGGTTGCTAGTCTAGGGTTCTACCCCTGGTTAATGGGAGACTATAGCTTGCAACAGCAGACTCCATCTGCGCCTTGTATAGGCTGTAGAATTTGCCCTTCCTTTCAAGTAGCTCTCGCGGGGTCCCTATCTCTACTATTTCGCCATTCTCTAATACGATGATTCTATCGGCCTCGAGGGCCATTGACAGCCTGTGGGCTATTAGGATACTCGTCCTGTCCTTCATCAATTTCTTCATAGCTCTCCTTATCAGTGATTCCGTCTTGGGATCCACGCTAGAGAGGGCCTCGTCTAGGACCACGATATCAGGATCCTTGAGCATAGCCCTGGCAATAGCTATCAATTGCTTCTCTCCCGTTGATAACCTCTTCCCAGCCTCGCCAGCATCAGTTTCATAGCCGTTCGGTAGCCTTGTTATGAACTCGTGTATTCCTAGCGTCTTGCAGATCTCTACTACCTCTTCATCACTTGCCTCTGGCTTCGATATCCTTATGTTGTCCATGATAGTCCCAGGGAATAGGTATGTTTCCTGGGGAACGTAGGCTATCCTACTCCTCAATGACCGAGTGTTTATCCTCGCAATGTCTATTCCGTCTAGAAGTATCTCTCCGCTTGTGGGAAGGTAGAATTTCATTAGCAGGTTTACTAACGTCGTCTTACCGGCCCCAGTCTCGCCTACGATAGCTATCGACTCTCCCGGTTCGACCGTGAACGTGACGTTCTTGAGCACCGGCCTGCCCTTCTCGTATTCGAAGTATACGTTTCTATACTCGATTTTGCCCTCGAGCTTTTCTATGCTTAATCCTCCCTCTTCCTCGCTCTCCACGCCATCGATTATATCGTATATTCTCTCAAGTGATGCTAGGGCTGACTGTAGAGAGTCGTATAGGCTAACGACGTTGTTTATGGGCCCCCGGAACCTCTGCACGTACTGGACGAATGCCGCCACAACACCTATACTGGTGGCTGCTATGGATACTAGGTAGGTTCCATAGATGAGGACTGCCGCCACCGATATTATCGTTGCTAGGTTCATTAATGGCCAGAATATTCCCATGTAGATGGCTACCTTCAGGAAGGCTCTTATCGTCTCCCTTCCAGCTCTGTCGAATTCCCTCGTCACGTGTTCCTCCTGTCGATATGATTTTATAGCCTCGATGCCGGAGACGCTCTCCTCCACTATGCTGGAGACCTTCGCTATCTTCTCCCTAGTCTCCCTGTAGGCCCTCCTCATCCTCCCCCCGAAGTATTTGGCCGCGATTACCATTAGGGGGACTGTTGCTAGGGCCACAAGGGTTAATTGGATGTTTAACAAGAGCATAGCGATTATTATACCAATAAGTGAGAGGAGGCTTCCCAAGCTCCCCAGGAGGCCCGATATGAATACCTCGTTCACGATGCTCGTATCGTTAATCACCCTTGAGACCAGGTCCCCCGTCTGCTTATCTTTATAGTAGTCTATCTTGCCCTGGAGGAGCCTCTGGAAGGCCCTATTCCTGAGGTCGTAAAGGACCTTCTGGCCGAAGACTTGCACGTACCAGGTCCTCATGGTAGAGAAGCCCCACTGAGCTAGTAACGCTCCCAGGTAGATGCCAGCTATCACTGGGAGGCCTTCCCATTTGCCGGGGACGATGTACTTGTCTATAGCGTATCCGAGGATGTATGGGGAGGCTAGGCTTGCCAGGGACGAGCCCACTATGGCTATCAATACTAGTATCAGGGTCCTTCTATGAGTGAAGGCCTCTCCCAGGAACCTTCTCAGCAGCTTTATCGACGACTTATCCGCCATAATTGGTCACCCCCACCCCTCACTGTATAGACGGTAGAAGACTCCCCGCCTAGCCAGTAGCTCATCTAATGTCCCCTCTTCGACGACCCGCCCGTCTACCACGACTACGATCCTGTCAACGAGTTTGAGGAGGGATGGCCTCTGAGTGATTATGATCGCTGTCCTATCCTCCAGTATCTTCTTCAAGTCCTCTACTAGCCTCTTCTCTGTTTCAGCGTCTAGGTTTGAGGCCGGATCATCTAGCAGGAGTATCTTTGGCTTAGCAACTAGGGCTCTAGCTATGGCCAGCCTCTGCCTCTGCCCTCCGGAGAGGGTCACACCCCTCTCTCCGACGAGCGTGTCGTAGCCTCTGGGGAGTGACTCGATGAAGTCATGTATCTTCGCTATCCTCGCCGCCTCGACTACCTCCTCCATCGAGGCATCGGGGTTTCCTAACGCGATATTCTCCCTGATGCTCCTGTTGAATATGAAGGGCTCTTGCGGCACGTAGCCTATGTTTCTCCTCAGCGAGTCTATCTTTATCCTCCTAATGTCGATGCCGTCGAGCAGTATCTTACCATCCTGGAAGTCGTAGAACCGGAGGAGTAGCTTGAGGATCGTTGACTTACCTGACCCTGGGGGTCCCACTATTGCAACCTTCTCCCCGGGCTCTACTCTGAACGATAATCCCCGTAGCACTGGCTTCCCCGGCCTATACTCGAACCATACGTTGTCGAAGACTATCTCTCCCTTTACCTCACGTAATTCTATGGCATCTGGGTCCTCACGTACCCTGGGCTTTGAGTCGATTATGTCGAATATTCTCTTGGAGGCGGCCACAGCCCTCTGTATATCCCCTATCGAGAACCCCAACGCTACGAGGGGCCACGTTAGCGTGAGCATGTATGTGAGGAATGCTATGAGGGACCCTACCGTCAGTACGCCTGAGATTATGGCTTGTCCACCAAAGTATAGCATACCGGACATTGCGGCGCCTGTTATTAGGAAGGGTGAGTTCCCGTAGAGGGCTGATAGTTTTGAAGCCTTCAAGCTGTAGTCATAGTATTTGTCGTTCTCGCTTGTGAACCTCGAGTATATCGTGTCTTCTATTGCGAGGGACTTCACAGTCTTTATCCCGGCTATAGAACTCGTCACAATCCCGGCGAGCACTCCTGTCTGATGCCTTATCTCGTCATAAACCGGCCTGACCAGGTTTCCGTATCGGGTCATCACGAATACTACAGCCACTATCGCGCCAGCCGCTATAAGGGTGAGTTCTGGACTCATACTGTACATGTAGTATATTGATATTGCTATGAGGAAGAGCGAGTAGACGAGCATCCTCAGCCTGAAGGATATGAACCTGGATATCCTTTCAGCGTCATTAGTTACCCTGGATATTAATTGGCCGACTAGGGTGTTGTCGAAGAAGTCCATCGACTGCCTTTGTATTGATAGGAATGCATCCATCCTGAGCTGGTATACTGTCTCCTGGGCCAGCTTAGTGAGTATGTATCTACTCGTGAAGCTCAGTATACCGGCTAGTAGGGTTGCGCCTATTATGAGGAGGCCATAGTAGACTGCAGTGTCTAGGTTGCCTGGTATCACTCCCGAGTCAATGGCCCTCCTAACTAGGATGGGGACTATACCGTTGGCGTAGGACATCAATACGACTAGTATGATGGCTAGCGTGAATAGGAGGCCCCTACCCCTCACCAAGTACTTGAGCAGCCTAGTGAACACCTTCACGCTACTGTACTCTGGCAATCTACAGCATCTCCCCACGCTATACTATCGCTATACGCGTTTATATCGCTAACAGATATATGCATTTTCAAGCTAATAAACCACGTTATAGGCAGGCACAGGAATACATACACCCACCCCAGGGACCCCTACGGGAACCATGTACCCGCAGGCCTAAACAATAACGCGGCGACAACCAGGGACCCGAGGGACCCCCGGTTGGAGGGAGTATTCCTAGACGCTAAACCAGTAAGGGGAGGGCTAAATCTAGCAATAGCGGTGGAAGAGGGAATAACATACACCAGGGTACACGCGGTATTCAAGGCATACCTCAAACCCTCACCATACTACACGCCCGAAGAAATAGCCAATGGAATCCACCACGACGAGATAGAAGCATGGGTTGAGGACTGGCTCAAACCCCCATGGTACAATGAAGCCACCGGAGTAGTAGTAATAGCCTCAGAGAACCCCTCACTCCTAAACCACGTATCAAGAACCCTCGAAGCCAAGGGAGTGGCGAGGAGGGTAAACGAGTACCCGGGACCCCTAGTGACGGCGATCTGGGAGCTAGGGGTCCCTCCGGGAACCAGGGTGAAGCTAACAGCCAAGGGAATAGAGCCCCTCGAGGATCCAGGGGACCCCCTTTATGAGCCTCCGCCCCTAACAATCGCATCCCTAGAAGCCTACTCCTGGCACGGGCCCATCTCAGCCCCATGGGAGAGGGCCGACTACTACCTCCTAGAATGCTGTGGGCTAAGACTAAAGCTGAGGGACCCCTACGAGGCCCTAGACATACTCGACTCGATGAGGCCCCACATAGTAGTATCCAGGCTGGAGACCAGGCACCAGATAGACACAGGGAGGCATGAGTGGCTCTGGTTCGATCCAACCCGAAACCTCGTCTCACCATGGGGAATCATAGAGTGGATGAGGATCTCATGGCTACCATACCACGAGGCCCACGGAGCCGCGATAGGGAAAGTATTAACGGCGGCGGAGGCGAGGGAAGCGTACAAGAGGAGGTTCCTACTAGACCCAGGGACCCCGAGGGCCGAGTCCTTCAGGAGCCTCCGCATGATGACAGCCGCCGACATGGCTGGAGCCGCTAGGATACCGGAGCCGGGCCTGTACTGGAACATCATACAGTTGGACTACTCAAGCCTATACCCAAGCCTCATACACATACACAACATAAGCTCTGAGACCGTTGAGAGGCCCACATGCACAAGTTACAAGATAGCTCCAGGGGTAGGGCATAGAATATGCCTAGACGAGCCGGGCCTCGTCTCAATAGTTCTCGGGCGGCTCGTGGAGAGGAGGGCTAGGATAAAATCCTCTGGCATGAGGGACCCGAGGGTCAAGGAGAGGAGTGAGGCTATCAAGTGGATACTCGTATCCGGCTTCGGCTACCTCGGCTACAGGAACAGCCTCTTCGGAAGCATAACCGCGTATGAGTGTGTAACAGCCTATGCCAGAATGGCCCTATCAATAGCCGAGGAGGAGGCTGAGAGGGCAGGCTACATGGTTATACACTCCATAGTAGACTCGATCTTCATACAGCCCGTGGAGCCAGAGGCTACAGTGGAGGAGTTAATGGAGAGGATAAGGAGTAGGGTGGGAGTCCCTCTAAAGCTTGAGGCAAGATACTACTGGCTCTACATACCACCAACCCGGAAGGGTCCCGGAGCAGTCAACAAGTACTATGGAAGCCTCATCGATGGAGGAGTTAAGCTCAAGGGGATAATGGCTGTTAGACGCGACACGCCGGAGTTCATAGCAAGGCTTCAAAGGGCTGTGATCAACATATTATCGCGTGCGAGGGACCCCTACTCATTCACCCAAACACTGTCCAAGACGCGGGTCATAATAGACGTGGCTATGGAGGCTCTTAGAGAGGGCCGGGTCCCTCTACGCCTCCTAACAATTGAGAGGCGGGTCGGCGAGGGGGTTAGGAGGCCTCAAGCCTATACAAGACGCCTCCTAGAGCAGGGGCTCATAGTTGACAGGGTCAAATACGTTGTAACAAAACGAGGCCCCCAGCCAGTATGGGAGCTATCGGGCGAGGAAGAGTATGATACAGACTACTATATGAGAATGCTTGAAAGCATGCTCCTCGAACTGCCATCCCAGCAGGAGATCGCCGAGGTCGGGATCCGTGGAGCGAAGACATGGCCGCAATACATAGGTAACACATAATATCATGGCAGGGTGCACATCATCATTTACAGGAGGCGAAGAGGGGCATGTCAGGAATATGCGTCTCGATAGGAACGGACGATGGAATACACGTCAAGGTCGGCCACTTCGGCGACTCAAAATACTTCTACCACTATAGGCTGGGGGGAGGAGATATAATCCTGGAGAAGGTCGTTGAGAACCCCTACAGGGGAGAACATGGCCACGGCCATGGGCATGGGAGACATACTAAGAGGGAGAAGATCTACGAGCTAAACAAGGACTGCAACGTTATAGTGGCAACATTCTTCGGACCAGGCGGAGAGGCTTATATGAACGAGCGTGGTATAAGAGTCGTTAAGGTAGCACCTGGAACAGAGATCAAGACGATACTAGAAAAACTCGCTACTGAAACACAAGAGGTTTAATTTCGCTGGGTCCCCTGATGACGAGGTGCTGGAAGAGGCTGAGGTAAGTATTCAACTCCGGGTCTGTTGTGTGGACTCTGTGGGTACAACTCCATGAGCCTGTAAACCTCCTCAGGAATCCCCTCCTTCACCGGCAACCCTATCTCCTTAGCCTTCTCATAAGTTATTGGATAGTCATGCGTCCACCTGCCCTCAGTTAGAAGCTTTGCTATCTCCTTAGCCTTCTCCTTGCCCATCTTATCCTCGAGCAACTCCACTATGACCTCCTGCATCTCTTCAATAGCCTTCCTGGCCACATCAGCGAGGATCAGTGTATTATCGCTCGCATCCTTACCCTTCAACTCAGCAACCCTCACAATGCTCGGCGCTGGGACAACTGGACCGTTGGGACTAGCTGCTAGTTGCGGGTCTAGTGGTCCTAGGACTGCGTTTGGATCCATTAGTATCTCGTCAGCGGCTAGTGCTATTAGTGTTCCACCGCTCATCGCGTAGTGTGGAACTATGACGATCTTCTTACCATTATGTCTCTTTAAAGCCCTAGCAATCTGGCTAGCAGCTAACACCAGGCCCCCAGGAGTGTGTAGGATCAAGGCTATTGGCATGCCGGGAGGCGTTGTGCGGATCGCTCTTAATACCTCCTCGCTATCATCAATATCAATATATCTACGG
This sequence comes from Thermodiscus sp., assembly GCA_015523485.1. Taxonomy (GTDB): domain Archaea; phylum Thermoproteota; class Thermoprotei_A; order Sulfolobales; family Acidilobaceae; genus Thermodiscus. The sequence goes on along the minus strand of WAKH01000021.1, from coordinate 834 downwards.
ATCGGGATGCCGAGGAATGACACCCTCTCCTCGCGGTGTATCATCGTTATGACCCGCCAATTATACTTCCTCTCTAATGCTCGTATCAGGGCTAGCCTAGCCGCCTGGAGGCGCCTCATGTTTAGCGCTGGCGAGATCATCGCGAACAGGAATAGTAGCCAGAACAGCATCCAAATGGTACTATTGATATAGTCTGCTGTAGTCATCAAGGCTCACCACATAACTATATGGGTCGAACGGGTTGAAACGTTTAACTCGAGCTCTTCTCCTTAACCCTGAACTTAGCAACTAATCCCACGAATTTCAGCTTTGAGAACTCTACACGCGGTTTCAACAGTTTTAACCGCCACATCCTAGCCCTATAAGCCATAGAGTCACCACCTATAGTCGTTGTACCCTGACACTTCCCTCCCCTCTCACACTCCCTGAGGATCGCGGCAGCCTTAGAGACTAGCTCCTCGAGGAGAGGCTCCTTGAAATACATGGGTATACTCTTACGTTTACACCATGTTAGAGCCTCCCAGAGAGCAACCGCGGCTATTATAGAGACAATGAATGAGGCGATCAGCTTACCCGTTGTTCCAAGGGAGGAGATGAAGTTTATGCCAGAGAGTAGAGCGCCTAACAACCCGAAGATTAGGCTGAGTGAGAAACTTAGTCCACCACTCTGCCTCCTAATGCATCCCAAGGCGTTGGCCGCCTTCACCGCTATAGCTGGATTCCAGTAGCTGTCACTCACGTTTATGTTAAGCGTCTTCATACCAGGCTGGAAGACCATGCTAGAATACCTGGTCTTGAATATAACTACTACCCTGTTGGCCTGCCGATAGTAGG
>WAKH01000020.1 GCA_015523485.1 Thermodiscus sp. | reverse complement strand
CAACAGAGGAGAGCAGGGAGAGTATCATAAAGCAAGCTTTGCTTTTTGGCATGGACTTCGCCAAGGCTGTTGATACAGGTAAGATGATTATAATTGACGCACTTATGAGAGGGAAGAATGATGAATGGAGCCTTATGGAGCTTGACATAGAAGAGTTGATTGAGAAGATCCTTGAAGCCAAGAAGAAGCTAGGCTACGGCAGGGCTAGATTAGTAATTGATTCGATGAGTGCATTCTGGCTGGACAAACCAGCAATGGCGCGTAAATACAGCTATATCGTAAAAAGGGTCCTCTATAAATGGGACTTTACAACTTATCTCGTAAGCCAATACGCTATAACAACAGCTCAAGCATTTGGCTGGGGCGTTGAGCACGTAGCAGATGGCATCATAAGGTTTAGAAGGTACATAAGAGGAGGCGAGTTAAGAAGATACGTGCTCGTTGAGAAGATGAGGCAAACACCCCATAGCCTCGTCATGCATGAAGTCGATATAATTGATGGTCGAGGTATGATTATTAGGAGGTCGACACCAGCAAGGAAAGAAGATATAGTATTGCCAGAGCATGTTAAGAAGCGCGTATTGAGGTCCAAGATGATTGACGAGTTAGCGTCTCCAGAATACGAATCTGAGGGCGGCAATGTAGGCGACGACTTCTAATCGTCCAAGTAGCATGCCTGCGATAAGGAGTGATTTGACTCCTACTGGTGCTGCTGCAGCAGATATTCCTGTGCTTAATCCTACATTGCCCATTGCGCTGGCGACCTCGAATAGTATGTCGCCTAAGTCATACATTCCGGGATACATTGCGGCCATCATTATTACCAAGAACGCATATGTCAGTACGAAGGCTGTGACTGTTGCTAGTGTTCTCCTGATTAACTCCTCATTAAGTACGTAGTTTCCGAGCCTCCTCCTAGGCATGTATCCCCTTGCGTGAACGACTAAGTCAGCCTCATACGATATACTCTTCAGCGATATTAAGATTCTGAGTACCTTGATTCCTCCCGCTGTTGAGAAGGCGCTTCCTCCAATGATCGAGAGTATTGCTAGTAGCACCTTGTATGATTCACTTGTGTTGTGTAGGTCTCCGGCTTGGAAGCCTGCGGTTGCGAATGCTGATACAACGTGGAACCATACTTGTATGGGCTTGAAGGTCTCGTGGAATGAAGGGTCCCTCGACCACATATAGAATGCTAATAGTATGGACCCTCCAAGTATGGCGAGCTGCGCGTGGAGTTCTATACTGTTTTTGAGGTTTCGGAACTTGCCGGTGAGTATCGCGAAGTGGTCCGCGAAGCTCACTGATCCGAGGAACATTACAAACGCGGCCACTACCAGTATCCAGGTATTATTCATGTAGTAGCCGATGCTCTCTGTATGTGTGGAGAATCCTGCTGTTGCTATGCCGGTCATCGAGTGTTGTAGCGCGTCGCCCAATGGCATGCCTGCCAGTAGGAATAGCACTGTTCCAATGATTGTCAAAACTGTGTATATTGCACCCATTTTTACGGCGCTTCTGCGTAGGCTGGCCTCAAGTCTCTCGAATTTACCCTCAGCGAGGTAGAGCATTGCGACAGATACTCCTGGCGGTGCGAGGAGTGCTATGGTGAATATGACTATGCCCAGACCCCCTTCCCATTGCATGAGAGTTCTCCAGACTTTCAGTGTCTCTGGAATGGCGCTAACCTCGGGAACATAAACTGAATGCCAAGAACTAGGTTGGCCCGATAGTATTGTCAAGCCTGTTGTAGTCCACCCGCTCACGCTCTCGAATAATGCGTCTATGTATGGTATTCCTAGAGCGATTGCAAAGGGTATTGCGTCCAGAGTAGGTACCAGCAGCCATACAAGTACAGTGACGGCTACGGCTTCACTCATTTTCAATGGCTCCGTTCCCGTCTTAGTTAATAGATAGCCCATAAGCACGTACGCGAGACCAATCGAAAGCATAACTACGGCTGGATAGTACTCACTAGTAGCTCCATATTCGAGGAAGAGGTAAGCCCCGTAGAATCCTGATCCTAGCAGTGAGAAGCTCGATGCAATGATCGCCAGACCAGCATAGTAGCTGAACCTCTTCAGCATTATGGCAGCCTCCAGCTCATCCTTTAATATGAAGTCTCTCGTTCTGGCTACCGCGGCTCTAGGTTACACTATGAAGCATCCTGTAAAATATATTGTTAGTGGGCTGGTGTCGTTATCGCAGGGCTTCCACACTAGTTAAATACGGAGTCGGAGGTTTTACTCATCCACCAGCCCACCACACACTAATCATAGTCTAAAGTGGTGTTATTCTTTATCTGATGCTTCGAGATACTGTTTTAGCACACTCCTCAACTTCTCAAGCGCTAACGGGTGTCTCACAACACTGCTACCAATCTTCTCCTTGCCCATATCAGCTTTGATCCTCTCATAGTCTTCCCTATCAAGCACAATTACTAGCTTATCCTCGATTCCTAACTCCTTGAAAGCCTGCTTGATGGCCTCTAGCGTCTCCGACTCGCTGTGGAAGAAAGCAAAGAACAGCTTATACTTATCTGCATGTGCCTTTAGGTAAGCTTTCACCCTGTTCTTCGTTATATCAATGTAGTCCTTCTTTACTTCTTCTGTCTCGAGCCATTCAGGCCAATCGTAATGTGTGAAAGGATACCTGTCATGATACTCCCAAGGGATGACGCCTGGCGTGGAGACAACTATCACATGGATCCTTCTAAACCAGGGGTAACCGCTGATTGCCGAGAATATTGCTCTATGGGTTTTACTCTTCTTGTATGGTTTCCGATAACTGCATGGAAGTAGTAATGCATACTCTTTACCAGGTGGAGGCCTATAGAATCTAGTGAAGAAGTCCTGCCATACCTCGAAGTGGGGATGTAATAATATATCCTTACCTACGCCCTTAATCTTCTGCCGGAGTCTTCTCGGTATCTTCGGTACGAATGCGAAATTGCTATGATCAGCCTCTACTACTACGCCGTTGTACTCATACTTCCATTCCCCTATCTTCCTTCCTCCAAGCCTATGTATTACTCCTTCCACCATATCCTTGAACTGCCCCTCATCTAGGGGTTTCCATCTGCCATCGAGCCAGTCGAGTAGAAGGCGCGTGTCTCTGTGTGGATACGTGTTGATTACCACTATAGAGTCACTATACTGTGCGGAAAGGTGTATCGTACGCTCGAGTAACTCCTCCTGTACGTCCTTGTTGTGGTACATTATCGGGTGACCATTAACCAGGAGGTAACTTCTTAATCCGAACCCTCTTGAACGTAGGAGTTTTGCCGCCCTGATGTAGTCCTTTACTCCTGTATTTTTCCTATAGTATCTAAGAAGGATTATGTCGTCAGCGACCTCGAGCCCTAAGGCGATTGTTATCTTTATACCATCGATGTAAATAGCATCTAGATTCTCAATTGTCACATCGTCAGCCTTAGCTTCAATCACGATCTCCTTTATTCCCCTCTTTTTAGCCTCTTCAATTAACCATCTAGTGAATTCAAGAGGGAACTGTCTGGGATCTACCATGCTCCCCGACGAGAATAACTTTACAACATCTATATTCCTATATTTATCGATTATTCTCAGGTATTTTCTTCTTAACTGGTCTAACGTTGTTTCTGCTTTACGCTTACCCCAGCCGCAGAAGTAGCATGCTCCCCAACTGCACTTGCCATATTCCAGTACCACTGATATCGTTTTACCCATCTCCTACGCCTAGCATCATGACTACAACGGATGGTTTAATAATTACACCTAATACGCAGGCTATCGAATCAGTTAGGAAACTGTTAAGTTGATTAATCAACGAATACTACAACATCCATGGGAACCGAGATTGAGCCAGGATCACTCTGTCGAAAAAATAGTGATCATAGCTGGCACAACGGGAATCGGGTTAAAAAGACTAT
>WAKH01000019.1 GCA_015523485.1 Thermodiscus sp. | reverse complement strand
GTTTGGCTGCGAGTATAACGTCTATTTCCCCCTCATGGATCCTTGCTATTAACTTGGCCAGATCGATTATTGATACTCCACGCCCTGAACCAACATTGTAGATTCCTGGTTCCAGCTTCATCGCCGTTATCGAGGCTCTAACAGCATCGGCAACATGTATGAAGTCTCTGACCTGAGTGCCGTCGCCTTCTATCCTTAGAGGCTCTCCTGTTAGCGCGTTTATAATGAAGTTGTGTATGACTCCCGGGTTTTCTCTTAGCCACTCTCCCGGGCCATAGACGTTGAAGAAGCGTAGGATGACTACATCGACTCTTCTTTCTATTAAGATGTTGTTTACTAGGATTTCTCCGGCGAGTTTAGTTGCTCCATACCAGTTTATGGGCTTGGTTGGGTGGTTTTCGTTTATGGGGATTGCTTCGGCTTCTCCGTAGACTGCGGCTGATGAGGCATGGATTATTCTCTCAGTCCTGGATTTAGGGATTAATCGATATAGTAGGTATGGTATGGTCGTATTTGCATGGTATGCTTTCTCTGGAGATCTCATTGATTCTAGGACTCCACTATGTTCGTGGAAGTTGAATATTATGTCAGCGTCTTTGACGGCTTCCAAGAGTCTATCAAAATCTTCAAAATTAGTAAATATTAGTTCTATATCTTTAGGGGGATTGGAGGGGCACTTGCGATCATCAATTATAGTGAGGACGTAGCCGGAGTCTCTAAGAGTTAATGAAACGTCGTAGCCAATAAATCTACATCCACCTATTATGACTACTTTTTCCAGCCGCCGTCACCCTCGAATACAGATCGTTGATCGTGGTTATAATGGTGAAAGCTTTGTTTTCATCCGTAGTATCAAGAACGCCGCTATTCCTACGATAACAGGTATCGCTATTAGTACCGCTAGCTTCTTGTAGTCGAAGCCTTTCTCAGGAGGTGGTGTAGTTGTCGTCGTGGTTGTCGTGGTTGTTGTACTTAATATCGGTTGGATTGAGAACGTTATGTTCCCTGGTCCGACTATGTTGAGTTGCTTAGTGTTAACTATAACGTTTTTAGACGGATCGATCAAGTCAATGGTATAGTTGCCGGGAGGCATTACAAGACGTATTTTACCCGTGGTCATGTTGTACTTGAACGTTTTATTATCATAGTGAATAGCAATAATATATCCTGGCTTAGTCTCGATAGTCACATATGATGATCGCTGGAACAGACTTATCACATCGCTAATATTGCCCTGGGAATAGACATCAACCCACGTGGTTACCCCTCTCTCAACTGTCACGTTAAACGTAATTGTAGGAATCTTTGGTCCCAAGTAGTTTTCAGGTACTCTTATTGTCGCCTTCACTATATAGATTCCAGGGTATGCCCAGAGGTCTGTTGCTTCGCTTGTAAGAGTTAAGTTGTATTTAACGGGATGGAATGGTGTAGACCACGGCGGTATTATTATCAGCTCTGCACCGACAGGTCCTCTTATCGTTATCTTGCCAAGAACGTCCTCGTACGAGTATGAGATTCGAAGAGTATCTCCTGGATACATTACTACTTCATATGTCTTGGTCAGTAGATTTTCATCACCTATCAAGACTCCGTCTACGGGCAATGAGAGTATTATCTTGAGCGTCCCTGCTGGTACGACGTATGTCGTCGTCTTACTCTCTATTGTCGTCGTTACCGTTGTCTCATTGTATATCAGCTTCAGTGTCGAACCCGGAACGGTATTTATCTCTATATTAGAGGTTAATTTTTCTATTTTGAAGTCAGATTCGTCGTATACAAGTACTTTACCCGGAACCGCCTGTACAAGTATCTCCCTCCACAACAAGCTATCTGGGCCAAGATAATTAGCTGGCTTAGCATAGGAGATCCTGAATTTGTAGACGCCCGGAGATAATAACACGGCGTTAGCAGAAATATTGACTTCGGTTGTCCCATTCACAATCGTAACATGCGTTCTAGGATCATGTAATATTATGATTAAACTCTTGCCACCAGATACTGATTTATTCAGGCTCTCATTGGTTAGGATGTCAAACGCCTTATAGTATACTTTCGTGAAAGGCATCAGATGCATTGTCACGTTTACTGTAACATTATGCATACCTTGACCTGGCACTTCAGCCTCCACTTGGAACTTGACTGTAGGATACTGCTCCCAAGGCGAGAATGTAATCATTGATCCACAACTAGCATTATAGCATATGTTTACAACTGGGTAGGAGCTGGTGATCTCAACGTGAGCTCCAG
>WAKH01000018.1 GCA_015523485.1 Thermodiscus sp. | reverse complement strand
CTGCTCCACATAAGGCAGCGTTCCTCTCCAGCTATACGCTGAAGAAGATGGGCCGGAAAGACAAGGTTGAAGTCATCTTAGCATTACCCTTCATACACGCATACCCATCAGAGACAATGGCGAAAATCGTCGAACCCAAGCTGGAAGAGGCGGGAGTCACTGTAATGACAATGTTTACAGTTGAGAGCATTGACGTTGAAAACAAGAAGATATACTCCATGGAGGGAGAAGAGCTTGAATACGACGTTGCCGCTGTAATCCCAATAAACAAGGGACCCCAGATTGAAATGACACCTGATAGTGTGAAGGACGAAGACGGCTTCATCAAGGTGAACAAATACACCCTCGAGGTAGAGGGATTCGACGATGTATACGCAATCGGTGACTGCAACAATACACCTACGAGCAAGACAGGCGTAACCGCACACCTCGGTGCCGAGGTAGTGGTAGATAGAATACTCGGCTACGATGCCAAGTTCACTGGAAGAACAAACTGTCCAATCGTAGCTAACGGCACAGCAACCTTCGTGATCAGCTCCTATGAACACCCAGTTATACCCGTCAAGTTCAGCAAATTCAAGAGAATGCTAGAAGACCTATTCATCGCAGCATACTGGTCTAGCCTAAGAGACCCGGAGAAATGGAGGCCTGTGTTTAAAGCATACTTCGAGGCAACAGATCCGACAAAATTGGGTGAGAGCGGGTGGTAGGAATGAGTGAGAGGGACCCTCTTGCACAACTCTTAACTGAACTCGAAAATCCAGAGTTCCAAGAAGTACTATCAAAACTACTAGAACTAGTCAAGAACCTCGAGAAAAGCGGACTACTAGACATGCTAGTAGCCATCACAGAGCCAGAAGTGATCAACCGCATATTCGACATGGTAATCACGACTGGAACAATGAAACTGGGAGACTCAATCGAAGGCCTCCTAAACAAGCTAGGAGACGTCGCCGAGGCCCTCCAAGAAGACTCAAAACCAGCGAGTCTAAGTGAGTTACTCGCTAGCCTAAAAGACCCCGAAGTCGCCAAAGGGCTTGGCAGACTGATAGCGTTACTTAAAGCTCTTGGAAAATAAACAAATATTTTCCTATAAACCCAATTCTTCTCATTATGCAGATTTAACCTAGAACCATCCAAGAGTATCCCTGGTGAAGTTCATTGTTCGGCATGAGCCCCCGAGATCTGCAGAAAGCTATGAAAAGGCTTGGAATAAAACTAGAAGAAGTCAATGCCATAAAGGTTACCATAGAACTCGACACAGGAGAACAGCTCATGGTTGAAGATCCACAAGTTATGATCATGAAGGCTAAGGGCCAACCACCAATGCTATACATAACTGGTGAAATCAAGAAGGTCGAGAAGAAAGAGGAAGAGGAAAAGCCACCATTCACCGAGGAAGATGTTGCCCTAGTAGCAGAACAGGCGGGCGTATCGCTTGAAGAGGCCAGGAAGGCCCTCGAAGAAACTGGAGGAGATATAGCTGAGGCTATCCTAAAGCTCCAACAGGAAGAATAGCCTCCCCAACGCTATACTTTCTTAGACCCTTAACTAGCTCATCAACAGACTCGGCTAAGCTAAGTATTAATGGCACGCCATCAAGCTTTGCAAGTTCAACTGCTAGAGGATCCAATTTCTCCCTTGGACCATGTATGACTACGATTCCTGGCTTTACTGGTGAAACCCTTACTGCCACCATCGGACTCCTACCCATGCGTACGCCTGTAAATACAATTGCACGCTCAGGGGTCCCACCGAGCAGGGCGTAGAATTGCATGCCAGATAATGTTGCGATCGCTTTAATGCTATCAACAATCGTATAGCCATAGACCCTCTTATTTATTGGATAGTCAGGGGCGAGAAGGACGCCCTTCACAGCTTCTAGCAATTGCTCAATTGTCAATGCTTCTCTGAACTCTCTCATGTCGATGATCGCTCCAGCCGGAAGGCCCAGCGTCCTAGTTAATTCTTGAATCTTTGTCCAGCCTCTCGACTGGTCTATTACTATTAGAGCTGAGACAAATCTATGGATGAACCGGGCTCCAGGGAGCCTTCTCCCCTTCTCATAGTCGCTGACTACGCTTGCTGAGACACCCATTTGTTTTGCTACTTCATGCTGGCTTGCTCCAAAATATTCTCTCCATTTCCTGAGCGCAGAACCTGGATCTTCACTCATTACAATGTCTCCAGCAATACGCCTAGCTATTATAGCGATCACGTAGTCTCCAGGCCTCGTTATAGACAATGGTCGAATCACCATCATTAAGAAATTAAGCTAGAGTCTAAATATCTTCTCCTAAACTATTATAACTGGATGACTCCTGTTACTAATGATGAACACAAAACGGAATGAAGGGCCCGTCGTCTAGCCTGGCTAGGATGCGGGGTACGCCGAGCCCCGACAGGGGGCGGTGCCCGACTCGGGACCCCGTGGTCCGGGGTTCAAATCCCCGCGGGCCCACCAACGTTATCATCGATGGTTTTACATGTATTATCAAACCATTCAGATATTAACGCGTCAACAAGGCTCTTGACACGGAGTAACAAGGGTGCATAACATTTGAACATCAAACTATACAGTGAAGAGATTATGGAACGAGATACACATAGCAGGCGCTATAGGGGCTACTTTGATATATTCAAGTGTGTCCTAGTACAATTATCACATGGTTCATCCAAAAAAACTCATATATTAAATAGATGTAATCTTAATAGTAGTACAGCGGCTAAGTATCTCAGAATGCTCGAAAATGGCGGTGCGGTATCATCCAAGAAGATAGGTAGGGAAATATATTACAGTCTAACAGACAAGGGAATGCTAGCACTCCTAGCCATGAAGGCCCTGTATAAGCTACTACTCTCATCCGACTCTACTATTGAGTGTAAGAAAGAAATCAAGAGCTTGTTGCAAGCAAAAGGGCATGAGTACTTAGAAAATGCATACCTAGCAAGCCCTTCGGGCATCCAGCTACCTGTATCATTCTATATACCACGCGAGTCTAAGGCGATAGTAGTCGTGGAAAGCTCAGATAACGAGCTAGTCCTCCTTTATTCCGCTTTAATATTGGCTCTTATGTCTGAATTGAATGGAATCGGGGAAGTCTTGATATTATCACCCTCGGAAGAGGGCTTACTTGGGAATCTCTTTGTGCAAGGTCAGGAAAAATCTATCAAAAGGATGAGGTTCGTGGGTGGGTGCTCTAAGACTCTGCTGGAAAACTTAATGTGATTAGCTAAGTATAAGGGCTCAGACCTCACACGGATCAACATTATTTTTCAGATCCGAAGTCGTTCATCATAGCCCTTCATCATTATATTATTGGAAATAGGGTAGATATCTCTCGTAGTGATTAATTGCTTTAGGGAGTTGATAGGAACATATTTGGCAGTATTTCTACGCCTGTTATGTCGCTCTTCATCGCGGCGAACGTTGGGAATTCGACTAACGGTACTAGTGGAACGTCATGGCTCAGATAAGTAGTTTGAATGGTTTCGTATATTCTTGCCCGGAGAGAGTAATCTACGGTTGACAAGGCCAGTTCAATCTGGGTATCTGCTTGTGGATTAACATATCCTATTCCAAGATACTTGTTCGCTTTACTATACACGCTTAGCATTATGTAAAATGCTGGATCGGGATATATTGGGTATAGAGTAATGAGTGCCATATCATAGTCCCCTGTTAATATGGCTCCTAGAAACGCGTCATGTGGAAGATCCTTTATCTCGACGAAAGCAACGCCCGTCTCTTCAATGTCCTTCTTGATTTCATTGGCTATAGCGAGGTCGCTTGAACCATATGTACTTGACGAAATTATTAGGGTCAGTCTTAGGAGGTTGAATTCGCCGTATCCAGCCTTTCTCAGTAATTCTTTAGATTTGTCAATCATTTTACCTGTATAATTCTTGTATGCTTCGGTATATCCAATGTAGTTTGAGGGGATAACGCTGAGAACTGGTTCGTCGTAATCGCCTGGTAAGGCGTTTGAAACGGCTTGTGGATCTACCGCGTATGCAATTGCTTTTCTCACTTCTGGGAGATGGGTAGGCCTAGTACCTGAAACCTTCAAAGCTAGGATCTTGACAGCGGTCTTATCAGATGTAATGACATTGTAGCCTTCAGATTTTAGTTTGGCCGCATCTTCCTGCGTTAGGCCCCACCATGCAATATCTATTTCTCCATTTTCCAACGCGCTCCTTAAGTCTGAGCTGCTCGGATAAAGCTTGAAGACGAGTTTCTTGGTTCCTGGCTGCTCACCGTAGTAGTTTGGATTTACGGACAGGATGATTTGGTTGGTGGTCACTGAGTCAATCTTGTACGGACCCACTCCACCGTAAGTTGCTCCAGGTACTGGGTTCTGTAGTGGATAATTGGGGTGGACTATGTAGTAAACAGGCAGGCTTGCGATAACAGGGAAGTCTTGGACTGATTTCTTTAGCTTTATCATTACCGCGGTATCATTCAGAGCCTGTATATTATACACGAATTCTGTCACTAACCATGAATAGGATCCTCTAATTATCATGACTCTCTGGATACTTCTTACTACGTCCTCTGCCTTTAACTCAGTTCCATCAGCGAATTTCACTCCTTTCCTCAATATGAATATCCATGTTAGCCCGTTATCAGGGGTCGACCATCTCTCAGCAATGCCTGGCTTAATGGCGCCTGTTTTGGGATCGATTTTCACGAGGCCTTCCATTACCTTTGAGAGGATTTCCCATGAGACATAGTCGTCTGCGACGGCTGGGTCCAATACTATCTTGCTTGAGACCACACCTATCGTTAACTGGGAATATTCTGGTCTAGTCGTACTAGTTGTGGTAGTGACTGGCTCCACGCTCCACGGCTTTGTTATCCACAGGATAATTCCGGCGATGATTATGACTATGAGGACAATTGCAATAACTGCATTAGAGAATGCAACACCCCCTCTAGACGGCAAACTACCACCAGGATCTAGTTAAAGATAGCTTCTAAACATAAATTGCTAATGTTCTGCACGGTTTAATAGATCGGTTAAAGCCGATCCTCCCAATGCATTCCAGTGTACACCTAGCGCCAGTAACATCTGCTCGAACACGGTTTTCACGTAGTCGAAGTACTTTGAAGTGTCTACTTCGCTGAGTTTAGCTAGCTTTACCGGTTTGACGCCGAGACTGTCTTTTGTTTTTACGAATGAGACTATTGATCCCTTACCAACCCTTATCCCATTCTTCCTCAATAGGAGTGCTGCTTTTACGTGTTGAGGCGTATTCTTCCGATATTCTCTTGGATCTTTTGATAGCATTACCCTTATCGCAAGTTCGTCAAGCGTATAGGCTCGTTTTCTGAGCTTCTTGTAGATCTCGCCTACATGGACCCTCATTTTCTCAAGGATTTTGACCACGTCCTCTGGATTGTCTAGTTCTGACAGGATTTCAACGGCTTTCCTGAACTCCTTCTTAATGAATTCTGGCGTGTTGCTTTTCTTACCAACCATGCCTTTTATTACAATAGAGCCATCTCTCGTTATTCCGATATAGTTCTTCTTTAATCCCGAGAATAATCCAATTTTGAATTCCTTGTCCTTCTCAAGGTCAAGGTTGAATCTCTCTTTTATATACTTCCTTAACTCTTCAATCTTCTCTTCAGGCGGGTCCCATATGAATACCGAGTCTGTGTCTCCATACAGGATGATTAGGTCGAGCTCACGAGCCTTCTCTTCAGTTGCTGTGAGGACCATTCTCCCTATTGTAGTTACGCTCTCAGCCACGGCGAGCGAGTAGAGGTGGAATGATTCGGTTCCGAATACTCCATAGCTAGCATTAACGTAGACTTTCATCGCTGCCTGAACGGTATCGTACCATAGCCTCTCTGATTCTGGAAGAGATTTATCTTTGGCCTTTTTCTTGTAGATTTTCACTCGGAAGTCCTTGAGCAGACCTACTATAAGGCTTGATATGCCATGTATAGATCGGCACACGAAATGGCCTACTTCCGGAATCTCTTCCTTCTCACCCTTACAGTAGGGATTGTTTACGGTCTCGTAGCTCAGGTTCCAATTCTTTATTATCGACGGGTATAGGCTGGCGAAGTCAAGTACATAAATGTTGAAGAATACTCCCTGTGGCGGCTGTAGGACTTTTGCACCCTTGTATTTCTTATCCTTTATTATCGCCTGTGACCTCGCCGTATTGCCATATACGGCTATCTCATCCCTGGACGGTATCAAGTATTTTCTCCGCCTGTGCTCCCAGTTCATTAAACTCTTGATCCAGCCAGAGACCTGTGTGCGGGTTACGTCTTCAAGCCCGAGTTTACTGATACGCATTAGGAGGATGATTAGGTTCCATACAAGGTTATTGGAATAGGTTGTTAATTCCAATGTTAGTTCGGCGTCCCTCAAGTTATAACTGGCGAGTTCCTCGAGGCTTAGCTCTGACACTGGTTTTTCGAGCTGGATTTTCTTCCTTCCTAGTAGGGCTTCGGCTATAGCATCCAGGCTTTTTTCGCGATACTTGTTGCCGAAAGCGTATACTTGGAGAGCTCTTATGTCGAAGAATCTGTGTAGGTCCACGTGTAGGGCATGTGTGAAGGTAACATAGTCCTGCTTGAAATCGAAAGGCAGGGTGTTTGGATCGATACCGAGTGAGACAAGACGGTTGTAAATGTATGGGAGGTCGAAGTTGTCTCCGTTAAATGTCAAAACTACTGGATATTCAGAGATAATTTCTAATGCTCGGATTAAGAGTTGGGTCTCATCTGAGAAGAGCTCTATCTCCGCATCAATGTTAGATAGGTCCCCCTTGTCTACATCATCCCGGTCGAGCAATAGTACCTTCTTCATCCCCTTATTGTCGACTAAAGCGATGCTTATCACGGGATATGGCGCCTTGTGTTGATCGGGTAGCTCATCTGACTCTGGAGAGTATACCTCGATATCTATCGCTACACGTGGAATATCCGGAGGTGGCTGCTCGAAGATCGGCATCCACTCCCTTGCCAGCTTCTTGAATTCTCTTGACTCCTCGGGGAATACCTCCTCCACGAGCCTAGAAGCCTTCTCTGGGTCAATGTTCTCGAGCTTCCATCGTTTTGAAACCTTATAGATCATGCCTGGGATAAGGTGCTCGTCAAATATGTAGTTGTGGTGATATCTTATATCAGCCTCCCAGTAATTGAATCCATTTTCCTTTACCCTATCTCGCAGGCTTCTCACAGCTAGTGGATCTGAAACGACGATCTTCGTAAGCTTGATTTTCTTTCTTTGGATTGGATGTGTCTTTGATACTACCTCTATGCTAACAACCCTCTCATCACTTGTAATCGGGGGTTTCATCTCGGCTAGTTGCTCTGGTGTGGCGTCCGTTAGGAAGTATGGCCTATGACCTGTTCGATCGATCCACTTGACTAGTTTATCCTTGTTTATATCGTATATGAATGCCACCGCCTTACCCAGAGATCCATCATACCTGATATCCAATAGATACCCGTAAGCCTCTTTCACGTAGGATTCGTCTATGGTTAAGAATATGCCTCTACTACTAACTGATGCTTTTACTTGTTTAGCTGGTCTCATATTTTCTTTTATAATGGTTTTTTCTTCCGCTTTCTTGCTCACTAATTGTTCAGATAGCATATTACTTGGAGCACGTGATACAACTACTTCTTTGCTAGTCGTTATTCTCTCCGGGGGCTTCGGAGAGCTTCTAGCTTGTTTCTTTTTTGAGCTAAATAGATAATTATCTAAAGTTGACACCGCCTTTTTATTGGGCTTATCTTGGTTGCCATGTGATGTTTTTACTCTATCTTTACGGCTGTTCGTATGTAGCTTACTTCTACCATTTACTGCTTTGTCGATCTTTTTAAGGAACTCATCTAATGTCTTTGTTTTACGCTGTGGCACTATCTCCAGTCCCCACAGATAAGTAACAGGGGGAGAGTAATTAATTCCTAGGCTCCATGGGGTTTTTAAGGCAAGCATAGGCTCCAGACTATATCCTATAATGTAATTCCATAGTTAGTATGAATTGACAATACACAACGATGGATTGTGTACCGGTTAGAGGTGCTAGAAGTGGTGGATCCAATACAGATCCAACACTACGCTATGGTCGAAGACCTTGAACCAATAATCTACATAGTATCAACAATCACAGTAATAGTCCTGCTCTACAGCCTCTACGAAGCCTACAAGAGATGGACCTATGGAGGGCAGAGAATCAAAATACAACCAGTAGGATCTAGGCTGAAAAACCTAGTAAAGTATGCACTTTTCCAGTGGAAGGTAGTAAGACACCGCTTCCCCGGTCTCCTACATTTGCTTATCTATGGAGGAATGCTATGGCTACTCATAGCAACTACTCTGAGAGCAATCGATCTACATGTCACTAGGATTCTCACCGGAGACGTGTGGATGATCTACAAGCTTCTAAACAATATTGCTGGTGTGATGGTAATAGTAGGAAGCATTATCGCAATCCTAAGACGGGCTCTAGGATTAACGCCAAACTTACCTAGGGATCCGGTTTACTACGTGGTTCACATATTATTCGTCACGATAGTAGTAACAGGCTTCTTCCTAGACGGTCTTGTAGCTTCAGTTACCCGAACAGCTTACGAGAAGGCATGGTTTGACCCCATAGGATACCCCATCTATAAATGGGCACTAACACTATCACTAGGAGAAGTCGAGTCCATCTACAGGCCACTATGGCTATTCCACTTCCTAATAGCCCAGTTCACCCTAGCACTAATCCCATTCACTAACCTATGGCACATTGCTGCAGCGACATTGAATGTAACATTCAGCAGGCTCGAGCCGCCAGCCCAGTCACTCAGAGCATATCTGGATATCGATGAAAGGATAGAGGAGGAGAAGCCGATTGGCATCGTCAAGCTCAAGGACACTACGTGGAAGCAGAGGATGGATTACGACGCCTGTACAAGCTGTATGAGGTGTACCAACTCCTGTCCCGCGTTTGCCTCAGGCAAGATACTATCCCCAAGAAATGTAATAATAAACATGAAGGATTTAATGTATCAAAACGCTTGGGAGGAAACCGTATGGAAGGAATCAGAAGAAGAGCAATCCATTAAGATAGACCCAGAAGCCATATGGAGCTGTGTAACATGTGGAGCATGCGTAAACGAGTGCCCAGTACTAATACACCACGTCGAGACAATCATAGACATTAGAAGAGGAATGATGAGCACCGGAAGCGAACAGATCCCCGAGGATGCATTAAACGCACTATACACAATGCAGCAAACCGGCAATCCCTTCGGCTACAACCCAGTCGATAGAGAAGACTGGGTAAGAGAACTCGCTGAGAAATACGGCGAAGACCTAATAGCAGACCCAGACAACGAATACGACTACATCTACTGGATAGGCTGCGTAGCCAGCTACGACCCGAGAATCAGGCCAGTAGCAGAAAACACCATCAGACTGCTAAAGTCTGCTGGCTACAAGGTCGGCGTACTCCTAGAAGAGGGATGCTGTGGCGAGCCAGCAAGGAGAATGGGTGAGGAGACTCTATTCGTTGAAATAATGAAGATGAACCTCGAAACCCTATCCCAGTACAAGTTCAGGAAACTATTAGTCCACTGCCCACACGGCTATCACGTCTTCAAGAATGAATACAAGAAGTACCTTGACTACATAAAGAACAACGAGGAGACCAAGGAATACGCAAAGGTCTTAGAAAACCTCGAAGTCGAACACCATAGCGTAGTCCTAGCAAGGCTTCTAAATGAGGGTAAGATCAAGCCGAGCAAGGAAGTCAACCTAACAGTAACCTTCCACGACCCATGCTACCTAGGACGATGGAATGGCCACTATGATGAACCGAGAACCGTGTTGAAGAAAGTCAAAGGACTAAGAATAAGAGAGATGCCAAGATCCAGGGACAAGAGCTTCTGCTGCGGTGGAGGAGGCGGACACATGTTCTACGAAATCAAGAGAGGACAGAGAATAGCCAGAATAAGAGCAGAGGAAGCAGCCAAAACTCTCGAAGCCACTGGTAATGGTAAACGAGTTGTGGCTGTAGCGTGTCCATACTGTAATACAATGTTCCGCGGTGAAGCAGAAGACTTCGGGTTCGAGGTTAAGGATATAGCAGAAATACTCGGAGAGGCTGTTGAAGAGACTAAGAAGAAATCTTCCTAGCCCTAATAACTATCAGGCTACCCTTTTTCTCGACCACAACACTTGACGGATCAATCTTGGATGGTAGCCTATACACTCCCTTGTAGGCCCTCTTCGTCCTAGCGAGATGCCAGCCCCTCAGCGCCTCCTCTACCTTTCTAATGTCAGTCTCGCCCATCACAACTATAGTGTCCTCCCCTACCCGGACATCTATCGTCTCTTCCTTAACGCCCGACACGTCAATCAAAACTAGGATCTCGTCTCCCACGTCTCTTATCTCGACTAGCGGCTCCTCGAACTCAGATGACATGCTCCTCAGCCTATCCTCGTATAGCTCTTCTACCCCAAACATCATTCTCGTGAAGTAAGCTTCTATCTCGTCCCGCAGCATCCTCATTCTCTTCAACGTCTTTGCAATGTCCCTAAGCATCTCATCGAATAGTTCATCACTCATCTTTCGTCACCTTAAGCAAATGGGGATCAGCTTCAAGTGTAGATTAGTGGCGGTCTGTACTCATACGTTTTACCCATCTTCGCCATTACATTCTTAGTCTCTTTCATCAGTTCTTTCAGTCTAAGCTTGAGCTTCTCAGCCTCCTCGAGCAGCTTTCCAACATTAACTTCAACCCCAGCTATCTTCGATAACGCTTCCACCGCGACAGCAGCCGCTTCGGGATCAGGCAAGTCTATGAATGATTCAACCATTAACACTAGATTCGGCATCCTGCGCCTAATTGCTTCCTTTAATATCAGAGCGTAAGGACCCACAAGTATACCGTTCTCGATCTTGCTAGGGTTTAACCTATTGGCTTCGATCTCGGCCTCTCTCCCAACAGCGAGCGTGAATAGCCTAGGTTTCTCCACCTCTATCCTGCGAGGGGACCCCATACCTGTCACGCTGAGGATGAGCTTTACGCGATTCATCTTCGCGAACTGAACGATCGATTGTGCAAACATTGGAAGGGCCGGGGGAGCTATTGGGACATCTGTGACTACAACACCTATACCTTTCCCAACGTATAGTCGAATGGGATGCTTCGGTTCTCCGTTTTGTATCACGACTACAGGTGGGAGAGCGGTATAGCTATCTATGCCGACAATATCAATCATTTCTAGCTCTCTAACGAGGTGCAATCCCGCTATAGAGCCAACTAGTCCAACATCAGGCAGCGATACTACTAGGTAGTCGATATCTTTTGGTTCATCGAACATGTAATAGTTGAATCCGTTTATTTCCTCCTCAATAGCCCTCGACAACAACAAAACCACCTATTTACTATAAAGGTGTATATCCGCCGTATAATTTTCTTGGGTCACGATATTGAAGACTAACAGGAGAATAACGAGGCCCATTCTCGTCTTCTTGCTACTATCGCTAGTATCCTTCTTCGCCGACTTTACATATGAGGGAGCGCGTAGCATCTCGGGACCGTATCTCTCAGAGCTAGGGGCTTCACTAGTCATAGCTGGCAGCATCTCAATAGGTGAAACATTATCCTATCTTGGAAGACTACTATCGGGTCTCCTGACCTATAGATACTCTACCCCCAGGTTCTATTGGGGAATGGTATTCACAGGCTACTCGATAAACCTAATAGCAGTACCACTCCTAGCATTTGCAGGTGAATGGAAGCTAGCGTTCATCCTCTACCTAATAGAGAGAATCGGGAAGGGGTTAAGGGTACCTGTCAGGGACGCTATTCTCTCTGAAGTAGGAGCAAGCCTCGGTCCAGGCAAGCTCTTCGGTATACACGAGCTACTCGATCAAGCAGGAGCTATAGTGGGAGCACTCTTCATATCATGGAGTATTGGAGCTCTAGGGGTCAGCAGCGGACTACTCCTACTATCGATACCAGCCGCTGCGGCAATTGGATTACTGACCGCTTCATATATGTTGCATCCCAGGCCTAAAGTGGCCGCAAAACCAGCGCGGTCTCTAAAACCCATTATGAAAGATGCTCTCCGCATCTCTCTACCAGTAGGACTTCCAATGCTCATCTACGTCCATTGGGCTACCGCAGGATTCCTGTTATCGAGAGAAATCTCGATAGAAGCTATCGCCGCATTATACTCGGTAGCGATGCTGGTAGACGGTATCGTAGCCCTACCTCTAGGTGCATTATACGACCGGGTTGGAAAGACCTCGCTTGCTCTACTTCCAATACTCTCAGCACTTGGAAGCGTTTCGCTATTCTACTCTAGTCCATTAATCTTCGCAGTACTGTGGGGGACTGCAATGGCGACTTACGAAACCATTGCCAAGGCATACGTAGCGGCGTCGACTAGGCGTGAAGAAAGGGGAATTACGTTTGGAATAGTTTATGCCATAATGGGTCTTTCCTGGACTATTGGTAATATCGCACTAGCCCTCCTGCTTAGCTGAGACTCTGAATGACAGGTATCCATATAGCTAAATACCAGGGACCATCAAATGATATAAACAGTGGTCCTCTAGTGGGGTGAAGCATTGCATGTCTCTACCAGAGAAAGTTCAGGTCAGACCTGGCTATGAAGTGACCCTGGACATGATCTACAAGAGAGCACTCGCGCTCTTCCCAGACATGGAGATCGTTTACCGGACGAAGAAGGGAGTTGACAGATACACGTTTACAAGGGCGGCCGAGAGGATCGAAAAGCTAGCCTCAGCGCTAGCGAAGCTAGGGGTGGGGAAACTAGATAGAGTGGCGACTCTAGACTGGAACACTCACTGGCATTATGAGGCATACTTCGCGGTACCAATGATGGGAGCAGTCCTCCACCCAATCAACATCAGGCTCGCACCCGCCGAGATTGCGTATGTAATGTCGCAGGCCGAGGACAAGGTACTCATAACCAACGCAGACTTCATCAAACTAGTTGAAGTAATAGCACCTAAAGTGCCGAGCCTCGAGAAAGTCATTGTCGTCGACACCGATAGTGTACCTGAGAAGATTGCTGGCCTACCGGCATACCACTATGAAGACCTCATAAAGGAGGAAGCCGGAGGATTCGAATGGCCGCAGCTCAGCGAAGACCAGCCTGCAGCCATGGGATACACTAGCGGAACCACTGGCTTGCCAAAAGGAGCATACCATAGCCACAAGGCGATAGTTCTACACGCCATGAGCGGAGCATTACACCTAGCTACGATATCCAAGGACTTTAGATTGTCAAGCATGAACACGATACTCCATATAGTCCCAATGTTCCATGTGTACTCATGGGGACTACCATACATAGCAACTCTACTCGGAATGAAGCAAGTATATCCGAATAAGCTAGAGCCGGAAGTCCTACTAGAGCTAATCGAGAAGGAGAAAGTGGACTTCACTGCAGGAGTTCCAACTATACTCTACATGCTACTTTCACACCCAGACAGCCAGAAGTACGACTTAAGCAGGCTGACGTTCGTAAACGGGGGATCAGCACTGCCAAGAGGACTAGCTGAGTTAGCAAAGAAGCGGGGGATGAGGGTATTTGTAGGCTATGGAATGACGGAGACAGCACCAATACTAACACTAGCCAGCCCACCTGCCAAGACGGGAGTAACAGCCGATAGCCCTGAGTACTTCGACTACGCCCTAAGAACCGGGTGGCCAATACCACTAGTAGACCTCCAAGTCGTTGACCCTGAGATGAAGCCCGTGCCAAAAGACGGTAAGACTATGGGCGAGATAGTAGTACGTGCACCATGGATAACCCCAGAATACTACAAGAACCCGGAGAAGACCGAAGCAGCATGGAGAGGAGGGTGGTTCCACACAGGAGACATAGCTGTATGGTACCCTGATGGAAGCATAGTGATAGTAGACAGGGACAAAGACGTCATCAAGAGCGGAGGAGAGTGGATTAGCAGCGTGAGATTGGAAGACGCGATAAGCAGACACGAATGCGTTGCACAGGTTGCCGTTATAGCGGCTAAACACCCGAAGTGGCAGGAGAGGCCTATAGCACTAATCGTACCCAAACCAGGTTGCGAAGACAAGATAACCACTGACGAGATCAATAGCTTCCTCATGAAGAACTTCGTAGAGACTGGCAAGATACCCAAGTGGTGGCTACCAGACAAGGTGCTGGTCGTGGAAGACCTGCCTAAGACAAGCGTAGGCAAGATAAACAAGAGGGCTCTGAGAGAGAAGTATTCGAACATCCTCCTTGAAGAGTCGGGTTAAATATCTAGAATTTTTATTATTACCTCCTATTACCACCATAATCTTTCTCCTATACTCTTATAATACCTCGGCATATGACTAACATTATAACGACATTAATCGAACTGGAGGCGTCCAGAGTTGCAAGACAAAAGGAAGGAGACGGTAGACTGGTACTCTTTGAGCGTTAATTTACACAAATTCTATGGTGGTAAAATAGAGATAATCCCAAAGGTTCCGGTCAGGAGAATAAAAGACTTCGCAATTTGGTACACGCCCGGCGTTGCGGAACCCTCGAGAAGAATAAGCAAAGACCCAGACGAGAGCTTCGAGTTAACTAATAGGTGGAACACCATAGCTGTAGTGAGCGATGGGACAAGAGTACTCGGGCTAGGTAATGTTGGTCCAGAAGCGGCCTATCCTGTAATGGAAGGCAAAGCCCTCATCTTCAAATTCCTAGGCGGGGTAGATGCAATACCTATTGTACACAAACACAGGGACCCGGAGAAATTTCTAGACCTCCTCGAAGCGCTTGAACCTTCCTTCGGCGGTATAAACCTAGAGGATATCGAGAGCCCCAAGTGCTTCTACATACTAGAGGAGGCGAGGAAACGCTTAGAAATCCCAGTGTGGCACGACGACCAACAGGGAACCGCGGCTGTAACACTCGCAGGATTGATAAACGCCTTCCACATTGTTGGCAAGAATATGAGGAAGTCTAGGATTGTATTGTTCGGTGCTGGAGCAGCGAATATCGCCCTCTATAGACTCCTAGTCCTATATGGGGTCCCACCAACAAACCTAGTAGTCTTAGATAGCAGAGGAGTACTGCACCCGGACAGGGCGGACATCGACAAGCTAATGATAAGCCATCCATGGAAGTACAAGATAGCCATAGAAACGAAAGGAGGAGGACTCCCGCCGGGCGCGCCAATAGACAAGGCCATGGAGGGAGCGGACGCCATAGTAGCGGCAAGCAAGCCTGGACCAGGCGTCATCAAGAAAGAATGGGTCTCAAAAATGGCCAAGGACGCCATAGTCTTCGCTGAAGCAAACCCAGTCCCGGAGATCTGGCCATGGGAGGCAAAAGAAGCTGGAGCAAGAATAGTAGCAACCGGTAGAAGCGACTTCCCCAACCAGGTGAACAACAGCCTAGTATTCCCAGCCGTGTTCCGAGGAGTCCTAGACGTCAGAGCCAAGACCGTGACAGACGAGATGGCCATTGCCGCTGCGGAAGAACTTGCTAAGTACGCAAGAGAGAAGGGAATACATGAAGACTACATCCTTCCAACCATGGAAGAGTGGGAGGTATATCCAAGGGAAGCAGCAGCCGTGGCTGTGAAAGCCGTCGAGCTAGGAGTAGCTAGGAAAACAACCACCTATAAGGAAGAACTGGAAAGGGCCCAGACTATAATAGCCACGGCTAGGAAGAAATATCAAGAACTCTGGAAGAACGGGTACATTGCAAAGCCCCCAGTTGATTATGAGTGATATTTGGAGGTGGATGTGTATGTATGAGCCTGCATTAAGTGTTAGGAAACCCGTGGAGAGCGATCTTGAAGCCCTGGCTAATCTAATCAAGAGGTTTTATCTTTTCAACGAGGAATTCGATCCGGCATGGGCAGTCACAGACAACCTTGACCAGGCAGCTATGGAGAGGGCAAAAGCCTACATAGAAGGAGATGGCATAACCCTTGTCGCCGTATGCGACGATGAGCCTGTAGGATACCTACACGTCGAGATAAGGGACAACCCCATGCTATCGACTAGAAAGCTAGGCATAATCACGGAACTCTACGTGATTCCGGCGAAGAGAGGGAGAGGAATAGCATCGAAGCTAGTTGAGGAAGCCCAGAAAGAACTATCATCGCTTGGAATCGCGCACATAGCAGCGGAATTCCCAAGCCAGAACTTCGTCGCACAGTCCTTCTATACGAAACTGAAGTTCAGGTCATACTCGAGCATCTACCTAAGGGAGGTGTAATTAATTATGAGTAGCATATATGTTAGAGAAGCCGTCGAGAATGATATAGAGACGATTTCAGAGTTAGTTGCAAGGCTGAAGATGCTAAATGAAGAGTTGGATCCGCACTTCAAGGCGGTTTCCAACATAAATGAGATAGCACGAGAATACGTTGAGAAGGCTGTCCAAGACGAGAATACCAAGATACTAGTAGCCGTGGATATGGCAACCGCCGATATCGCTGGGATAATCATCCTAAGAGTTGAAGACCGAGTCTTCTATGAGCCCAGAAAGAAGGCGGTAATCACCGATTTCTACGTTAAAGCAAAGTATAGGAGGAAGAGGTTAGGCTCGATACTTCTCGACGAGGCAATAAAAGTTGCGAAGGAGATGGGTGCTGGCATTATAACGGCAGTATATCCAGCTGGTAATAGCATTGCTGACAGCTTCTACAAGAAGGCCGGATTCAAGGATTTCCAAATCGAGAAATACAAACCACTAGACTAATCTTTAATATATTTTTTAATTTTAGAGGTATGAGAATACTCTCGTGTATAGCCTCTCGTAGTAGTTCTCCCACCACTTGAATCTAGCCAATTTCACCTTCGAGTCACACAGCTTAACTCTAACAGTATCCCCAGGGTTTAGCCTAATACTCTCCTGTCCATCCAACACGAGAAATAACGGGTTGCTGTTCGACTTAACCTCGATATCTATAGTGGCTTCCAGCGGTAGAACCACAGGCCGCAGATAGAGCTGAACAGGGTTCAAAGGTGTAAGTACAATAACCTGGAGGCTAGGATCTATGATCGGTCCACCAGCGCTCAAACTATAGGCCGTGCTCCCTACAGTTGTTGAGACTACGAGGCCATCTCCATCAATACCCATTATCCTCTCTCCACCAACATAGACCGCGAGACGGACAAGTTTCGCATTATCCATAACCAGCACAGCATCATTCATAACACAATTCGATCCTCCAGGATAGAAAGCTTGCAGCCTCGGATAGACATGAACCTTGTATTCGTCGTTAAGAAAGTCCTCTATCCTCTCCTCTATTTCATATGATTCAACGTCTAAGAGAAAGCCTCTCTTACCCGCTCTGACAGCCATAATGATCGTTTTCTCCGGATTCTTCATCTTCATTAGTGTTCTAAGAAGAGTACCATCACCGCCAATCACAATCATTTTTTCGGGTGGGTCCTGGAGGCTGAATTTGTCAAAGTCCTGTAAGGAATCATAGGTATTCCAAGTATCCTCCTCAATTAGGACTTCGGCGTCGAGTTCAGCGAGAGCCCTTGCAGCCCTAACAGCAACCCGCTCAGCCAAGGCACTGTCGGGTTTGACTACAATGCCCACCCTATTAGACAACAATCTTCATCCCAGTACATTCATGCAGGGATCTAGGTAATAATTCCCACCCTCTACAATCCTTTACCGGTGAAATATGGAAGAGACATACTCCGAATCCGAAGCGATAAGAGTAGAAGCTAGGCTAGCAGAAAGAGTGAGAAGATTACTGCGGAAATACTCGTTGCTGAATACACGACTTAAACCAAAGTCTACTGAAGGAGGAAAGTATGTGGTATTCCCAATCGTCAATAGCGAGAAAGCCAGTAGTATCTTAGAAGACTTCGATATTCCACACGAAGTAGTAATAGACACGTTCCAGGCTATCAAGAAAGCAAAACGCCTCAGAGGACCCGTGAAAAGCTACAAGGTGGTAGGCGATATAGTGGTTTTCAGCAGGAGAGCCGGACCGCCTATCGACGCTTATATTGAGGCTGCCAAGAAAGTTCTAGAGGATAATCCCAGATTGAAAGCCGCATGGTTAAAGATGGAGACCTTCGGTGAAGAGAGGATACCCAAGCTAATACATCTAGCTGGAGCGATGAAAACTGAAACAGTCGCTAAGGAGTACGAGATCTATTTGGCAGTAGACATAGCCAAGGCCTACTACAATCCTAGGCTTGCTGCAGAGCACTACAGGATCGCAGAGCTTGTAAATGACGGTGAAGTAGTATTGGATATGTTTACTGGTATTGGAGCTTTTCCCCTACATATAGCCAAGCGGAAGGAAGCCGTAGTCTATGGGATCGACGTAAACCTCGAGGGCCTATTACTAGCCAGTAAATCAATGAAAATAAATAAAAAATTAAAAGGTATAATAATATTGATTAACGCTGATGCCGGGAAACTACCCTTCAAGATTCAATTCGATAGAATTATCATGAACCTACCTCGTAACAGTAAACAATTCTTATATCAAGCATGCAAATACGTTAAAGATAACGGAATAATCCACATTTACCTACTGACCGACTACATAGAAGTAGAGCTCGAAGATATAATGAAAATAATGCTCAAAGAAGATTGCAAGGTGCAAATAGAAAAAGTAAAGAAAGTTCTAGATTACAGTCCAAGCCAATCAATATACGTAATAGATCTCAGGGTGAAAAAGAATGGTGAGAACACTCACGAGTAAATGGCTAACCTTCAAGGCACAAGGTCACAGTAATGTGAGAGCTACACATAGAACCACCCTCGAAATAACCAAGGAGAGTCACCTAACACCAAGAGGCGATTGCATAATAGGCGTCTCATCCGAATACAGCGTAGCTGACCTCCCAGAATGGTTCAAGAAAGCTGCACAGAAAGAAGACTCAATAATAGTAATGATAATCTGCAGCGATAACATATGTGACTCAGTCATTGGTAGAGGTCATCCAAAATTGTCTTTCGACGATCCCTTGAGGATTGTGGTTAGAAAAAGTAGTTATGTCGACTCAAAGACTATCATGATAAGAGCCAACAAAAGTGCTAGGGATCTTAGGAGAGACCTGATCAGGAAACTCCAGAGTGGAGAAGTGCTAATAGTTTATCTCACAGTCCTAAATACTCCTTAAGGGCTTTTGAAGACGAACAGGCCTCATCTCTTTCAATACCGTTGAGTTCGCTAATCTTGTAGACCTTGCTTATGATCTCTTTATCGATAGGAGATATTTCACCCGGTATTATGATACTAGATGGCTGTCTCCACTCGCCCTCAGAAGCGATCTCCGACAGTTCACGGTAAATTCTAACTCGCTCATCATCATAGCCTGCACGTTCTACTACGAATCCTGTTGCTCTGGATAGTGAATTCACGCCTAGTTCATCCTCAAGCTGTAGGAGCGTCCTTATGGCATCTGAGGGTAGCAATTGTTCACCATTTGGTTTAATGTCAAGGAGTACGAGCGTATGAAGGCCTATGCAAGCATTATCATAGATGTAACCTAGGATGCTATAAGGTTTAACCATGCGCCACGGTCCTGGAATCGTGACAGTCCTACCAAACTTGTAGAAGTCTAAAAGGCTTATCGACTTCGCAGCGCAAACTCCTGAAACACCTGGCACGATCTTGTACTTAACTCCTAACTCATCGGCTAGCATTATTAGACTTCTATGGGTAGTTGCGATCATGGGATCGCCGGGTACCACAACGACAATGTTCTTATCCCTCGCCTCATTAACTAGTATCGAAGCCTTATCTTCCAAAACGCTACGATTGGCTGCCACTACCTCTCCTGAGGCATGCTTTGATACGAATTCTAGGAGCCAGTCAGCTGATGGAACAGTATAAGTCTCAACGTATATTTTATCTCCTATATTTAATAATTTAATTAGAATCTCCGTTTGATAACCTGGAGCGAGGCCACCACCTACTAGGTAAAGAGGCATAACGCTGCACCCATTTAATCCGGTATCCTACTGGTAATAAACAGAGCCTGGGGGCATAGACATTGTATTGCAAGGATAGAGATATACTGCTTGCCGCGTCAGCCCTTGGGTTCAAAGCCCATGAAGTAAAAGACGAGTATATTCTGGAAACCAGTGATGGCTTCTGGTTCACCGGCAATAAGAACGGTGTCAAACTCGTCTATAACGGCGACCATTTCATCGTTGTAAGCCATAGCCAGAAGAAAACGTATAAGGTGAATGATCCGTGCCAGGCTGTCCTACTTGCATACAATCTAGCATCAGACCACTTGAGAAGGAAAAAGGGATCCATACTAGACAGAATCAATTATTTGCTCCAGACATATAACCCAACAAAATCCTGCATAAAATGGATTAGTTTAACGCATAATCTAAAAGCAAACCCGATGACAGCAGAAGCCTTTTGCAGGATATCTCCTCTTGTAGTAGCGATCTACGAGGAAATGGCAAGTCATTTCCCAAAACTGAGAAGCATAAAGAGGAAGTGCCAAGACTTTATACACGGCATCTACAGGATGGATGAAATTAAGGGACTAGCAGATACCATAAAGAAGCTCGTTTCCAAGGATACCAGGATATTGCATACTAGACTATTACACGATACTCTCCAGCACACCCTAAGGAGGGAAATATGGACACTCCTCTCATCCTCCTATCATTCAATTACAAGATACAGGCCAGACCATGTAATCGTTACAGATGTTGACCTCACTTCCATAATCGTGGGAGCCGAAGCGGCATGGGTCTCAAATGCAGGCTTTGAAACTCCAAATAATCCATTACTTGAAATCTTAGGCTCTATTGTAGTACCGTTTAACTATTATGTCAATGAAGGTACAGGCAAGGTTCTAAGGATATGTTCAGGCAACAGGTGCCCTTATCCCTATTTAATATTAAATAAAAACGTCGAACAAAGAGTATTCGAATCATATACTCATGGCAAAGGGAGTATACTGTACCTCGTAGGCAAAAAACCGGTGGCCTCCTTAATCGGGTTAAACGATCAAATAGAGTCGATCGACGTGTCTGATGTAGTTGACTCTTCAACAGCCCTGCTAAAAGCGATTACAGCGCAAGAAAAGAACATCACTATAAGTGAAATAGCCAATGGACTATTGTCGTGACGCAAATTAGCTTCCCAGCAGACTATACATATAGTATGGGGGTTGTGAAGAGGGCTGGTATTGCCGAGGACATACCGATGAGGATGGACGCCAGTCTAGGAACCCCCATTCTCATGAAAATATATCATACCCTGTTATATCGCATTTTAGAATACAGGTGCAATTGATGGAGGGCAGGTTGAAAGGAGAGTACAAAGAGAAGGGATCAACAGTATACAAAGAATCCCTTAGGAACCTAGTAATGCGGATACTTCTCGACGGACCTATGCATGGATATGAAATCATGAAGAAGATCAAAGAAGTAACAAACAACAGGTGGAAACCCGCTGCCGGTACCTTGTACCCACTCTTAGACCAGTTGAGGCAGGAGGGATTAATTGAAGTCGCTGAGATTGCCGTATCAAACGTGAGAGGTGGCAGGCGGATAGTATACAAGCTAACCGAGAAGGGCGTGCAGGAGGCAGCAAGGATTATAAAAGAAAAGGCTAGGGCTAAATTCGATGTAATTATATTCTACATCATCGATGGTGCTATCGCATTAAAGAATCTTGGCATGCAGAAAGAGTATGAAGAGATCTGTAAGATAATCAGGCAAGGGTACGAGAGGCTAGGCGATGTAATAAATGAAAAATGTTAAATTTATGCCTTATTGTATATGAATAGCGCATGGTAAGGGTAGCCACGTAACCTATCGATGAGAACACTGGGACGCGGCGAACCTCGAACGACAGCTATGAGGAAACCATAATCCATCAGGTGAACCCAACTCCTACGACTAGCATTAACAATCCGTGCGTAGGACCCCTTCCAAGTACCTTTGAAAGGCTTCCCTGTAATCGAGGTATAACGCCTTATTATAGCATCCGCCCATTCCTCGTTCTGTACAGCTAGTGTTACACCCCTCTCACCGATCCATTCAGTTGCACGGATCATCATCTTCACTATATCATCTAAGCACTCAGCTATTGTAGGGCAGGCCGATCTCTTCCCCAATAGGCTCGCTGGCGGGTCGCTTGGCGTTGTAAGGTGCGAGTCTGAGAAATAGGCTTCTAGGCCCGATCTTAACACTTGATTTGTTAAATCCTTAGATTTCTTAGATGCCTCAATAGCAGATTCTAGGAGATTGTGTAAAGCCTCTACTTTTTCTTCCTCGCTCCACATGGTGGTGACTACGTAATGGTAGTCTGCTGGTGGGAAGTACTCTAAGGGCTTATGATCCATGTCTAGTGATAGGTTGACTATCATAGTTTGAACACTACTTGTCTCGACCACAATATAGTCCTTGCACTTGCCAGTAGAGATTGTAAGTGGGCCGACTTTCAAGATTAAGGGTTTGTGTCCATTGATTGGTGAGGTACATCTCTGTATACGTAGTGGGAGTTTCTCGGCTATCCCAGAGAGGTTCTCTTGGGGGCCAACTACTATTCCGTTGCCTAGATCCATATACCATGGAAGATAATCAGAGGGATCCTCATCACGCTTAAACTTGTAACCTGTTAGGGTTGTTCTTACGCTCCAGTAATCTAGGTAGCCTAGCCTCTGAAGCATGCTCACCGCTTTTAGGCCAAGCGGATCGGGGTGAATTGCGTTCGTGGGGAGGATGATCATTGGGCTTCCTCCTGTTCTTTGTCTTATAGCGTTCCACACCATGTATATAGTGTTGTACATTACTGCTACTGCTGACGGAGTGGTTCGCTGAGCTCTCGCCATCCTGATCCTTTCCTCGAAGTCTATGGGATTGTAAAATGTGACTATTCTCGCCTCTTTACCATCCCTGCCGGCCCTGCCTACCTCCTGGTAGTAGTCTTCGATGCTGTCGCTCGCCGTAAAGTGTATGATCCACCTAATGTTGGGTATATCGACTCCCATTCCAAAGGCCTTTGTGGCTACGACTACTAGCGGGTCCCTCTTGCCCATACTCGCCTCATATATCATGTTCTCCCTGAGACGCCTCTCCCTGCTACTCAATTGACCATGGTAGCTTATCGTACTCAAGCCTGTTTTCTCGGCTAGTAGATCGGCTAGTTGATCAGCATTTTCCCATTCCTTCCTAGTTCTCTTCACGAACCCCGTGTATACTACTCCAACCCATGGTTCCTTGAAGGAAGACGACCACTGGGCCAGCTCCCTAATTACATGGGCGGCTTGGTCAACCCTGCTTGGACCATCCGGTGCAGTTATAACGTCGAATACAA
Source organism: Thermodiscus sp. (assembly GCA_015523485.1). Taxonomy (GTDB): domain Archaea; phylum Thermoproteota; class Thermoprotei_A; order Sulfolobales; family Acidilobaceae; genus Thermodiscus. The sequence goes on along the minus strand of WAKH01000018.1, from coordinate 25,363 downwards.
GTTCGGACCTCACTATTGGCCCTCTAAAGACCAGTGCTCCCTCACGTGGAAACACGTACTCCGTCTCTTCATTCAAGCTCACATTTACTGTTGACGATGTGTATACTCCTATTGCGGCTAGTGAATTCTCTACCACGTCTTGAGGCGCTGTCGCCGTGAAGAGCGCTACAGGTGGCCATCCATCCGCGGAGCGTATATCTGCTATTATTTTGGCCGCGTGTAGGTATGAAGGTCTGAACGAGGGACCCCATCTCGCTAGTGTATGGGCTTCATCCAATACTACTAGTGCGGGCGGTGCCTCTATGACTAACTTATTGAAATCTTCATCCATAAACCTCTCTGGGGTAACATATAGTATATCTAACGCACCCATCTTTGCAGCCATCATAATTAGTTTCTTCTTCTTTCCAGAGACTGAGGCGTCAATCCTATCGGCCGCGAATCCCCTTCTCCTCGCATTCTCAACTTGATCTCTCATCAGTGCTCTCAGAGGAGATATAACCAGGACGTACCCACCATAGCCTAGCCGTTTACCAATGATGCCAGCTATTTGGAATATCGCGCTCTTACCGCTACCAGTAGGCAGTATAGTGTAGACCGGCTGGACTGGCCTATTTATTATCATTTCTAGAATAGCTTTTATTATTGATTTCTGGTAACTCCTCAACTTGTAACCCTTCCAATACTCTGAGAAAACCTCTTCAGCCTCAACGGATAGATCGTTTTTATCGTATATTGGAGATGAGACCCTCGGTACTCTTGCCTCACCTACAAGGACAGAATCTTGGAAGTAAGCTAAGCGTGAGACCATGAGGCTAGAGACATCTGTTGCCAGCATTCGAACCCAGTCTACTATATCACCTACGTTGACGGGTTTACCGGGAAATGTCTCTGGATAGACTAAGACAATCCTGGGAGCAAGCGTTTTGAGCCATGGCATATCTAGTAATGCACTCCACGATGTTACCGCATCACTACCATTGTCAAGCCACTCATCAACGTCCTCTGGCTCACTGATTATGTACAGGCCTAAGCCACTCGCTGTTAGCTTAGATGCCAACATGCTAGGTGTAACATACAAGGTTGGTCCTCCGCCCCATAGTTCTCTTGCCACTTCGATTGCCTCAACCGGGCCACGAAGTACTGGCGATGATGAAGCGACCTTGGGCTTAACAGTAATGGCCTCAGGAGGCTTGAGCCCAGCCATAGCAGCACATTGCTTCACGGGTCTGGCACAGTCGAAGAGTACCTGATACTTTGAGACGCGAAGATATTTCACATCGGATACGTGGACCTGGAATCCCCCTTCAGCTGGTGGATCACTGCCTTCCTTGAGGAAAGATGGGATAACTTGGCGTAGCTCTTGGAGTAACGGGTCTCCTTGATCCGTCGATAACACCGATTTGTAGCATGCCCTCCTATATGCTAGTGATTTGAGAGCGATCCAAGCTTCAACCGACAGGTTTGACGGCTTATCACCATCTAGTGCTATCCTGTAAGGTGACCAAGTGGGGCATGCAGCTCGCGGAGTATCGGTTACAACTATCGTTCCTGGCTCTATCATACATTCGACTCCAGGACTAACAGTGATTGAAGATATCCAGTCTGGTAGGCCTAACTCTTGATGCCCGCCTATCTCGTATGCGATCTTGAATGCTTGGATCGTGGCGCGACCCACTATCTCTGCCTTTGACCCTGTTAAACCGAGATGATAGGATAATGCTGATATCGATGAGGGGATCTCCGGATATATTGTCTTAAGGATATGCCTTGCGTTAACTCCACCAGTACAACCCCATGATATTGCTATACCAGCACCCAGTGCCATTGAAGCGAGATCTGGATTAACAAGAGTTTGAAGCCTCTTGAACGCGTTATCCGGCAAACCCTTGCTGGTTATTGTACGCTCTCCATCCCATAACTCGATAACCCTATCCCCACAGTAGAAAGAGATCAAGGTGGGCCTCGGCTGTCTAAAGCCATATACCTCCAAGTAGTTCTTCTGGCCTGCCAGAATATGGAACCTCAGAGCCTCCCTCTTTAGTTCCTCGCTTATTTTGCAACCTCGAGAGTAGAGTAGGGTTATGGTCTCGTAGAGGCCCATGTCCCTTAGACGCTTTATGATTTCCTCGCTTGGGCAAGATTGATGATAGGCGTTTAAGTGAATAATAGATAAGTTTCTTGTTTTTAATGCTACGTCGATAGCAGTATCCCACGATGTCTTGCCCTTTCCAGCATATCTTCTGAGAAGCCATATTGTCGCCCTAGAAAACGGGGGATTTAAGAGGAGGGGTCCGATACTCCTGCTCGCTCCGATAGCGTAAAGTCTAACCATCACCAGGTATAATGTCAGCATCAGCAGTACAGCTGAGATCACATAGGCTATTATTGTGTATGGCAAGATAGGGTCCCCCATACTAGTAGAGTGTACCAGAGGGTATTACTAGGGTAAGACTCTCCTAGCCATCCCTGCAACCCTCTTAGCAATAGCAGGCGCCGCCGTTAAACCCGGAGACTCGATTCCCACCAAGTGAATAACCCTTGTAGACCGTTGACTGTATTCTATGATGAAGTCCCTCTTCTCGGTAGTGGCTCTGAGGCCTACGATAACCTCGGGGAGTCCCTCGAGTGGACCATCGATGAGCGGCTGGAACTTATCTTTGAGTGCAACGATATCTCCATCACTATAGGCGTAATCAGTCTTATCAACTATACCTCCATAAGTGGGTCCCAGCAGAGTCCCCCTAGGATGAGGGATTACACCTCCCCCCTTCGTCTCGTGCTTCTTCTCAATCCTTAGCCATGCAAGTATCGAATCTATCTTTACCGAATCATAGACCGTCATAACACCCTTTATCGGTATGACACGATACTCGTCCCCCACCATTGATGCAACATCATCGGCATATAGTCCAGCCGAGTTCACCAGCATCCTAGCCTTATACGTCGACCTCTCCGACTCAACTAAAACATAGTCGTCTACGACATTAATCGAGTGGACAGTGTCTCGATAGCTTATTGAACCGAGTTCCTCCACTATCTCGGCTATCCTTGATGCCAGAGTGGGAGGATGAACTACGCCGTAGCCTTGTACCTCAATGGCAACTTTGACATTCCTGCTGACCAGAGGCTCTACACGTCTTAAGTATTTGGAATCAACGAGCCTCACTCTGTAATCTTCAGGTAGCTTGTAATGAAGGTACCATGTCAGGAGCGTGGATAAGACGCGGTAGATGCTTCTTGTTGATGCAAGATATGCATTAACCCATCTTATCCCGAGACCATATTCCTCGTCTATCTCGTGGTAGATCCTGTTACCTTCTATACACAGCCGGCTCTTCAGTGAATTAAAGGGGAGTTGTAGAACATGGATAACCCCCGCATTACGGCTAGTAGCTTCATGTCCAGGGCCATCGTTCTTCTCAACTACAATCACATCATAGCCTTTTCTTGCGAATTCTAGAGCTGTGAATAACCCGACGATACCTGCACCTACCACGAGGACGTCGGCTTTGTCACTCATCAAACCGCACCCTACCTAGTATGCCCGATCTTATCGTGGCACCTGGATCAAGGGCTTTCTTGAGTAGATACGCGAGCTTGAGGGACCCTTCGAATTCCTCGAAGGCCCATTTCTCTCTTAGTACCCCTATGTTGTGATGATGTACTATCGAGGCTCCAACATTGATGGCTACACTTATCGCTTTCTCCCATATCTTCCAGTATAAGTCGGGGTCCCTCTCGAAGACTATCGTAGTGTAGAGTGCCCCTCCATTGATATAGAAGTGCGATGCATGGCTAAACGCGAGGCTCACGCCACTCATGGACTCTAATTCTCCTATAAGGCGCTTGTGAAGACGTGGTAGCACTCGCCAATAGGCGGCCATATCTATTGTGTCAAACGCTAATCCTGCTGAGAGGACCATCTTCATAGATTCGGAGTAGTTGTATCTAGTCTTCCACCATTCCTCTATCAAGCCTTCCCTCGGGGTCCCTCCTAGCTGGGTTATTAAGTCTCTAATCCAGGCTGCCTTAGCCTCAGCTATCCTTGAGGGACCCCCTACTTGGACTATTACGACATCTTTTTCTAGGCCATAGTGTAGTTGTGCCTCACGCTTATCCTGGATTCTCATTAGGAGGGGAGGCTCCCATGAGTATATTCTTCTCGCGGCTTCAACCGCCCTCTCGAAGGACTCCATCGCGAATGCTATATCAATTACCGTTTCGGGTTTCTCCACAACCCTGAGAGCCACCTTAGTTATTACTCCATATCCACCCTCGCTCCCGAAGTAAACCATGTTTATTCCTGGTTGTATGATTCCCCTGGGATTCCTCTTACTACCAATTGTAAGTACTTCACCTGCGGGCGTCACTACTTCCATCCATAGAACAATGTCCTCTATGTTCCCTAGCCTAGGGGATAACGCGCCTGACCCTAGTGTTCCTATGCTCCCTCCCACACACGCTAGTTTCTCGGATTGAGGCCTATAGGTCAAGGTGTATCCTTTCGCCTCTAACCATTCGAGTAACTCCCGTATTTTGACGCCAGCCTCGACTACAACGTATCTATTCTCTGGATCGAATTCGAGAATCCTATTCATTCTGGAGACGTCCAGGAAGACGCATTTACCGGAGGGCAGTGTTGCGCCTACTACGTTGCTCAGCCCGCAGACAGGTATAATGCAGACGCCGTTTTCCCTTGCAGAAGCGAGTACTTCAACTATATCGTTTTCACTCTCTATCCTTACAATATATGCCGGCTTCTCTACCTCCAATCCACTCATGTATCTAATTATATTATATGGCCACATATCGAATGGAGCCTTCCACGAGTCATAATCATCGACAACGATCTCCTCAAGATACTCGTCTATCGACTCCATAGCGATACCTTTGGCAGAGAGGTCTTTTACAAAAGCATCCAGTTCAACACTCTTATCCTCCTTCATACATCTTACCCCTAATGCAATCTGGCCAAGTCTGGTTTTCGGCTTTCTTGATGATTTCTATCTTATATGCTGGGTGTATCTCGCTCCACATACCGTGATCTGTATCTATAACGAATACACCTGTTACTCTCACAACGTCGCCTGGGCAGACTCCACCAATTTCTCCTAAAACTTTGAAGTGATCGGCGGGAACCACCTCTATGTGCAATCCATTCTTCCTCAGGATCACGTTGCCTATACTGAGGAGTGAGGTATCATTCACCTCTAAGTCGAAGCAAAAATCGCCGTCTCCCACTATGGCCGGGACCGGTTTAACTATTCCCTCAACGGTCATACATGAATCTATGATTCTTAGTCGTGGCGGTGAATGCGTGTTCTCGAAGACGTTTGTCGTGTTCGGGCATAGTCCGGGTTCCTTCTGGCTCCACCTATCATCACTCCAGTTGTAAGGGTTGAAGGGATAGAATGCACTCTTAGCATTGTAGACAAGCGGGGTTCCACTGGTAACGGCTCCTAGTACAACTAGTATTATAGCGCCCAGGCCAAGCCAGGTGCGGTTTATTCCGAGCCTTGTAGTATTTAGCAGAAGTAGTCCCGCGATGGTAGCTACTAGTAGTGGAACAGATAGGAATGCGTAGGCACTTAGCCAATAACCGACGAGAAGTATTGCCGAGGCAACTGCTCCTAGCCTGTTATTCTCTATACGGTTGAACCTGTAGATCGAGTATGTGAATGGAGCGAGGAACAAACCGTATATGGCTAATCCTGTATGTATACCATCATCTCCATAGTAGAGTATCGCAATTGAAAGAGCGAGTAATTGTTCTAGGCCTGCTAGCGATATAGCTAGGCCAATAGACCCGATCTTTGGCTTTAATCTGCCTAGAGCGTAGAGGGCTGGTGTTCTCAGTAGAAAACTAGCCAGTGCAACTATCATGAATACTGATTTTGTATAAATTAATATTGGCAACGCGAGCATATGCGCCGCGAGGAAATAAATCACGGCTAATACCGGCGTATATGCTAGTAATGCATAGTATTGTACTGCATAGATTAATCCGTATCCTACTAGGATTCCTGGAGCATTTACCATTGTAGAGATGGCTAGAGCGCCTAATAGTATAAAGGCTACTGTACCAATAGATGCTCTCAGAAGCACCACCTATTCTGGATTAATCATGTAATTGAGTAATATGTGTTCTTTGCGATGACTATATGATACTCGCCATAATTATTGTGTCTTTAATCTCAGTAATCTTAACACTAACAATACCTGTGACATTATAGTTACCTGTTCTAACCGTCACTAGCCAGTTGTAATCTAGTGTAACGCCTAGATGGGTACCCTTTATCCAGCCCTGGCTTATTATACGTACCCTCACTTTGGATCCTAGCCTATATGGTACTTCATACCGGGGCGCGTACTTAATCCCCCACTCATCCATACTCCACTTCACACGGAACCCTGTCTTCTGCTCTAACTCCTCAATCCTCCTCCAGAAGTCCCTCCATGTCATCGGCTTCGTTTTCTTTACTATACGTCCATACCTATGAGCATTGTATTTTTGGATAGTGGCCGGAGGCCATCTTTTACCGGCCCCAATATTGTAAGCCCACTCTACAACCTCGATCACGTCCTTGTCGTTAATACCAGGAACCCATACCGGCGTAACATGTAGATCAATGCTAGTCTCCTTAACTATGTACTCAGCCATTCTCCTTACTTTCTTAATATCATACCATGATGTACCAGTGAGAAACCGTGCCTTCTGGGAGTCCAGGGTATCTATGCTTAGATTAATCCTATCCAGGCCCACATCGTTTAATTTGTCGATAAGCTTCTTGTCCAGCGCCCAGCCATGTGTCTCCACCGCTACACTACTGATCAAGTGATCATTTTCCTTGAGGAGTTGGACTAGTTCTACTAGTTTATCATAAGTGAAGGGGTCGCCGACACCGTCTATCAACGCTTCTACCCTAGTATTCTTTACTCTAGCCACACGCAGAGTCCAGTCGACTAGCCATTCAGGATCATTAACAATGAACTCTGAAACCCTCCACTTGCTCCTCGGACCGGCATCCACACTGCAAAATATACAGTTTAGAGGACAGAGCGTCGTGGGCCGTACCTGTAATACATTGGTTCCCCTATCTATAACTCCAATGAACACGGTACCTACGAGTGGCAGCGGTTCTTCTATGTTAACCAGTAAGCGTTTCCACCTTTCTAGTTTAACTACGTTTATCGCCACTATGCGCTCTTCACCCTTCCTACTACTCCTCAAAGAGATATCTGGAGTCCCCTGGCGCCAATCAATATTCGCGTTTGCTGCATCGCTCGCAGTGCTTGCCTTAGCTCTTCTAGGCTTAATTTTGAAAGGTGATACGCTATAGTATAGTTTGCGCCTACTTGGCGGGCGACATTTAATAATTCGGTGACAGTAGTGTGCTTCGAAGACGCGGCGATTTCAGCGAGAGCGGAGGGTAAGGTGGCCTCAAATAACATTAATATTGTATCTTTTATCACATTCAAGATCTTATTGGACGGCCTAGTATCGGACATAATAGCTACTAACTTGCTTTCCCTGTCACTAACGAGTAACCCGTAAGTCTCAACAGTATGATCCATTTCAACTAGTTTGACGGAGTAGCCATTCACGTCATAGTAATCGTCAAATCGTACAAATTCATATGACAAACTTCTTGGTAAAAATCTGGGAATAATTTCTGATAAACTGGTAACAACGGGCGTAGCGCCGATGAATTTTAGGCGTGGACATCCCTCGGCTATTTTACCGACAGCCAATTGAGGAATACCAGCCCAGTGATCTATATGGATATGGGTGATGAATATCTCCTCGACGTCACATGGGTCATATCCTGTTACGCTCAGACCAGTCAAACAGTCTTCTCCGCAATCAACCAGCAGAATCGAACCATCGAAGTCAATTGCAACTGAGGGACCCCCGAAGTGAGGTGGCGGATATGAACCTCCTCCACCAACGATCGATACAAGCATACCTTATCCCGTCTAGGTGTTTAGCATGTCCTAACAAATTATTTCCAGTGGCCATATTGCTATATGACGGGAGTGTCGGGATGGCGGTTCTCTTGTTCTGGGAGATTATTGTGTGGATGATAGTAGCGGCGGTCATAGTTATTGTAGTATTCTTATTGTTCGGCAACAAAAGTACAATGGGTGGTGATAAGGTGCGCTTCTACTATCGGCTTATTCCATTGAAGGAGGCAGGCGAAGACCTAATAGAGAAGCTTCAGATAGAACTTGGACGTAGAGGAGTTTATAGTATAAGACAGGGAGAAGATCTTGTCATAGACGACATTATTGAGTGGAGACTTAGGCTCGAAAAATATGGCAATACCCCCTATCTCTCAATTGAAGCTAGTGTAAAGACCTGGTATCTGATTGTCACGATTATAGGGCTAGTCCTATTGTTCGTGATCGGTGCAATACTTGGCGTGATAGCATTCTTCAAATATTCGGAGAAACGAGATGCTCTGAGGAGCGCGCTAATATCATTGACTAAAGACCCTAGTATAGCGGCCCAGCTCTAGACGGTGGAATGATTGATAGAGGAGGCTATTGAGACTCTGAAAGAGAAGCCGTTAATAGTGTATAATTGGAGTCCAGACGGTCTACTCGCTTCAATAATAACATTGGCGTATGCGACGCATACCCGAGAATATAGGATAATAGCCGTTGACGCATGGAAGCCGACAATCGATCTCCTCGAAAAAATCGCAATAGATTCTAGGGAAACAAAGAGTGTAGCGCTGTTAGGAGTTGGCTGGAGCGGGTCTGATATAGACCTTCTCGCGTCAATGGTACTAGCCCCTGTTGTAGTAGTGGATAACGCGTGGAACCTTATACCTCCAAGGAGGCCAAACGTTATCTACTATAACCCCTCGCCTAAGGGCGACCGGATGGGTTCATGGCCGAGTGTAGCCTCACTTGTATCTATAGGACTGGATCATCCGCACCCGTTCCTAACAGCTGCTAGTATTGTATCGGTTATGGGAGAGACTGCAAGATCGAATAGACTCTACCAGAGTTTGATGGCGATGGCTGGCCTCGATCACAATTCCGACTATGATCTGGCATGGAATTGTGCCATGCAGGCGTATGGGATAACCAGTATGGGTGATCCTGTAATCCATGGCGAAGTCGCGAGGAGCCTTGTCGAGGCTGATAAGGACCCTTGCAAGGCTATGCTAAAAGATGCCTTGCTCACTTCATTCCGCGGCATGGCTGAAGCCTCCTTGGAGGATACGGTGAGAAACGCCAGTATTGATGAGGAAAGCGATGTTGTGATAGTTAATGCTGTAGGAGAGGGTAGGCATGAGTACTATCTGTCGAGGCTATTTGGTCTACAATTCAGGGATAAGATAGTGTTAACCGCCTACAGCGATCAATTGAGTGGGAGATTTACAGCGTGTGCATGGCATGTATCAGGGAAGAAGCCTCTCGCGTCTCTATTGCCTTACATGAAGGGGAAAGGCTATGAGGTCTATGGTAGTTATCATGGCATAGTGAACTATCTATGTTTTAGGAAGGAAGCTACGCCAGCTGAGCATGTTGAGGATTTCCTAAAGGCGATTGACAAGGTTTGGAATGCATAAATGGTTCAACCATTATTCTTTTATGGAACCCTACTCGTTCCCTCCAGCTTTTTACCTGCGATGAACGTGGCCAGCCCCACTATTGGTAGTAGTATTATGGCTATTTTCAGCCATTGTATGGGTCCGTATGCGTTCATAACGAGTCCTGCGATAACTGTTCCCACGACCCAGCCTAGGTTGAAGGCGAAGTTGAATAGACTGGAGGCCGTGTATCTCTCCGTCTCCGGTATTCTGGATATTATGTAGACGTTTCCCGCCACGTTTATCACGGCAAATGTGACGCCTTGGAGGATTTGAGCTATAATTGCAAGCTCTATTGACCTAGTGTAATAGTAGAGTATGAATACGAGGCTTGTTGAGGCTATCGCTATGGAGTAAAAGTGGAGTTCTCTGTGCTTTACTTTATCAGCCACGTATAGGCTAGCCATTGCTTGAACTATAGGATTAACTGCTAGGGCTATAGCGGTCTCCAACAGGCTTAAACCAAGTATTTGATTGAATAGTATTGCGAGGATCGAGTAGACGCCGGTTGCAAGTGTATTCCTCAACAGTAACCCTACTAGGACTACCCACACGCTTGCAGGGACCTTCTTTAGCGACTCAATCAAACCAGTACCCGTCTTCACCTTTGGAAAATCGGTTGCTAGGGATAGTAGTGCTGCGAGTAGGCTTATGATAACAGCGCTGTAAAACATCCACTCGAACCCGGCAAGCTCGATAAGTACACCTCCTATAATGGAGCCTGCTGCCATCCCCGTAGCCATCATGAATGCGTTTGAACCGACTCCGCGTGAGACTCCCAGGTATAGGCTTAAAGCTCCCAGGGCTATTGGGAATGATGTAGATAGTCCTATGGCTTGAATTACTCTAACTCCCATTAGCGGTATACTTTCAGTTATATGAGCCATCAGCACCACTGCGAGGGCGTTCAGGATCATACCAGCTGCAACGATACGGTTGGGATGTTCGCTTCTATCACCTAGCTTTCCCACTAATAGTGTTGAAGGGGTTATCACCAGAAAGTATACAGTAGCAAGTAACTGTACTTCGAGATAGCTGAATCCGTGTATCCTCACATATAGTGGTAGCCAGAAACCCACGCTCCCGACAGTGTACATGTATGCAAATACTGGTAAGCCATACAGGATTGTGCCCCGTACGATGGATTGTTGCCTCATCCCTGACCGGTCACCTACGCCTATTCCATCCCATTATATCGGTTTCCAATATAGCCGTTCCCTCGATTCCCGGGAACGTTCCCGGCGGGTACCTAATCTAGAATAAAACCCACTATTACAAAACGAGGCGAGGCAGGATGAAGGGTCTGAGTTTGAAACTTGCAAGCGGCCTAATAATAGCGTTAATGGCGCTCTCAGCCGTAGGCTATCCAATAATGGCCCTGGCCGAGAACACTACTACAACTACCGCTGCCCCCAGCACTACACAGGGCGCCTCAGCGCTGGCAGCCAAGATGTATATTAATAAGATATCATTATTCATAAATAAGACACTTGAACTAGCAGAAAAATACAATATAACAATACCAGAAAATCTAACCGATAATATTGAGACAGCTAAGAGCCTAATCGCGGAGGCAGAAAACGCGCTGGAGAACGGTGACATTGGCCAAGCAATAGTATACGCTACTAAGGCGTCAAACACGTTCATTGACGTCGCCATATACGTATGGAAGCAGATATCGCCAGAAGAGAGGCAGGGCCTGAAGCAGGAGAGACTTATCAACGCTGTTGAAGCACGGATAATGGCACTTCACAGAGTACAGGTTATGATACAGAAGCTCGAAATGGCAGGCGTGCAGGTAGATATGCTCAAGAACCTAACAGTAAGGATAAATCAAACTCTCCAGCAGGCACTGGAGTATGCGAGACAAGGCAATCTCTCTGTAGCACGACAACTAATGCTTCAAGCCGAGAAACAGTTCGGCTTAACCCTCAAAGCAACCTATAAGCTAGTCAACACAAAGCTACACGCAGTAACAGCGGCAGCTTCAGCTATGAAGGGACTGAACACTGTACTATCAAGGATAACGACTCACCTAAACATGACTATACAGTTTATTGAAGAAGGCAGATACGATGAAGCACTAGTCCAGCTGAACAACACGGAAGAGGCACTCACAAACCTGGCAAACGCACTATCAAGAATAAAGGATGCAATGGTCAGACAAGGTGTGAATGAGACGTACATTGAGGCCGTCGATATACTGCTAAACGCTACTAACACAAGCGCCATCTACATAAACGAGTCAATCACAGCGCTAGAAGCTAACGATACAAACACCTCTATAATGTACATAACCATGGCTATTAACGAGTTGACAACCGCCATTGAGAAAGTCAACGAAACAGGGCTCCCACAGATAATAAGAAAAGAACTCAGGGTCTTGAGGGGCGCTGCTGAGAAGGTCAGAAGAGCGATAATATGGGACCAGGCTAGACTATACTCTGCCATCTCAGTCCATGTGGATAGGGAGAAGGCAAAGCTAGAGCTACTAATACAAAAGTATAATAATGGAGAAATAACGAGGGTGAGGCTGCTAATCGAAGCTGGAAAGACTTACAGGCACATGGTAATGATAAAGCAATCCCTAGACGATAGAGCACCGAACTGGCTAATACAGAAAATAGACGCCTTCCTGAACTGGATCAAAACCAACATACCTGGCGTAGTAAAGGGCGGCAGCGGACCAGGAGGCCATGGAGGCCAGCAGGGAGGCATGCACGGATAACCCTCTACCGAAACAGTAAACACACAAGAACTCGAATCTACACATAAGTACGGTGAGGGTTACAATGACTACGCTGAGACGACAGAGTGGTTACGCTGCTAGAATAACAGCTACATCCACACTATTTTTATTATTTTTACTTTCCTTATTTTATTCTCCAATTATCATGGCAGAGACTACTTGTACTAATTCAATAATAGAAGTTTATCCAGATGGCAGCGTCTTAATCAATGAAACACTAAGCGTACAAGAAGCACCGTCAAATATAACAGTACGACTCCTAGCACCACCCATCTATGTCTTTGCAATAGACAGCGACGGCATCCCTCTCCCACTAAATTATAATAATACTCATGCAGTAATCTCTGTATATTCCTCAGGACAAGTCACACTATCATACTATACTCTAAACCTGACCACCAAGGCAGGAGATATCTGGACTCTAACGCTCGAAGCAAAATGCCCAACTACAATCATACTCCCAGACAATTCAGTACCAGTATCAATGAATCCTACACCCAACCCTGTGATCATAGGTAATAGAACCGGCTTTGAATTCCCCCCCGACACCACTATTACCATGAACTACTATGTTCTACCCTCCCAGTTCATACCAACACACACAAACACGCCAGGAACCACACAGACTACAACAACTACAGAGACAACTACTGCTGGTCAAAACAACTACATATATCTAATATCAATAATACTACTATTAATTATATTATTATACCTTTTCCAGAGACATAGAGGCAAAAAATCCAGCAGCGAAATCATAACCACACCTCCAAAATCAGGCTCATTAGACGACAGAGACCAGAAGATACTAGAAGCCCTGAAAAGAAAACCGATGAGCGCCCCAGAGCTAATGCACGAAACAAGAATACCGAAGACCCCCCTTTACCGTAGACTCAAGAGACTTGTAGACGAGGGCTTCATAGAATATTATGAGGAAAACGGAGTCCGAATATATCGTTTAAGAAGCGAGGACGCAAGCCAATAACGATCCTTCCTCTATTTTTACCCACTATAAGTTACCAATATCTCCCGGTGTGCCATCCTTTGTCCGGCTACAAGACAGTAAAAGTGAGAGGGGCAATCCTCGAAGAATTCCGAAAGCCATTCGTCATCAGGGACTTTGAATACCAAGTCCCTGACGATTGGGTTGAAGTACAAGTAAAGGCCGTAGGCGTATGCGGTCGTGACACAGTTGTATGGAAAGGTGGCTTCCCAAATCTCAAGCCACCGATACTCCTAGGCCACGAAATATTCGGCTACTATAATGGAGAGCCAGTCGCAGTATTCCCAGCACTAGTAGTTAGCGAAGAATGTAGGAAAAAGATGGATGCCGACCCAAGCGCAATGTGCGGTGTGGGAGAAGTTGTCATACTAGGAGAGCAATTCCCCGGTGGATATGCTGATAAGGTATACGTTCCAGAATGGAACATAATCCCATTACCCGACGACGACTTCGCCAAGTATGCCGCGGCAACTTGTGGCGTCGCCACCCTAATGAGGGCAGCTAGAGTCTCAAGACTAGCTTCCGGTGAAAGAGTTCTCGTTACGGGAGCCTCAGGTGGAGTTGGCATACACGGTATACAGTACTTGAAGCTGATCGGAGCAGAGGTATATGGGTACACTAGGAGTAAGGAGAGAGCTAAGGTTCTAGAGCAACTCGGTATAAAGCCGGTGACCTCGCTAGACTTTTACAAAGAAGTAGGAAGGATGGACGTCGTCATGGAGCTCGTAGGAAAATATACATTCAATGACTCGATGAGATCGTTGAGATCCCGCGGCAGGCTGGTATTGATCGGAAACATCTCTGGAGAGCCCATTGAGATCAAACGCCCAGCGCTATTCGTTATGAGAGAGCTTGAAATGCACGGGTCAGCTGCATATTCGAAGAAGGAGTACGAGGCTGCGATCAAGCTAATTGGAGAAGGAGTCATCAAAGCATTCTATCAAAAGTTCCCCCTCACTAGAATCAACGAGGCCTACGAGATAGTAATTAAAGGAGAGATACTTGGTCGGGCAGTACTAGAGCCCTAAGCCCTAGCGCTTACAGAATCTTATAATTCCTTTTTCATATGCAGAATATAGGTCCTTGGCCACCATGTAGCCCATAGATGATTCTGGGGGTTTTTTAGTAACACCTGTTAATACTAGCATCGAGTCTATGCCAGCCTTCAATCCCATCTCGATATCTATGTCTAATCTGTCACCAACGAGTAGCGGGTTCTCTGGTCGACCAGCGTGCTCGAGTGCCAGTTTTAGTATCCATTCCCCAGGCTTCCCAGCATTATGATCCACCTTTCTCCCCGTCGATGTCTCTAGGAAAGATACTATGGCTCCTGCGCCCGGTATGGTGCCGCCAGTTACTGGATACGCAGGGTCGCGGTTGGTGATTAGGAAGAATGCGTTATTCCTCGTCAGGGCTTTGTGGGCTGCCATAAGCTTGTGATAGGTAATATATCTGTCAAGGCCAACTACAACGACATCGGCATATCTCCACTCTGTTATACCGAATGTCAAATGCCCCGCTAATTGCAACTCAACGATTAAACCCTCCTCGCCAATCGGGAATACCCTGGAGGGTCCCTTTGCCCTCTTCAGCCACTCCGCGGCGCTAAACGCACTGTTGACTATTTGGCTAACCGATATTTCTCTCCCAATCGCATCTGATAACAGAATCGAGTAGATCTTCCTGCTTCTCGTAGCATTGTTGGTAAGGAACACTACGCTGACTCCTTCATCTATTGCTTTCCTTATCAGCCGGATATTCTCTTCAATGTTCGTGCCTTCCAACCATACTACGCCATCTACATCTAGTATGAGTGAATCGTAGCATTCCTTCACCATGCCTGTCACCTCTTCATAGTGGAAGTTATTATCTCGTCGAGGAAGTTGTTTAGGTGCTGTTTTGGTATCCTTGCGCTAGCGTATGTCTTGCTGCCTCCTCCTCTTCCATTATACTTTGGAAGGATTTCCTTTACCAGTTTGCCTATGTTGGTAGCGACTTGTTGTCCAGCGGCGATTTCCACTTGTATGTTAACGTCGTCTACTTCATAGTAGAATACGACTATGCCATCTTCTACCTCCATTGTTAGCTTCTTCATTATTTCCTGCATTATTCTCCTGTCTTTATCGAGTGCCTCGGCTATTACGAACTTCTTTCTCTTTAGTTCAGACATTAGATTGTTTACCCAGATCTCTCGGTATCTTTTCAGCGCCTCTTCTTTCTTCTCTAGCTCGTTTAAGATAGATTGGATTCTTGCCTTGATGTTTTGTGACTTAGCTTTAATCATCATGGATACATCATCTATAACATCTTCAAGCTCTGCCGCGACCTCCGAGACCCTGGTCCCAGCTACGTACTCCAGCCTTATGACACCATCCTGGATCTTGGTAGCTGATATAACCTTGATGGCTCCAGCCTCACCGGTATTCTTTAGATGTGTCCCACCGCAAGCTTCAACGTCCCAGTCTTCAATCTCCACTAACCGTATAGTGGGGGTCATTGGGACTCCTCCTTGGTATATTCTGAATCCATAGCGCTCCTCTGCGTCGCTCCTCGACAGCTCCATGAAACGTATAGGTTTCCTCGAATCCACCACCATGTTGGCTAGTTTCTCTATTTCGCGTAGTTGCTCCTTCGTTATCGGCTTGTGATGAGTTATGTCGAGCCTTGCTTTTTCAGGTGTCTTCTCCGCTCCTGCTTGCCATACATGGTTTCCTAGCACTCTCCTGGCAGCACCTAGAATGATGTGGGTTGAGGTATGATGCCTCATTAGCCTGTATCTCCTCTCCCAATCGATTAGACACTTAACCTCGGCGCCGACCGGTATAGGGGCATGCTCCTTCAGTTCATGGACTATCACGTCGCCTATTTTCTCTACATTTATTACTTCGTATTTTACTCCATTGTAGAGTATTACGCCTGTGTCATGGAGCTGTCCTCCTCCCGTTGGATAGAAGATCGTCTTATCTAGCACCACGAATCTACCTGATACACCTAGTACCTTAGCTGTTAGCTCACGCTTATACTGGTCTTCATAGTAGACTTTCCTAGTTGGGTTGAACCTACTAGCCCATTGAACGATCTCCTCGGGGAGTCTCGTTTTTTCACTTGTTTTCTTCAACGTCGAGGGGGCTTTGTGCCTACTTGCCACAAGGCTGTAAAAGTTATGGGGTATGTTGACAATTAGTCCCCTCTTCTTGGCCAGCTCTGCCACTATCTCTGGCGGTAGACCGTGGCTATCATAGAGTTGGATTAGGTCATCGACTGTTATAGCTTTCTTTGTTTTCAGTATTTTCTTCACTATTTGTTCTCCCCTAGATATCGTCTCCGTGAACCTCTTCTCCTCCCACCTTGTAGCATCTATGATATAGTCACGGTTCTCGATCAACTGAGGGAAGTCACGACCCCAGTACTCTACCTGCATATCTACGAGCTCAGCTAGCGAGACATCTACTCCCAGCAACTTGAGTTGCCTTAGTGCCCTCCTGATCACAAGCCTCGCTAGGTATCCCTCTCCCGTATTGCTTGGTACGATGCCGTCTCCGAGCATTAGTGCTATAGTCTTTGCATGGTCTATCACGCTATAGAGTCTCGCCTCCTTTACGAGGATGCTCTTTACATTGTCGATGTCTAGACCGGTATCGTTCGAGATCCTCTTATAATACGCTTCTAGGCTAACTGGATCCTCCGGGTCAAGATTACCTGCCGCTCTGAATGCCGCCCATAGTATCGACTGGGCTGGTTCTTCCACGCCTAATAGCTTACGGTAGGTTTCAAGGAGGTTGCCATAGATCGTTTGGAAGGCTGTTGGTGTTTTCTGCGTGAACCAAGCTATCCTTTCGACACCGTATCCGGTATCAACTATCTTCAACGGGATCTCTTCGTATTTGCCATTGACTACTTTGTACTTCATGAATACTAGTGTTGCCAGTTCTAGCCCTCCAACAGTAACTTCGAAGCTGGGTCCAGCGTTGCCTCCTCCCTCCCACCAGGACTCCTTGAATATTATCTGCTCGGGGGGTATACCGATGCGTTTCGTGAAGAATTCAAATGCCAATCGAACGGTTTCTTCTTTCCAATACACTTGCTTGTCTGGATAATTGAAAGCATGATGTGCAGCCATCTCGAACGTTGTTAGGTGGCGTCCTATAGTAATTCCTACATTGTCTATGTCTTCAAGCCTTATGCTTGGCTGACTGATTACCAGTGGATTTGCTGGTGGAGGCACTAGACCACTCGTCACATGGGGCTGGAAAACGACGATGCTTGCAATGGTTAGGTATAGGTCCTCTCTCCAGCGTGCTACAACTGGCCTAGGCTTTACAGGCGTGTGCCCGTTCTCTTCGAAGAAGGATATGAATTCCTTTCTTGCATCTGAGACTGATAGCACCTTTGATGCGGGTATCTTGTCGAACCAATAGTCTACGCATGGCGTGTCCTGTGGTTCCTCGAAGTCGAGGTTTAGAGTCCAGAAGTATTCTCCCTTACATTTCTTGCCTTCTTTCCGCACGAAGCCGTATTCTTTGAAGAAGTCTAGCTGGTATTCTCTGGGATCGATTGGCATAGTCATTGCTTCTTCTCCCGATTATGGGAAAGGAGTTGTTTGGGATTAAGAGTATAAGAATAGACTTGTTGGTTGGAGGGCTAGAAGCCGAATAGGCCTCCGAGACCCTCGCTGAGATCGACTTCCTTCTCTTCCTCCTTCTCCTCTTCCTCCTCTTTCTTCTCCTCCTCAGCAGCAGCCTCAGCCGCAGGAGCAGCAGCTGGAGCAGCAGCTGCTGCAGCGACTGGTGCTGCCACTGCACTCTTGAGTACTTCTTCTAGGTTGATCTCGCTTAGGCTAGCGACTAGCATCTTTACCTTTGCCTCGTCGACCTCTAGGCCTAGCGCTTCGACGACCTTTTTCAGGTTCTCCTCATTGACTTCCTGGCCCGCGTAGTAGAGTGCGAGAGCCGCGTGAATGTATGCCTTTCCTTCTTGAGCCATGCCTTACCACCTACCACTCTTCCGGCCCTTCACGGCCAGTTTCAGAATATAAAAATCCTATTGGGGCTAGAAGCCGAATAGGCCTCCGAGACCCTCGCTGAGATCGACTTCCTTCTCTTCCTCCTTCTCCTCTTCCTCCTCTTTCTTCTCCTCCTCAGCAGCAGCCTCAGCCGCAGGAGCAGCAGCTGGAGCAGCGACTGGGACCTCTTCTATTCCTAGCTCTTTTGCTTTGTCGCCGAGTGCGGCTATTAGGGCTAGTGCCTCGCTGGCCGCCTTTCCGATTACGTACTCTGCTACGTCGCTTGTTAGGAAGCCTGTTTCGCCAGCGATTGCCCTGATTGCCTGCTCTGCTGTTACGAGCGCCGTTTCTATCGCCTCAGGTACTGGCAGGTATACTATCTCGGCTGCTAGTCCGAGAGCCTCTCTGGCGGCTGCTATCACGTCGTTCTTGAATTCTTCTAGGTCTACTAGTAGGTCCTCTCTTGGTATTATGACTCCGCTGTCGTAGACGGCGACTAGCTTTAAGCCGACTTCGAAGGGCATTATTCCGAGTTGTTGTAGTAGACCTGCCAGGTCAGTGCTGATCGTGTCTCCTGGCTTGGCGACTACCGTGTCCTTCTTCACGTATACTGTTCCCTTCCTTATCTCGTATGGGATCCTGAGCTTACCGAATACGCTTAGCATTGGACCAGGCGTTATGCCAGTGTCTCCCTCAGGTATCACTATTTCTTTGTCCGCTACTTGTCCCGGCTTAGCTGGGACTGGAACCTTTTCCTTCTCAATTAGCTGGGCCATTTTGAATGGATTCATCTTGGTGAAGAGGAGCATTGTGCTTCCCGTTATGTATTTTTCAATCTTCTCCTTGTCGACGCCAGCCCTCTCGGCGGCGAGTAGTATGAGGTTCTTCTTTGCCACTTTGAATACTATGTGTTTCCTGAACTTCTTCCTAATTAGCTGTAACTGCTTTGTCGGCATTCCTGTTAGGTCTGCGATTCCTACTACGGGGTATGTCTTGAAGTACTCCTCGAGTTCAGCTACTACCTTCTTCTTCCATTCTGGGATTTCTCTCTCCTTCTTTGCATGCAGTGCCTCCATACTCATACCCTACACCCCCTACAATAGTACTTGGACAGGGGGACCCATTGTCTTTTTAATGTATATTTTTGCTATCTTTTGTCTTCCAAGCTTGTTTTCCACGGCGGAGAGGACTGCCTTGATGTTCTCCGCTATATCCTCTGGCTTCATGTCCTCTGTTCCGACACGCACCATTATCTGTGGCTGGTTCTTCGTCCTAACCCACACCGCTGTCTTGAACCTGTTGATCAGCGCCTCTATATCGGCGTTAGGTGGTACAGGTGTTGGCGCTTTTCCTCTTGGACCAAGAGCGGGTCCCAGTATACCTCCAGCAAGACCCATCAATGGCGCCATAACTAGGACCCAGTCACACTTCTTAGCGAGCTTCTTCACCGCCTTCCTATTGCCACGAAGCTTCTGCAAATCCTCCCTGTTGAGGACGGTGACGCCGAGGGCCTTAGCCTTGACTTCCATGTCACCCTGAGCGACTACGCAGACCTCTGGCTCCTTCGTTGGCTTCTTTGGCAGATACACTATCTCCCTTATCCTGCCTTCAGGACTCCTTAGATCTACGTCCTTGAGAACTATTACCAGGTCCACGCTCTGCTTGAATCTCCTAGGCTTACCTAGAGATAGAGCCTTTGAAACCGCCTCCACTAGTTTTCCGTCCATTGACATTCCTTTCTACCCCCTGGGCGGGCCCCTTCTCGGGCCCTCCTCCCCGGAAGCCGGGGAGTCGTGTAGGTGATCCCGTAGAAGGGGGTTAAATAATAGACGGTTACTCCTCCTTCTCCCACTCTTCCTCATACTTAGCCAGTACGGCGTCATATAGGCCCTCATCGATCTCCTTTGTGACCTGCTTTGGATCCTTGCCATCCACCGTTATACCAATGCTCCTGGCTGAGCCAAGTATCGTCTTAACCGCGGCCTTCAGCGTCTTTGATAGAAGTTGCGGCTTCTTCTGGAGGGTTATCTCGATTATCTTCTCTATAGGTAGGTCTCCTATCTTTTGATGCATCGGGTCTCCGGGGGGCTCCTTTGCTCCAACAGCCTTTAGGAGTAGAGCAGTAGTCGTTGGTATACCGACTTCGATTCTGTACTTCTTTGTTTTAGTATCGATGATGATCTTCACTGGTATAGTCATGCCTTCGAACTGCTTTGTTTTCTCATTGATTTCATCGACTACCTGCTTCACGTTTAGACCCAGCTGCGATAGCATTGGACCTAGAGGGGGGCCTGGCCTAGCCTTGCCACCCTCAATCTGGACAGTGACTACCTTCTCGCTCGGCATCTTTCTTCCACCAGCCACTCTTCCAGGCAACAACTAGTGCATTTTAATCCTATCCCAAGCCCGAACTAGCAATACCCGGGGTGTGCTCGATAGCTTGAACAAGCTAGAGAAGACTAACATGCGTATACTAGCTGTGGAGATGCTTAGATCAGCAAGGCGGTTCTACAAGCTCATAGCACTATCCGAGATGCTGAACTTGGACACCTCTGTGATCTCGAGATATACTACGGGTCAGACGCTCCCTAGCTATGACCAGGCTCAGAGAATAATTAATATTCTACGGGGAAAAATCGATCTATCAAGGCTTGTATTGGAGGAGGCGCAGGGACCCAATGGCATGATAGATCCAACCCTCCCGCTAATGGATAAGAATCTCCTAAGACTTATCGCGATTGAATTCTACCTCGGGCTCAAGGGTAAGCGTGTCACAAAGATACTCGTCCCAGAAACCAGCGGAGTTGTACTCGCCACAGCGGTATCAATGTACCTTGACGCTGATGTAATAGTTGCGAGGAAAAGGAAAACGAGTCCCCACATTAAATGGATAGAGGCCCACGTGACAGCGCCGCCAAATATAAACAGGTCGTTCTACATTCCCTATCATTCTCTGAGAAGATCGGATAAGGTTATCATAGTGGATGACTTTGTTAGATCAGGCTATACTCTTTCCTCAATGCTCCAATTAGTGGATTATACGGGGGCATCCCTTGTTGGGATTCTATCGTTGATTGTATTCGGTGAGGACTGGAAGAGGGTAAGCGGTGTTGAGGATGTTACTGCAATAGTTAGAATAAGTGAGGGGAAGCTTAGGCTTCTTCGCTAACTGGCCTTATTTGTTCTAAAGGCACCGTGATTATCATTCTGAAGTCCGACTCAAGCAGAACTAGGTCAACTTCGCCGCGAGTCTCATATACCTCGACAACTTTGCCCTTCATTCCCCTGAACGGGCCGCTGACGATCTCGACTATCTGGTCTTTGGATACTAATGGTACTTCGACTACTGGTGCAGCGAGCCTTACTGCCTCCTCTTTCTTGATGAGTACTGGTCTTCTCCTCTTTACATCACGGAGACCACGTATAAGGTCGAATAGATCACCTGGGTTTCCTACCTCTATAATTAGCGTGCCCCTTAGCTCTAGTGGAACTATAATGCTTCTAACGTCAAGCCCCATCGCTAGTGTTCTCTGTCTAAGTATCAATGCTACTCTCTCTTCAGTCCCTCCGGTTACGTAGATGGCGTAGAATCTTGAGGGTTGTACTTGGCTTGACATGATAGCATCACCGTGTTAGCCTGTTAGAAGGACGTATACGAGGTGAATTATGTAGGCTATACCTCCTACAAGTGTGAAACCTAGGAAGTTAAGCTTCGTGAGAAGCATGAATTCCTCTTCATCTGGTCTCCTCGCTAATATCAGTATCCTCCTCCACGCAGTAATGTACTCTCTTATCTTGTTCATCACCATCTGTAATTCACCGGCTTCATCCACTCTACACTGCTTCCTCAAACAAGTCAGGGTCTACGCCCGCATTAATTAGTTTCGCCCGATACTCTTCGCGTAAATCACGATACTCTATAGGACCTAATGGATACTTCTCGCGCCATACACGGGCTCTAAACCTGTACACTTTTGTCTTAGGGTCGAGCCAGCAGTCAGGCCATAATCCAGCCTTTATACAGGTTTCCGAGAGGAAAGTTGTTTTGTCCCAGAGGTGATCAATGGGTACGCTCGGCAGTAGTAGGCCTGCGTAAGGAGGCCTCTCTACGATAAGACCATCTCTGCCAATGACGACTCCTCTTCTCCGCTCTTCTGGAGTATCACCGAGGTACTCGTAGTCCGATAGTACTGATACCTCGAATGTCACCTGGTCTAGCTCATATTCCTCCATTGGATGGAAGCGTGGATCGTGGAATGCCGAGTTCAGCGTGGACTCGATAACAGCCTCAATTAACGGTTTGACCGGACGAGTCACTCCAATACAGCCCCTAAGCTCTCTCTTATCATAGTCGTAGTAGGTTTCAATCGTCACAAAGACTGCACCAGGCCTTAACAATAATGGGTCAATCTCTTGGGGCGGCTTTATTACATCTCCCGTCTTGAAGTAATATTCCAACACCTTCCTCGAGAACTTAACGAGGTATTCTCCGTGTTCGTGAGTCAGCTCATCCGGGTCAACTGGCTTTCCCTGCACTCCTCGCCACCTCTACCAGCTTCCTCGCCTCACTTACAATTCTCCGTATATTACGCCAGTGACCCCCCTCCCAGTATACTCTACCGCAACGAGGACATAAGTAGAATACCGAATATCTCTCATAGGCACCCGGGGGGACCCTATCCTTCACACGTGTCTTGTCTCTAACAACAATTAACTCCGCGTTGCATTCCGGACACCTACTCTTCGCTGGATCCGGGTTAAGCTCGATTCCCAGTTTCAGGACAAGTTCTGCTAGCCTCTCAGTAATGTTGTCTGTTGAAACGTAGATTGACTTAATGCCCCTCTTTCTGGCTTTTACGTGCAACCCCCAGTCTCTTGTTAGTATCACTCTATTAGTTTTTCTAGCAATATTTAGTATTTGATAATCGCTATAATTTCTTGAATAGAGCACATCGTATCCCAAAATCCTGAGCCACCGGGCTACCTCGCCTAACATCGTATCAGCTATCATTCTCGGATTCAGGTAACGTTTCTCACTCGAACCTTTCTCCTCAGACATATCTACGTGAACACCTTCCAGCATGCGATGCAAAAATAGGGGCTATATTGTTAACATCCTAGCCAGCTCGACTCCACTAATTATCCCAATAGGCTTATCATTATCTACTACGACAACAGCCCTATAGCGGTGCTTGAGCATCCTGTCAGCGACCTCTGACAGCGGAGTGTCCGGGTCTACTCTCGGAGGCCTCAATTTTACCGCGTCGGCGACAACCACATATTTCAACGGCGTTATCCTCTTGGGTTCACCTCTAGCCAACTCATAGTATTTAATGAAGAGCAATGCGATTTCGTCGATACCAACGACTCCAACAAAACTACCTTCCTCCATCACAGGAATCACGCTTAGGTTATGCTGGAATATGAGCTGTCTTGTATGCAGTATTTTTGTTTGGAGAGTCACGGCGACAGGTGGGGTTCTCATTACCGTTCTAGCAACAACGTCGTTGCTATCTTTTGCATCTCTAATCATCTCAGCAAGTTCCCATCTAGATAGGAGTCCAACCGGCTTACCGTTCGCTGTTACTGGAATACTGGTGATTGACCTCGTGGTCATCTCTTTAACTGCCCTTAGGACGGTATCGTTCTCCTTTAACGTAAACACTGGGGAATTCATGAAGCTAGATGCGTGGAGCGCTGAAGGAGTTGTTTGCTTCGTCCTAACGGTTCCTAGCTTGAATATTACGTCTCTTAGTGTTAATATGCCCCTTATTTCTCCTTTTTCAGTTAAAATTATCCTATCCGTCTTATATTTTTCCATTTCTTCCAGGGCAGCCGCCAGTGAGTAGTCCTTATCCAGTACGGGGAAGTCGTCCGTCATAGCCTCCTTGAGTGTTCTCAAAGTTACGTCTTCAAACATTCATCATCACCCTGCACATAAATAATAAGTGCTTTATGATCATAATATTGGTTCCTTCACTCTCTCTGCCGGGCGAGGATTGCTAGTTCTATGTAGTGAGGTGCCAGCCTCACAATATCTCTCATAGATATTACTCCGACAACTCGCTGGGATTCTGGATGAAGAACTGGTAAATGTCCTATACCATATGAACCCATGATTTCAGCTGCTTCCCTAACTAGTGAATCAGTTGTTACATAGTATGGGTTCCTAGTCATTATTTCTCCGAGTGAAACCTTACCGGGGTCCTTCCCAGGTGCTACTACACCCCTAACCAAATCAGTTTTGGTAACTATTCCAAGTAAACTCCCATTCTCGTCTACGATTATGAGGCTGCCTATCTTCTTCTCCAACATGAGCTTTGCAGCCACGGACGCTGTTTCGTGAGGTGAAGCTGTTACTGGCGGCGAACTCATTATGTCCTCGCATCTAATGTCATCCGGGACTGTTGCCATAAGTCTACACCCCCGTCATAACATCTAGTAATCCAGCTATATATCGAATGCACTATGCAGGTAATGGGCGGGGCGCAGGTTAATGTCCGACGACGTAAAGGAGAGAATACTTATATATCCGCCCGGCCACCCCTACCTCATCACCATATATATTCTGATAGCAATAATTGTATCCATGACGGCGTCTAGCACGCTTGCAGCGATAATAGCAGACTTCGGTGGATTCAAGTACATCATAGCTGCATACATAGTAGCATACTTGATCTTCTTAAGTCCAATCCTTAGCTTCATTAACATAATCATTACAACATTAAGGACTGGTTATGTAGAGAAAGTTCTAGAGCTGGAATATGCGACTATCTTCGGCATACCCGTCCCTATACCAAGGGTACGCCTCGTCGAACGCAAGAGCCTATTAGCATTGAACGTTGGTGGTGGATTAGTTCCTATACTGGCCAGCATAATCATAATGGCGGTTTTATGGAAGGGAGCTGGTACTTATGGAGTAATGGTGACGCTCCTTGCGATTTTTGCCACTAGTGGAGTTACTTTCCTCACCTCTAAGACGATACCTGGCGTGGGTATAG
>WAKH01000017.1 GCA_015523485.1 Thermodiscus sp. | reverse complement strand
C
The DNA here is from genome assembly GCA_015523485.1 of Thermodiscus sp. Lineage (GTDB taxonomy): Archaea > Thermoproteota > Thermoprotei_A > Sulfolobales > Acidilobaceae > Thermodiscus. The sequence continues at coordinate 3,571 of WAKH01000017.1, read as the reverse complement.
TCATGGATTACACTATAGATTGTGTTTCTGAAGTCTATGCCCTCGTATCGTGTGGTTATCCTTACATCTTTCACTCCAAGTCCGATAGTGAAGGGATGCGGGCTTACGTCCAGCCTACCCCTGCTCCATGGATAGCCGAGTAGGTCTAGTATCTCCTTGTTGACCTTTTCGAAGGGTTCTCTCTCATACTTTACATCTTCGAGTTCATGCTTACTCGGGAAATATCCCTCGCCCATGACCTTGTCTAGGACATGCCTCGAATGTGGTATAATCGAGTCATACACGTAGTCCATATCTCTAATTGTTAGGCCCTCCTCGTACAGGTCTAGCAAAGCATTGTACGGATGTTCCTCGTAGCCAAGATATTCCGCCGTTTTCTTACTCAGCTCAACGATCTTCTCAAGATAGGGTCTAAACTTCTCGAAGTCATCTTTCTCCCTCGCTATCCTCCAGGCCTCAACAGCTTCCTGGGTTACCTTGGTGAACTCGTAGACGTGCTCAGGAGGGAGCTTCTTCATAATACTAATTTCTCTATCTAATACGCGTACTACCCCTTGCTCAAACTCGTTAAGACCCTCGAGGCCCTTGGCCTTCTCAACAAGCTCGACGAACTCAGGCTTTAGTAGGAGCTTCTGTCTTAGAACAGATAATTCCGCTCTAGCTATAGCCCTCTCGGTAACTCCCTCCCTTGGCATATAAGTTTCCGAATCCCATCCCATGAGGCCCATAGCATGACCTAGAGCCCAAAGTGTTCTATACTTCTCGAGTATTTCCTTGATTAACTGGTTCTCAAAGACCATGTTTAACCAGCCGATTATACTGAATACCCTATTGGGATTATATCGATGCATACTAAACAGGTATAGCTGGGATAAGAATTAAACCAAGCATAGAAAACACATTGGATGTGGTGAATAGTTTTGGAGACGTACAAGGTAACTGTTGGTAACATTGAATTCACCCTCGTTAAGGGAATAAAGTACACGGATAGCGATGAATGGGCTAAGAAGGAGAACGGCATTGTACGCGTTGGTATAACGGATTATGCGCAGAAGAGGCTTACAGATATTGTAGGCGTCGAGTTACCTGAGGTGGACACTGAGGTCTCCAAGGGAGACCCCGTTGCTACACTTGAATCAATGAAGGCAACTGCTGACGTGTATGCACCAGTTTCGGGTAAGATAGTAGAAGTCAACGAGAAACTCTACGAGGAGCCCGAGCTGATTAACAAGGACCCCTACGGGGAAGGCTGGTTGTTCGCTATCGAGATTTCCAACCCATCAGAGTATGAGGCCCTCCTAGACGATGCTGGCTACCTGGAGAGTGTTAAGAAGAGGCATCATTAATCCATCCACCATATTTTAAATATTCTAAACGTTTGAACATGCAGTTAAAGACTCGACAAGTTATATATTGTCATGTATACTTTGATGACTAGAAGTAGCCAAGGAGACAATTGGAGGCGGTAAGCCCCCATATTGTCTGTGGGTGCATAGAATGGCCGTGGTTGAAACGATAGAGCACGATATTGTGATCCTTGGAACCGGGATTGCTGGCCTTAGAGCGGCCGTTGAGATAAAGAGAAAATATGGTGACAAAATAGACATTGGCCTGATTAGCAAGATACAACTCATGAGGAGCCACAGCGTAAGTGCAGAGGGAGGAACAGCCGCAGTACTATATCCTGAGGAGGGAGACAGCTACGCGCTACACGCATGGGATACCATTAAAGGATCAGACTTCCTAGCAGATCAAGAAGCAGTGTGGCTATTCGTCAAACTAATGCCGGAGGAGATAAGGCTACTGGAACACTGGGGACTACCATGGAGCAGAAGGCCTGATGGTAGAATAGCCCAGAGACCCTTCGGAGGACACTCACACCCCAGAACAATATTCGCAGCCGACAAGACAGGCTTCTTCGAGATGCAGACACTCTACAACAAGCTCCTAGAATATGATGGGTGGGAGAGGTACGATGAATGGTTTGGCACCAACTTTGTAGTAGAGGACGGTGAATTCAAGGGACTATACGCTATAAACTGGAAAGAGGGCCGCCTATACTACTTCAAAGCCAAAGCCGCGATAATAGCGACCGGTGGAGGAGGGAGACTCTACAACTTCACCACTTACGCCCACACAGTTACGGGAGACGGTGTAGCTATGGCGTTCAGGGCAGGAGTCCCAGTAAAGGATCCAGAGTTCTTCCAGTTCCACCCGACAGGCCTGATCCCAAGCGGTATCCTGATAACAGAGGGAGCGCGAGGAGAGGGAGGCTATCTCATTAACAACAAGGGAGAAAGGTTCATGCTAAGGAGCGATTGTGCCCCAACCAAGGGAGAGCTAGCGCCAAGAGACATTGTATCACGCTGTGAGATGAAGGAGATACTGGAAGGCAGGGGCTTCAAGGACGAAGTCACCGGCCTAGAATACGTGCTGCTAGACCTGACCCACCTGGGAGAGGAGAAGATAAACGAGAGACTACCAGCAGTCAGAGAGATCGCTATCAGATACGCTGGAATAGACCCTGTAGAGGAGCCAATACCAGTTAGACCAGTAGCACACTACACAATGGGAGGAATACACACGGACCTATACTACAGGGTCCTAGACGAGGATGGTAGATGGATCCGCGGACTATTCGCTGCCGGCGAGGTTGCTGCATCAAGCATTCACGGCGCCAACAGGCTTGGAAGCAACAGCACAGCCGAGTGTTTGACCAGCGGTAGGATAACTGGTATCCTCGCCGCCGAGTACGTCCTGAAAGGTGCCGAGACAAAGACCGTACCTAGGGACAGGCACGCCAAGGAGGAGGACTTCGTATGGGGCCTATTCAAGAGGGAGAGTGGAATACCAAGCTATGAGATTAAGAGGCAGCTGAGAAACACGATGGGAGAGAACTTCTACGTGTTCAGGACTGAAGAGGGAATGAGGGCAGCTCTTAGCAAGATAGTAGAGCTGAGGAGGAAGTTTAGGACTGAGGTCTACATCGAGGACAAGAACAGGATCTACAACACCGATCTACAGTCAGCACTAGAGACGCTGAACCTGCTGGACTTCGCCCTAATGGCGGTAAAGGCTGGATTAGAGAGGAAGGAGTCGAGAGGAGCCCACTATAGGATTGACTACCCGAAGAGAGACGACGAGAACTGGCTGAAGCACACGCTAGTCCTACCAAACGGTGAGGACGACGTGAGACTAGTCTACATTCCGGTCGACATCTCGACCTGGAAGCCTGTAGAGAGAAAGTATTAGGGGGTGTATGTTATGTCCATGAAGGGGAAGGAGAATAAGCCTGGGTGGATTGCAAGCATAAATCCATGGGTCTTAAGGATAGTGAACAATCCGGAGAGACTGGCCTTCGTCCTACACAGAATCACTGGCGTACTAATGGCTTTGATTATAATGGCCCACATCTACGTTACAGGCATACCTGCCCATACAGGCTGGGAAGCATGGATAGAAGAGATACAAAATGCCCACGGCATAACACCAGTGACCCTCTACTTCTTCTTCTTCGCAGGCATAGCATGGTTCCACGGACTCAACGGTATTAGACTACTACTGGTAGAGT
>WAKH01000016.1 GCA_015523485.1 Thermodiscus sp. | reverse complement strand
TCAATACGTCGAAGAAGTGATAGATGGCCTAGAACGTGAAGGAATACCTGTTAATACCCTCCGCATAGATGGCGGAGAGAATACAAAGACCATCGAGATGGTAGAGAGGATTTGGAAATTTATGGCGGGTTCAAGGGTAACAAGAAGATCCTTACTCTTGGCAGTAGGTGGTGGAGCACTACTCGACTCCGCTGGGTTTGCTGCAGCAACATACATGCGTGGAGTAATGTCAGCATACATACCTACGACTACACTAGCCCAGTCTGATGCAGCTATAGGAGGAAAGACAGGGATTGATCTAGCCTGGGCGAAGAACCTCGTGGGGGTATTCTATCACCCCGACGTTGTAATCATCGATCCCCTAATACTAGTAGAGCTCCCGGTAGACGCCTATCTTCATGGTTTCGCGGAAGTGGTCAAGCATGCAGCAATAAAGGGGGGACAATGGGTATCGTGGCTTCAATCTAGGATTGAAGGCATTATGGCGAGGGATCCACAAGTACTCGATGATATCGTCCGATTCAGTGTCTCCACAAAGATAGACGTGATTAAGAGAGATTATGTAGAGAAAGGTGTCAGAGCCGTCCTGAACTATGGTCATACAATGGGCCACGCTATAGAAGTCGCTAGCAACTACATGGTAAGTCATGGAAACGCTGTTGCCATTGGGCTAGTGGCGGAATCCCTGCTAGCAATGGAAACCACAGGGTTTCCGAGAGACGAGGCACAGATGCTAATAGACTTGATAAGACATCTAGGCCTCCCCACGGAAACAACCTATCCTGCCGATACCCTACTAGAAGCTATGAGACTCGACAAGAAGTTCCTCAACGGGAACCCACGAATCCCGCTCCCAAGGAAGCTCGGAGACTTCACGATAGTTGAGCTGGGCTGGGGTGATATAAGGTGGTGGCTCTCAAAGGTAACCCGTACATGAAGATCTGCGGAGTAATCGCCGCTAGGAATATAGACGAGTTGATAGAAGCGGCATTAGAGTCAAAGGCTGGAATAGTTGAACTCCGCTTAGACACGCTGAGAGAGCCACTACCGAGAATCGCAGGAGACATAGGCCATCTCATAGAGGATCTACGTGGGGGAGGGAAGAAAACCGTAATCACGCTGAGAGACTATGACGAAGGAGGCCACTATAAGGGATCGCCAAGTGAGAAGGCCAACATATTCCTAAAGTTAGCGGAGCATGAGCCCCACTTTATAGACATCGAGTTGAAAGGAGGAGTCCTGGAACGTATCGCTCATAGAATCCTCTCAGCGGGCACAGGCCTAATAGTATCGCTCCACAACCTAGGAAAGCCGCTTACAACAGAACAAATCCTCGGAGTCACGGATAGTGTCATGGAGTCCATAAAAGGGTCAAGAAATAGTACTCGCGTATTAGTGAAGGTCATATACAGGTGTTTTCATCCCAGGGATGAGTTACACGCCATGAACGCGGTTTCCATGCGGAAAGGCATACTAGTGTCCTTCGCAGTTGGAAGTGGATGCATGCTATCGCGTATCGCGGCTCCGCTTCTCGGCGCACCTTTCACCTATGCCAGTGAATACGGCGGTCCAGTTGTACCAGGTCAGCCCAGTGTTGAGGAGGTGGCTATGATATGGAGACTTCTCGGGGCAGCATGAACCTGTACCTAATCGGTAAACCGGTAAATCACAGCCTCAGCCCAGCGATCTACATGAAATACTTTGAAGCAATAGGACTGGGAGTCAAGTATAAGGCAATCGAGGTCGAGAGAGACCTAGATAGGATGTTCAACTGGTTGAGAGACAATAGTATGGGATTCAACGTAACGATCCCATTCAAACTCGCCGCCACCAGGCTGATAGATGAACTGGACGAGCATGCATCTATAATCGGAGCGGTAAACACGGTAAAGTCCCACAAAGGCCATCTGGTTGGATACAATACTGACTGGATAGGCTTCACGAAGGCTCTACTCATGGCGGGACCAAGGGGGTATGGTGGTGCACTCCTTATCGGTGCAGGAGGGGCTGGTAGGGCCGCGGCATACGCTTTAGCCCGCATAGTCGATACCCTCTACATAGTAAGTAAGACTGGATCCACAGCGGCCACTCTCTCCAGGCTCGCAACACAATGGGGCGTATCCAAGAGCAAGGGGGTAAAGGCCACTATCGATAACCTGATGGATATCGCTCGTAGGGTTGACTTGATAGTGAACGCCTCCCCGGTAGGCTTGAACGACCCTGAATCCTCACCTCTACCAGCAAGACTAATTCCAGAGAAATGCGTGGTATTAGACATGGTCTACAGGCCCCTAAGCACGAGACTCCTACGGGACGCGCAGGAAAAGGGATGCACCATAATCGACGGGCTTTGGATGCTAGTCCATCAAGCGGTTGAGAACATAAAGATCTGGCTAGGACTACAAGCAGACCCCCTCCAGCTCAGAAACTACGCCTTGCAAGCCATGGGTGATAATTCATGAATGGTATTGGTAGAGCCCATGCAGCTGTTAGTGTATTGAACGCGATCCCGACAGGTATAGGGGGAGCCGTTGGAGTAGAGCTATGGGTTGAAGCTAGAGTAAGACTACACGAGGATAATGAGGTCACGATTTCATCACAAACTCCATGGGGGTCCGTAGATCCCGATACACGGTTATTAGAAGCCGTTGAACACATCGCTAGAATCCTTGGCCATAATGGAGGGCTTGAGATAGAGATCAGCTCAGAGATTCCTCCCGCTTCTGGACTAAAGAGCAGTAGCGCGGTTATCAACGCAGTAACCCTAGGAATCATGAATGCTATGAGAGATGAACCAGACCCCTTCAAGGCTGCAGCCCTTAGTGTAATGGCAGCGAAAAAGGTGGGACTAACGGTGACGGGAGCCTACGACGACTCATTAGCCACCATAGCCCCCGGCATCTTCATAACAGACAATCCGGGTATGAGGATCCTCAAGACAATGTATGCCGGCGAGGAGCTCTATGCAGTGATAGCCGTGCCCCAAGAGAAGAGGCCGATTTACCATGTGGATACGGAAGCTTTCATGAGACTAAAGCCGCAATACGAGATAGCGGTTAAACAAGCGCTCAAGGGTGACTGGATTAGTGCCATGACAATCAACGGAATACTCACCATTGCCGCAACAGGCTGGAGAGGAGATAAGCTAAGGCTAATTGCAAAGGCCCTTTCAAGGCCAAGCGTGCTCGCGGCTGGTATGAGTGGTAAGGGTCCCGCAATCTTCGCTGTAACCTGGGACCCGGAGCAAGTCCTGGAGGCCTGGGATGGCTGGGAGTGCTTAGTAGCTAGGTTAACTGGTGATGAATCGTGATCCTTAGAGTGTATCCTGTGGATGAACAGGTTGATGGATGGGTTAAAGCTCCACCATCGAAGAGTTATACTCACAGGGTCCTCTTCGCCTCACTATTAGCGTGTGGCGATTCGCTAATACTAAACCCCCTCTATTCAGGTGATACTAAGGCTTCCCTAACTGCTGTGGAAAGGCTTGGAGCAGAGGTCAATGCTTCGAGAGACTATTTGGAAATCAAGGGTGTCTGCGGAGACCCGGCTCCTCCAGCATGGATTGACTGTGCAGGCTCTGGAACCACGCTTCGTATTGCAACTGCTGTGTCAAGCATTGTTGGCGAGCCTGTCTTGTTGTATGGTGACTCCACGCTGCGGAGGAGGCCGATGAACCCGTTACTAAACGCCCTTAATAGTATAGGGGTCAAAACGATGTCGAGGAATGGATACCCTCCTGTCGCAGTCAAGGGACCCCCTTCGGGCGGCGTCGTGGAGATAGATGCTAGGATAAGCTCCCAGTACGTTACCGCTCTCCTAATGATAGCTCCACTGATCGGGCTTAGAGTTGAAACTGTTGGGCCAGTCGCGTCAAAGCCCTACATTGACTTAACACTTAGGGTATTGGAAGAGTTCGGCGTTGAATTCGTTCGAGAGGGGTATGAATGGTTCGAACCTGTCTCCGATGGGTATGAGCCGGCTGTGTACAGGGTTCCAGGAGATTACTCATCTGCGTCATTCATGCTGGCTATTGGTGCTCTTACTGGTAGGGTGAAGGTCGTTGGAGTAGATGCAGGTGATTTGCAAGCTGATAAGAAAATAGTAGAGATACTCGAAGATATGGGAGCAAAGGTCAGGACTGGTAGAGACTATGTCGAAGTGGAAAACACTGGTGTGCTCAATGGGGTCAGAGTCGATCTAAGAGACTCTCCGGACCTAGCGCCAGTAGTTTCAGCGCTTGCAGCGAATGCTAGGGGGGTTACTGTTATTGAGGGAGTGGGTCATCTAGTGTTCAAGGAGTCCAATAGGATCAAATCGATAACTAGTGCTTTGAGGATGATAGGGGTTAATGCAAGGAGAGATGGTGGAAGGATTGTCATAGAGGGTGGGAAAGTTAAGGGTGGCCGTGCGGACTCCTTCAACGACCACAGAATCGCTATGATGCTCGCAGTCGCAGCAGTAAAGGCTGATGGTCCAGTCGAAATTATGGGTGCCGAGCGTATCAAGGACTCCTATCCATCGTTTGTAGATCACTTAAGTATGCTCGGTATTGGCGTCGAGGTGATTGCTGAATGATTGGTAGGATGCTTAGGGTCTCCATCTTCGGCGAGAGCCATGGTAGAGGCGTTGGAGTCCTCATAGAGGGATTCCCGCCGGGAATACCCATCGACGAGGAATACTTGGCCAGGGAACTGGCTAAACGGAGGCCCGGCGCTCCACTGACATCTCCTAGACGCGAGGAAGATAAGCCTGAAATACTAGCTGGGGTCTTTAATGGTAGGACTACTGGGGGACCCATACTTGTCTTCATTAGGAATAAAGATGTAGACTCAAGCTTCTACGAGGAAGTTAAAATGAAGCCCAGGCCCGGCCATGCCGACTACCCTGCGATGGTCAAGTACTGGGGATTCAACGATTATAGGGGAGGGGGCCATAACTCCGGTAGGCTTACAGCTGGCGTGGTTGCTGCGGGTGCATTTGCCAAAAGGCTGCTCTCCCTCTTTGATATCAGAGTATACGCTTACATCGTGAGAATCGGGGATGTAGAGGCTCAAGTAGAACCGGTAGATAGTGATGAGTTTAGGGAGAGAATCTACTCGAGCCCTGTCAGGTGTCCAGATCCCACTTCCGAGAAGGTATTGGTTGCTAGGCTTAGGGAGGCGTTAAGCGATGGTGATAGCCTAGGCGGTATAGTAGAGGCTGTCGCATTTAATCTTCCAGTAGGACTCGGAGATCCTCCTATGGATGGATTGGACAGCGATCTGGCCAAAGCCCTCATATCGATTCCCGGGGCTAAGGGTGTAGAATTTGGCTTGGGATTCAGGTTGGCCTCAATGAAGGGTAGCGAGGCTGTAGACCCATGGGTCTATAGGGATGGAATGATCATGACGGAATCGAACAAAATGGGTGGATTGAACGGGGGTATGACGAATGGAATGCCTCTTGTTGTGAGAGTCGCATTCAAACCCACGTCAACTATCAGGAAGCCTGTTAAGACCATCAACTTGGAAACGATGGAGGAAACCATGCTGAGGGGGAAGGGGAGGCATGATCCATGCATAGCCATTAGGGCGGTAGCCGTTGTTGAAGCCTACGTCGCAATCGTATTAGCAGACCATCTATTGAGGTGGTTAGCTTGGCAACCAGTGAAATCGAGAATATCCGGTTGAGGATAGACTTAGTTGACTCACAGATCATAACTCTTCTCGAGGAGAGAATGGAGCTATGCAGAAGGATAAAGGAGGCTAAGAGGAGAACTGGCAAGCCAGTGAGGGACCCAACTAGGGAGAAGCAGGTTTTAGAGAGGGCTGGCAGGTTTAGACGCGTCTTCGAAGCAATCATCGAATTATGTATAAAGGAGCAAGGTGGATAGCGGTGGAATTCGACTTCTACTCATTCTATGAAGCCCTCAATAATTCCGGGGCTAGGATAAGGCTAGATGCGGGAGACCCAGACCTCCCACCTCCAGGCGCATTACTTGAAGTACTCATGGCTGAATTACCCAGGAGCTTAGGATACACGTCTGCAAGCGGGATGCCTGAGCTTAGAGAGAGAATAGCAGAGCTCCATGGCGTCGATCCCAAAGAGGTAGTAGTAACTCCTGGAGCAAAAGCAGCTTTATCAGCACTAATACATTCAGCTAACTCCGTTGGAGTGTTTGCACCTTACTGGCCCGGCTACAAATCAGCGATTGCTATATTCGGGAAGAGACTCGTAGTGAGACACCTATCTCAGGAGGATTCATGGCTTCCAGGCCAGGACGATGTACTATCGTTGGCTGGAAAAGCCGACATGTTACTTGTCAACTATCCCAACAACCCCACAGGTGCTGTCCTAGACTCGAAGACGGCCAGAGGTATCTTGGAGGCGGCGAGAGACTCTGGGATGGTCGTTGTATCGGATGAGGCGTATAGGGACATAGTTTTCAACGGTTCACGGCTTGTCATGGCTAGCCTCGAAACCGAGGGAGTAGTCTCTATCTATAGTTTCTCGAAGACATTCTCCCTCCCCGGACTCAGGATAGGCTACGCAGTGGGTGATGCCACGCTAGTTAAGAGGATCAGGGACTTCATAGCCGCAACATACACTGGCGTTCCACGCTACTCTCAACTCGTAGCGTTGAAGGCCCTTGAACTAGTGGTGGAGGTGTCTGAGGAAGTTAGAAGGGTTTACTACTCCCGGTTATCTGCTGCAATCGAGGTTATAGACTCCAGCGTGTTCGAGTACACAATGCCGAAGGGAGGCTTATACCTATTCCTAAAGCTCAAGAATGGTATAGATGGGACCCGGCTTGCTTACAGGCTAGCTGAAAAGGGTATAGGTGTATTCCCTGGTGTGGCTTTTGGAGGAGCCAGATACAGGAATTACATTAGGGTTTCACTAACCGCTCCTGCCAACACCATCGTTGATGGACTCAAAGCCATAACCAAGGAGGCTAGGATTATGGCGGGTGGCCAGCGATGGAGATAAGAGTGATAGGTTCTGTAGGAGCTGGCAGGATGGCCTTAACACTAGCCCGACTACTCAATCCCTACGGTTTCGAGTTCACATTCTACGACGTCAACCATGAGTCCCTAGCCAAAGCCAGGAAACTTGGATACAGAGTCTATAAGGAGCTTAGTGAGATGATCAGAGTAGCCGATGCAATAATGATATCAGTAAGCCACTCGAATTACCGGGAAGCAATCCATACTGTAAAGGAGGAGCTACTAAGTAATCCTAACAGGATGGCTAAGCTAGTCTTCGATATAGCGTCATTCAAGGAAGACCTATTGAAAGAATACCAAGAATACCCAGACGATGTAATGGTTGGGAGCATCCATCCCCTATTCGGTCCTGGAGCCAGGGACCCTAAACATCATACCGTAGCGGTCATCCCAGTCCCCGGACGAGAAGGAAGCAGAATACTTGCAGACGTTTTCAAGAGGGCAGGGTTCAAGGTCGTAGTAGTGGATGCAGAATCCCATGATGAACTAGTAAGCTATACAATAGGGGCCAGTTATCTCATAGCCGTAGCGCTCGCCAGGGCTATCGAGAGTGAATGGGAAAGGATTGGAGAACTGTCAGGGACTTCCTTCAAGTTACTAAAGATACTTATCGGTTCAATAGCAAATGACCAGGCAGACTTCATATCCCATGTTTTATCGAGGCCTGGGACCAGAAGCGTTGCCGATAGACTCATAAATGCAATCGCGGATTCAATTCGCGATCCTCAATCATCGGCTGAAAAAATTAAATCACTCATGAGAGGGGAAGCGGGATTATACTATGAAAAACTCTATGACTGCATAGAGCGGTAAAACGACTGGGATGGCCTCCTACCTCTTTATCTTAGATTATCTTGCCTGGGTTCAATATGCCTTTAGGATCGAAAACCCGTTTGATCCCCCTCATCAACTCGATCATCTTCTCACTCCCTAGACTTTCAGCTTCGATCACCAACCCCTTCTTCTTGAGTGTTCCTATACCGTGTTCTGCACTGATACTGCCTCCAAGGTTCAAGGCGAGCCTCATAACCTCAATATACCATTCCTCAACTCTTCTAGTTTCAACTGGGTCTTCGGGATCGTAGCCTACAGCTGGATGAAGGTTTCCGTCTCCTATGTGGCCTCCTAGCATCATCGTAAACCCGTACCTCCCTGCTATTTCCTTAAGGCCCTTTACAGCCTCGACTAGCCTGCTTGGCGGTACAACTATGTCTTCGATCAACACCATGACATTCTCCTTTTCGCCAAGCCGTTCCCTCGTGTAATGGACTTGGGCTGTGAACAGATTCTTTCTAATGGCGAATAATCCCCTATCGTAGGCCTCCTCCGTCGAGGTGGCTGTGTGGATCTCGCGAGCCTTGTTTCTCTTGGCAAGGTCTATGAGGTGATTCAGCATGCGTTCAGCGGCTTCCCGATAAACGTCTACTCCAAGGAGTAACATGTGCCCCCTGGCCTCGATATCAACACCAGCCAGCTTCTTAGCCCTCTGAACGGTTTCCTCCTCCATGAACTCCGCTATGAAGGGGGTTATCCCCTCCTTCTTCACATCGATTACTGTCTGGGCAAGATCCTCCAAACGCTCATAGAATGCCAGGATGTAGACGACTTGCTCGGGAATCGGTGTTATCCGGAGAATGGCTTCCGTTACTAGACCAAGGGTCCCCTCGCTTCCAACAATTAATCTGGTTAGATCCAAGCCCTGCCTGCACTTTACAGTCCTACATCCTATCCTAATTTTGGAAGCGTTACTATCAGCCAAGACAAGCTCAAGGCCTAGTACCCAATCCCGCATGGTCCCATACTTTACACCCTTCATACCACCAGCTCCGGTATTGATCGCTCCACCAACTGTCGCGACTGCGCTACTCGCTGGATCCACAGGGAACATGTAGCCGTATTCCTTCAAGAACTCGTTCAACTCATCAATCCTAACCCCAGGCTGTACCGTGACGGTGCCATCGATGATGTTTACATCGAGTATCTTGTTCATTCTCTCAAAGCTCACAACAATGCCTCCCTTCTCGGGGTAGGCTGAGCCGGAGAGGCTTGTAGAGCTGCCCTGAGGGTAAATGTAAACCTCGTACTCATAAGCTGCTTTGACGATCTCTCTAACATCCTCGCCTGATTCTGGGAATACAACTGCCTTTACATTACTGCCTCTTAGACCACTTGGTTCCCTTAGGTAGATGCTTACGATTGCAGGATCATCTATAACCTTCTCCTTACCTAGTTTTCTCCTAAGAACATCTACGATATCCAACCCTTACCCCAGGAAACTAGATGGTGATTGGGATAATTATTGAAATTGGATACATGCCCGATAGGAGGGATAGTTTAAGGCTTTAGCTGGAACAAGTTGTATTTATTTCCCTCGGGATCATTAAATGTTGCTTCAAGGCCTACGCCGATATCCCTCACCTCAGAGACTTCTATGCACATGCTCTTCAGAGTATTAACAGTCTCGTGGATGTTGTCTACTTGGAATACTATCCCTGTATGCCTCGCCTGTGCGTCTCTACTATGGTGGAGGGCTAGCACAATGTTATCCAATGGGAATTCGCTCCAATCGCTGCTAACATAGCTGGGTTTAAGGCCTAGTTTATCCCTCCAGAAGGCGACCATGGAGTTCATGTCTCTTACATATACAATAATATGGCCGATCCGGTTTAACATATCCTGCACCATTAATTCGTTGGGGGGATGCTAACATAATTAAGCTAATATATATATTTGAGGAGTTATGATGGTTTATGTGGTGACAATCTTATCCTCGATAATAGCCCCAGTCCTTGCCAGTGTACGGTATACTGGGCAGTTCCTCTTCACCATCTCAACTATCCTGTTAGCAGTTGTTTCGTCTAACCCATCAACCTTGTAAGTAACGATGGCTCTTCTCAACCCGTAGCCAACTTGGAACTCCATCTCTACATCAACTTCCAGCTTCTTGGGTTTAACGCCTATCTTCTCGGCTATCATGTTGAACATTATTGTCTCACAGCTTGCGAGACTCAACGATAACAGCTTCAAGGGTGTATCATGCGTGCCATCGTTCACCATCTCAGATACTATTAGCTTCCCGTCATCGCTCACCGCGGACCCATCCTTGAGAGTTGTTTTCGACCTGACTTTGAACTCCATAGCCTGCATCACTTTTCCGCCTCCTTCCCCCTTTATCCGGGTTTAGGAAGGGTATTGGTTGAGATGCATATATTAGTTGCATCTATATATTAACGGGTGGATTATTACATATACTAGAATCTAAAATATACATACAGGACTGTTATCCGCTGTTAATCGTTACATCCGAGATCTTGTCTCGTAGGAAGTTTAGGATAGGGCATAACCATAGTGCTTTCTCAACGACGGTTTTAGGGATCTCCTCTTCGCCCTCATATGAGACTTCTATTGACAAGTACTCTATAGTCTCAGCCTCCATGGAGCCATACGCTTTTACTATTACGACAACGTTCTTTATCTTCGGTATTAGGGCTAGGATTTTCTTAGCAGTACAAGCTGCTATAGCTCCAAGGAACGTGTTTACATTAACGCTCTCCATCGGAACGAGTGAGTCGTTCATTATCACCTTGGATAATCCGCGTTTCACACCTCCTATCCCCATCCCGACTATTTCAGCTTCTTTTCCCGCCTTTGCCATAGTGTTGTATCACCTTCGTTGTATAGATGCTTGATAGATTGTTTATATTGGTTAGTATATTGTATAGATTACTTTGTTATCTTAATCATCCAAACCCTCCGCACTCCCCTCAGCCTTCTAAGAGCCTTGAGGAGTTCGGAGAGTACGGGTAGGGCGTCTACAATCGCGATGTTTAGGCATAGGTTCTCCTCTATTATCTGGTGGTAGAAGGCCCTCACTATACCCTGATACTTGTGTATAGTTTCGATGACTTTTTGATCTACTTTCAATGACTCGTCGTGGTCTGTTA
>WAKH01000015.1 GCA_015523485.1 Thermodiscus sp. | reverse complement strand
TTCTTAAATATACAATAAGATCCAAAGGATATGTTGTTTTATTCGTAAACAAATCATCAATTAGATTATTTTTAATTATTTTAAGAATAAAATTTTCTATGGCATCAGCTCTAACGACGCTATTCTCAGCCAGTGCATTGAGCACATAAAAGCAATGAGAGGGATATCTTATTTCTGATCTACAATTACTATTATAGAAATTTATAATTAAATTTAAAGCTTTTGAATATAATTCATAATTATATATTCTCAAATCTGTAAATAAAGTCAATACTAAGGATGTAGTCTTGATTTTATCAAGAAATAGTTCGTCTGAGATCCATCCATTATCAAATGAATCCTCTAGATAAGTTATACCTTTAATTAATGACTTCTTAATATTTTCATCTAATTGTTTACAGAGTACCAGCGACTCTTTCAAAACCTCAATTATCATAGATGTCGTAACTGGATCCTCTGACTGTACAGGTACGACACCCCAACCTCCTTTATCACCCTGGGTTTTTATTAGATATTCTACATGGATGCAATAATCCTTATGATTAATAGGATACCCCAATAAGAGAAGTATTCTTAAAACTAATCCTGTATGACGAGGATTTGGATCGATTCGATATCCTTGCCTGGGATCCGGAACTTTTAGGCCGAATCCGCCGTACTTGTGAGAATGCTCATTAACAATAAATTTTATAGTTTTTATAAAATTATCATTCGGTATGCCGATGCAATAGAGAATGTCTTCCAATGAAAGTGATGTTAATGAAAGACTTCCCTGAATTTGAACTATATTTCTTAAAAGAGGATCATTTTTGACATATTCTCTCGCGATATCAAATGGGGCTAGTCTACTCCATAAACCAGAAGACTTTCTATCCAATATCAATAATAACAACAAAAGTCGATAAAAATCTTTTATATAATTATATAAATTATTATAAATTATATTATTATGATGATGATCATCTTTCTCTTCACTATCCGTTCTAAATTCTCCCAACACCGTTCACCATATAAAGCGACATGATAATAGTTTTAACAAGCCGTTCCATAAAATATAATACTTAATTCATCTATATAATGTTTGTCTCGTTTTTAGTTTATATTCATTAAATAGTACTGTAAACAGTAGTAATATCAGTACTCAAGACCCTCGTCATCCCATTTTATGGTCAGGTACGCCGAGCACATCATCCATGTCTGTTTATTGTAGGAGGGGTTGTGTTCTTATCGTTAACTTTCAATTAGCTTGTCTATCGTGTAGAGGACGTGTTCGGTGAGGCTATCTATTATTGGCCTATTTACCTTTACTCTGCCGATGAGTAGGGAGAGTTCTGTGCATCCGTAGAGTATTGCTTGGGCGCCTTTGCTTGTCAGCTCTGAGACTAGTGTTGCTAGAACTAGTTTTGCGGAGTCGGGTATGAGTCCCTGTGTTAGTTTCTCTACTACTTGTTGGAGTCTTTCTTGTGCTTTTGGGTTTGGAAGGATGACCTTGTAGCCTTTGCTTTCAAGGTAGTCTTGGTATAGCCTATTCTGAATGGTCGACGTTGTTGCCAGTAGGCCTACCTTTGATATTCCGAGCTTCTCGAGCTTTCTAAGTACTGCTTCTCTGATGTCTATGAATTCGATGTCTCCTGCCTGTTCTAGTAGTTCGTTGTCGATGAAGATGTGGGGGGTGTTCGCGGCTAGGAGTACTGTTTTGGCTCCAGCATTGCGTAGCCCCTTAAACGCTGTCATTAATAGTTCTCGTGCTTTTTGCCTGTCTCCTTCCTTCGCGGCTCTGCACATTTCTTGCACTGGTATGCTGTATATGACAATCTTTGGGTCTACTCCCTTCTTCTCCCTGTAGACTTCTACTAGGAACTTGTAGTAGAGTATCGTTGAGTATGGGCTGAGTCCTCCTATGACACCTATTGGTGAATCCAAGCTAGGTCCACACCGAGGAGTATGGCATTATTTCTGGTAAAATAATGGTTGATGGATTGAAGGTTACTCTTCGACGGGTCCTATTACCTGCCTGCCTACTAGCTTGTTTATCCTTTCTACCTCTTGATCTACCCACTTTTGGATTTCTTCGATTTCCTCGTCTGTTAGGTGGCGGAATCTGCCCTGCATTCTCAGGTAGTGTTTCACGTGTTTTCTCCTAGCTACTGGTACTGTTACGTCGAATTCCCCGTGGTCTAGCTCCCAGTTTATCCACATTCCTGTCTCCGTTGCTAGTCGTGCTACTTTGATCCCGTATCTCGGGTCGAATCTCCATCCTGTTGGGCATGGTTGTATGACGTGTACGAATGAGGGTCCCTCGACTTCTAGGCCTCTCTTGAACTTGTTTAGCATGTCTAGTGGGTATGCGGGATTTGCTGTTGCTACGTATGGTATTCTGTGGGCTGCGATTATGTCTGCTATTGGCTTCTTCGGTCTTCTTTCTCCACGCCATACTTTTCCGGCTGGCGTGGTTGTGGTCCAAGCGTATTGTGGGGTTGATCCGCTCCTTTGTATTCCTGTGTTCATGTAGGCTTCGTTGTCGTATAGTACATACATTACATTATGGCCTCTCTCTAGCATGCCTGATAGAGACTGGAAGCCGATGTCGTATGTTCCTCCGTCTCCTCCTAGGACGATTATGTTGATCTTCTTGTTTGGATCTATGACGCCCTTCCTCTGTAGGACTTTAATCGCCGCTTCAACTCCGCTTGCTGCTGCGGAAGCGTTTTCGAATGCCAGGTGTAGCCATGGTATCTTCCAGCTGGTGTAGGGGTATGGCGAGGTGGATACCTCGACACAGCCCGTTGCGTTTACTAGTATGGTGTTCTTGCCAGCAACCTTTAGTAGGTGTCTCACTATTGTTCCCGCTGTACAGCCCGCGCATAGGCCGTGTCCTGGAGCGAATAGCTCCTCGCGGGGGATCTGGGTTAAGAGCCTGAACGCCTTCTTAGCTACCGGCTTACTCATACCTCACACCCCTTACTCCCCAGTAGAGGGATTCATTTGGTATTCGTCCTCTCTCGAGAAGCTTGCGTGAGTAGTCTACGATTTCCTTTATTGTCTCCTCCGTGATCCTCCTCTGCCCTATTCCTGCGATTATGCTGAGTATGGATGGCCTCTCTGCATCGTGGTAGAAGGCCGACATGACTTCTAATGCTACTGGTCCTGCTATTCTTGCTCCATAGGATATTGCCTTGTCTATCACTACTACGAGCTTCGCGTTCTTCAACGCGTTCTTGACTTCTTCGGCGGGGAATGGTCTCCACAGCCTTATTCTTAGTCCTCCTACTCTGACTCCGTTCTGCCTCATCATGTCAATTGCTTCCTTTATTGTCCCGAAGAGTCCACCGTAGGCTACTAGTACTATGTCTGCGTCGCTGGTCATGTACTCCTCTACTAAGCCATAGCCTCTGCCAAAGTATTCTGCGAATAACTTGTCTGCCTCTCTTGCCTTATCGAGGGCCTTCTCCATGGCGGCTACCTGCTGGTATTTGAACTCGTAGTACCATTCTGGACTTGCTAGTGTACCCATTGTTACAGGTCTTTCGGGATCTAGCTTGATCCTGTTGTAGTTCTTAGGAGCGTATTTGAGTATTGGCTCGTTGTTCTCCGGCACTAGTACTGGCTCGTAGGTGTGGCTCATGATGTATCCATCATAGGCCACTATTACCGGTAGCATAACCTCTGGGTCCTCTGCGATCTTGAAGGCTTGGACTACGCTGTCGTATACTTCTTGGGCCGTTGATGCTATGATTGTGATCCAGCTTGTGTCTCTTGCATTCATTAAGTCGCTGTAATCGTTCCATATGCTTATTGGCGCTGAGAGCGCTCTGGTTGCGACGCTCATCACTACTGGTAGCCTGAGTCCGCTCGCGATGTGCAGTATTTCATGCATTAGTTCTAGGCCCTGGCTTGCCGTTGCTGTAAATGCCCTGGCTCCTGCGGCCGATGCCGCTATTGTTGCGCTTAGTGCTGAGTGCTCGCTTTCTACATGGATCATTTCAGCGTTTAGCTCGCCGTTTGCTATGAACTCAGATATCTTTTCTACTACTGTGGTTTGCGGGGTTATTGGATATGCCGCTATCACGTCCACGTCTAGGTCCTTTACCGCGTACGCTACTGCGTAGTTGCTTGAGAGTGGAAGCCTCTTCCACCCCACTTTTGCCCTCTGAATTGTTACCGCCACTTCTACTTCACCTCCTCTACGAAATCTATTGCGTCTACCGGGCATTCTTCGACGCATATCCCGCAGCCTTTACAGTGATAATAGTCTATTTTTAAGGTGAATTTGTACTTTCTTCCTTTGCTCGACACGTAGGGTTCATCTACTATCTCGAAGACGCTGTCTGGACAGTATACCCAGCAGAGTAGACACCGTATACACTTGTCCTGGTCTATAACTGGGCGGAAAACCCTCCAGTCACCTGTATACCTCTCGGCACTGTTCCCGGGTTCTATTATAATAGCTCCCGCGGGAAGCTCGTTCCATGCAGGAAGCTCCTTCGCAGCCAACACACACCACCTCTTACAGATCACTTCCAACTACTGCCTCATAGGCGGCTTTCACCGCCTCAACGTTCTTCTCGCCAACACGGCCTGAGAAGGTTTCCAGGATAGCTTTAGCCACGCTATCTATCGATACTATCGGGAGCACTCTAACCAATGCTCCCACCATAGCCGTGTTGACAATAGGCAATCCCAGTATATCGAGGGCTATCTTTGTAGCATCCACGGTATAAATAGTGTAGTTCCCATCTATTCCAAGGGATTTTTTCAACTCCTTCGGCGTTTTCTTCGTGTTAACCAGTAACAGGCCATTCTCCTTTAGGCCCTCCAAGTATAGCTCCTTCGGCAGGCTGGGATCCAGTACCACAACGATGTCGGGGTTGAGGATCGGGGAGCGAGAGTGTATCGGTTTATCAGAGACCTTCGTATATGCCCTAACTGGCGCTCCTCTTCTCTCAGCTCCAAACTCTGGGAATGCTTGAGCATACTTCCCCTCATATATCGCGGCATTAGCGAGGATCATAGCGGCGGTAACAGCCCCCTGACCGCCACGACCATGCCATCTAATCTCATATCTCAAGACGGGTCACTCCCAATTATAGGCTACTCAGATATACTTGAATACCACACATACTATAATAATCTTCCATAATGTATAGGGATAGACACATGGGAATTATCCCGGTGATCATTGTTGGAAGACGACGGACTACTCCAGTACCTACGCGGTATGGTTGACCATGTAATCCGTGCAAGCGACCTATACCAAAGAACTAGAAGTGTCCTGGAGCGTGATAAGCCTGACATCCGCATAGTCATAGCGTTTGGAAAAGCTAGCGTGCCTATGGCTAAAGCGGCTGTCGAGGTTCTAGGTGACAGGGTTGAAGGTGGCGTAGTCGTCATACCTAGATGGAGGGAACCTGTCAAACTCGGGAACCTGGAAGTTATTCAGGCAAATCACCCTGTTCCGGATGAGGGAAGCTTAGAGGCTGGAGAAGCGGTTATTGAGTGGAGCAGAGCCGCTTCTGGAAAGGGGCTACTAGTACTCGTTTCTGGCGGCGGCAGCGCTCTGGTGGAAAAGCCCCAAGAGGGATTAACGCTAGAAGATCTAACTAGGACTACTAAGCTCCTCTTGAATTCAGGGGCTAATATCCATGAGATAAACACTGTCAGAAAACATTTGAGTATGGTTAAAGGTGGATGGCTGGCAAAGCACGCTGAACCTGGCCCAGTCTATGCATATTATGCCAGTGATGTCCCTGGGGACAGGTTCGAGTCTATAGCCTCTGGTCCTACAGCACCGGATCCCACAACTTACTCCGATGCTCTCCTAGTCTTGAAGAGGTATGAACTACTAGGGAAGGTGCCTATGAGCGTCATTAAGGTTTTAGAAGAGGGTGCCAGTGGAAGGAGGCCCGAGACGCCGAAGCCTGATGACCCTGTTTTTAGAAATGTTTCAAACAAGCTGGTGGCCGCCAATATTGATGTACTAATTGGGCTCCAGAATGTTCTCGAGGAGGACGGTTTCAACACGTTGATCCTGACAAGTAGATTAGATGGTGATAGCCGGGAAGTTGGAAAGGCCTTGGCATCGATTACCCTAGAGATCCTGGAGAGGGGGGTTCCAATCAGGCCTCCTGCCGCCCTCTTGCTTGGCGGAGAAACCTCCGTGAAGGTGAAGAATCCTGAGGGGAGAGGGGGTAGGAATCAGGAGCTTGCTCTCTCGTGGCTTCTACATGTTGATAAGTGGTTGACTGATTATGGACGTGTTGGTTTGCTGGCTATGGATACTGATGGTATTGATGGTAATAGTCCTGCGGCTGGGGCCATAGTGGTTTCGGGCATGAGTAAATTGGCGAGAGATAAGGGTTTTGACCCGTACCTCTATCTAGAGGAGAACAATTCCTATGAACTTCTGAGAGCTATAGGCTCAACTATTGAGACAGGCGGTCTTGATTCTAACTTGAATAGCGTGGTTATAATATTAATAAAAAAGATTTAGGATTTATTAGGCTTTCTTCCTAAGGAATAGCACTCCTCCGATTGCGGCTAGGAAAGCTACTGCCATTGCAATAATCGCCGTTGAGCTACCACTGTCTACTGCGAGGCTTCCACCTATTAGCTTCGGTACTGCTGTTAGTATTATCGGCGTGCCTCCGAGATCCGCTGTTGACGGGCTTGTTGTTGGAGTTATCGTTATTGTTATTGTTCCAGTCGCTGGGTCGATTGTGTAGTTGCTTACTGGTATCCATGTTACTCCGTTCCACCAGTATAGCTTGGCGGTGTTGACTCTCACTAGGTTGTTGTTTAATGTAATGGTTACTGTTACCTGTGATAGTGATCCAGGTACTGTTTCATTGGCGTATAGGTCCATGTATAGGTTGTACATTGATAGGTTGCCTGGTAGTGGTACTCCTAGTACTGACTGGTAGGTGACGTTATCGGGGAAGGCAACTAGCTGGACTAGTGCCGGGTTGGTTAGCTGCACCGATATTGAAGCTCCCCATGCGACGCCTGGCACATCAACCGTTGAGTTAGTGTAGAATAGGGCTCCTCCACCGGTAGCGTTCGGATAGTATTTAGCTGTGACATTGTAGGAGGTTTCACCTCCTACCAGGTCTACGCTTGTCACTTCGAAGTTGTATGGTACTCCCGGCATGAGTCCGGCCGCTGACGCGTTTACATAGAATACTCCAGAGTAGCTTCCATCAGCATAGAATGCTGGTGCCCATGGTGTTGCTAGTGGTAGTATTGGACTTGTTGCATTGTAGATCTTCAATAGGTAGAATGCTATCTCGGTATCGTCTGAGAATGCGTTGGAAGCGTTTACCGTTATTATGCCGTTGCTGTAAGTGACTTGTATATTATTACCAGTTAGTGTTGGAGGCATGTAGTCGAATGCGAATGCAAATACTCTCTTCGCGAACTCGTACTGTATGCTTGGAGGTAGCTCCTCGAAGTCGAATGAGAAGTAGACCGACATGGCAGCCTCTGTTCCATTGCCATAGTAGGCTACTATCGAGGCAACACTAGTGTTGTGACCCCAGACAGCCGCGAATGTTCCATTGTTGACTGGTGTTACCTCATCAGGCCAGTAGCCAGGGATGTAATAGATAGTTATGTTCCCTAGTGGGGTGCCCGTTGGAGCATTCTGATACCAGAGGTATAGATATGGTCCAAATAATGTGGATGTTAGCCTGTTCTTTAGGAGGGTTATGTTGTAGTATCCAGGCCATAGGTCGTCTGAGAAAACTGCATGTGCTACGTCGGTCATTAGTGTATCGCTGTCGTGCCACCAGCCTATGTCGCCGCCTGATAATACTATTAGTCCTGGGAAGTACCATGAGTATATGATTAGTGCTGTGTAGTCTGCAGCGTCTGTTACTGGGAAGTAGTAGCCTCCCGCAAGGTAGACTACTGCTATGAAGTCACCGCTTAGTACTGGACCGTAAATTGTTCCTAGCTTTGCACCGTTCCATACGTAGACATTGAAGCCTAGATCTTCAGCTGCAGTCTTGAATGCGTTGACGGAAGATGTTACGTTCGGGGAGGCCTCCATGTCTGGCACGATTAGTACACTACCTGGTGCTAGCCTCTCCTTTAGTCTCACCTTGTATACTACTCCATTGTCGGTGTCGATTGGATAGCTCATGTATAGGTAGTATACTGTAGTGTTGGCATCAACCACTAGTCTGACTGTTGAGTTGCCTGGTACCTTGAAGGAGAACTTGCCGTCAGGACCGGTTATGTTCCATGCATATAGTGTCGATACATATGGATCCCACACAGAGACATTTGCTCCCTCTACTGGTTTCTTGGTGTCAAAGTCCACTACAGTACCATTTAGCCAGACCGGTGCTAGTAGTGTGAAGCCGAATATTACCTTGATTACTCCTGAGGTGTTTGTCGCGAACTCAATGTATCCTCCGTAGGCCCCTGCCGGCATTGATAGGTTGGTTAGGTCTATGAATATTGGTACATAGCCTGTGCTTCCATTGGCTATGATGAATGACTGGTTGACTAATGGTGACAGTATCTGCTGTGACCAGTCCTGGTATTGTAGGTTCGAGAAGTTGGCTGATGTCCAGTATAGGTCTACATCGATTACTGTTAGATTTACTGGTGTTGGTCCAACATTCATTATAGATATCGTGGCTGACGTGTTCGTGTCGATCTCCTTTGTGGGTGTTCCTAGGAACGCGTTTGCCGGATTGGGCAGGACTGTTGTATATACTGCTTGGACCGGGTCGATCATTCCAGCACCCTGCCTGTACACGTCCTCAGGGTATGGGAAGTAAACGCTTGGTAACAGCCAGTCTGCTGTCGATATGATGGCTGATTTGATCATCATAGGTGTCCATGTCGGGTGAGCACTCTTTATCAACGCTGCCAGTCCCGAGACATGTGGCGTGGCCATGCTAGTCCCGGCCCACGCCTCGTATGGGAACGCTGGAGCCCATAGTCCTAGAGCTAGTGGTACCGAGGATGATACGGCCATTCCTGGAGCTGATACGTCTGGCTTTACATAGTAGTCAACTGGGCTTGGGCCTGCGCTGGAGAAGTATGCCGTAGTCCATGCCTTAGTGGCTGCACCTACTGTTATTGCATAGTGGCTTATGCCTGGGCTCTCAACGGTGTAGAAGTCTGGGCCTGAGTTGCCAGCTGCAATTACTACAGTAATTCCGTTTGAGACTAGCCAGTCTGCCATCTGTGCAGTTATGTCATAGTAGTAGGCTGGTCCTCCAATGCTCATTGATACTACGTCTGCACTTATGTTATAGGCCCACTCCATACCGTTTAGTATTGCACTATAGGGACATCCTGAGAGGCCACAGATCTTGCCAGCAGCTAGTGTAGCGCCCGGTGCGACTCCGTGGAACTTCGACGGTGTTCTAATCCACCATGTCGCGTTCACTATGTATGGCGGTAGTGGCCCATATATTGAGTTGACATCATCGAACAACAGCACGTCTGAAGCATTTGTAGCGTTATACACTTTCACGTAGTCTATGAACCATCCATCGATGTCATAGTGAGATAGGAATAGTGTTCCATTCGCGTTGAAGAATGCCCAGTAGTCGTATATGAAGGAGATATACATTGATGTGGCATTGGATGGGACTGTTAGGGTGAAGGTGTCAACTACTGGGGTAGTCTGGTTCATTCCAGTGTAGTTTGCTAATAGCACCCATGGACCGTTATCGAATTTTACATATATGTATGCTCCAGCTGCTAGTATCACGTTATATAGGCTATAGAGTGACTCATCCCATAGTATGTAGAGGTGTCTTACGTCTATTGAGACATTACTTCCATTATATCCGGTTACATCGACATAGTAGGTTAGGTTGGCTAGGTCTTGATAGTTGAATTGGCCTGTCTCCCCGACTAGAACCGAGTGCCACATTCCGGTTGTCGTGTTGAATATTGATGGACTGTTCCCTAGTATTGTTCCAGTCACGTGGGTTCCGTGTCCGTGATCATCATATGGTGTTGCTGATCCATTTATGAAATCTTTCCAATAGGCTGGGTATGGTATTGCTGGGTGGGTTGGATCTACTCCCGTGTCTAGCACCGCTACTAGGACTCCGCTACCATTAATGCCTGCTGAGAAGTTTAGATAGTCGGTCCCCAGCATTACCGTCGTATCCCACATCGCTGGCTGGGCTATCCTGTCTAAGTACACCTTCTTGACGTCAGGTAGTGAGGCTAGCTCTTTACCTACTTTACCAACTACAGCGGGATCCGCTGGAACCGCTACAAGAACCGCGTTTATCTCTGGCCACTTCTTTACGATTACGGCGTTGTATTCCTTGACCACTCTTTCGAGTAGCCTAGCGCTTCCCAGATCGTTTAACTGTACTATTAGGCCGACTGCATCGAATCCTAGATCTTTGCCCAGAGTCGTTGAGAAAGACGATCTGTAGAGTTTGCCGTACTTGTTTGCTAGTTCTGATACGTAGTAGGAATCGAGTAAAGCCGAATCGATCTTGTCTGGATTAAGATCTGATCCCTGGTATGGTGCTATCGCTGTCCTCTGCTTCAGAGGGCTAACTTTACTTGTTGTTACCCCAATTGTTGGTTCTCCCTGGAATGCCTGTGTGGCGGGGAGCATTATGCTTGCTATCATTACAGCGATGAGTAGAAAGCTCAGTATTCTCGATTTCACATACATCACCCACATTGTTTAGATACTTGTCTGTTATTCGTAATATTATAGTATTAGGTATTTAACTCTCTCTACTGATTAGATTAGATATTAATTAGTTATATTTAATAATAGGGCGAAACAATTTTGAAGTGTTAGAAGTTTCCGAGAAAGCCTCAATTAACCCGGTGTTCCTCATCGCCGCATAGGACTCAGAGTCAGCTAGGTCTTCATCGGCTTCTCATTCTTCCCAGTTTTTGGGTAAATGGCATATATTTTAGTTATCAGACCCTCCTGTTCGCCGCATTCCACTTTCTTGCCTATGTAGTCCCCCTCACGGAACTCTCGCTGTGTTTCTTTATCGCCGCATTTTACTATGGAATAGACCCTTTTCTTGGATGGCATTTGCAGTCTCTTGAGCTCCTTTGTTTGCTGGAGCGCGAGTGCAATAGCTAATCCAATGAATATGAGCAGTAGGATGGATTGCATCCACTCTGGGAATAATCCTGTGGGCATCTTTTCCACCTCACATTACTCCTATTGTGTTTCCCACTCCGATGACCACAACTGAGTCTCCTTCTCTGGTCTCGCCAGTTATGATTTCCTTGACCCTCTCAACCGCCTTGTCTACAGCGTCGGCTATCTCTTTCTTAATCGCTTGTATCGCCTCCTCCATACCCATCTTCACTATAACCGCCCTGAGGGGTATGTTGTAATGGGCTGCTATCCTCTCGAAGCTTATTTTCTCGGGTCCTGGATCACCTATCGCGGCTCCTACCCCATCGGCTATACTGCCAGTCTCCTCGCCTTCGAGTTTGAGGGCTGCGTCAACGGTTATGATTAGACTGGGCTTCTCTCCCTTCTTAACGAGCTCCTCTATCAGCTTTGCTGTTGCGACTCCTGGCTTGCCTACGCTTGAGCCGGGTCCTTTCGCCTTGATAACGTAGACTTTCCTTTTTTCAACCTCGCTTACCGCATAGACTGTTTCCTCATCTATCTCCTTCCACTCGGCATCGAATCCTGCTAGTCTAACCGCCACCATCGGGCCTGCAGAGTCTCCTATTGGGGTCCCCATGAGGAAGTCGTCGAGGGCCTTCCTGTACATGTCGGCTATCTTTATTATCTGTGGCATTATCAGCTGGAGCTGCATTATTAGTATCC
>WAKH01000014.1 GCA_015523485.1 Thermodiscus sp. | reverse complement strand
TTAGTATACTCGGTTTTCCCGGCCATCCTTCACCGGGGACCCTCTAACGGGTCTCATGGCCAGTATACTTTGTTCTAGTTGGGAGGGAAAAGTCTATTGTTATCCATGATTAAATGTTTAGAAATATTTTATGGTTTAGTCGGCGGGTCCCAGAATACAGCCTGTCTCCTTCAGAGTCTTGTAGATGTTCTCTACAGCCCTCTTTACATCCTCTTCCTTCTTAGCTCCCGTAATAACCATCTTTCCACTACTGAATATTAGCAAGACTACCTTTGGATCGTTCATCCTGTATATGAGGCCTGGGAACTGCTCTGGCTCGTACATGCTTCTCTCTAGGACGAATGCAGCTTTGTCGAGGTCTATGTAGACGTGGAGGTTTGCGCTTGCAACAATGTTCTGGATCTGGAGCCTTGGCTTACCCACTATCTCGATGCCCGAGTCCCTTAGACTCTTTATTATCTTCTTGACGGCTAGGACTAGCTCCGATATGCTCTTGGCTCCCGTAACAACCATCTTGCCAGATTTGAATATTAGCGCCGTCACCTTGGGTGTCTTTAACCTGTACACCAGCCCGGGGAACGTGTCGGGATTGTAGTCGACATCAGGAATTCGGGCCTCTATTAGGTTCAGATCAAGGTTTTGATCAAGGATAACTGTGGCAACAATGTTTTCGATCCTAGATTCAGGTTTAGGAAGAGCTTTTTCATGAGTTCCCTCTTCCAATACCAGCACCCCTTTTTAAACGAGGGGAACGAACTATTTAAAGGGAATAATGAATATCTGTATAAATCACTTTTCCTAATTATTCCTGGATAATTAAGGCCTGGTTGAACCCATTAATAACAAGGGTGGCGGTATGAAGAGGCGAGCAGCCAGAGACGCGAGAGCGAGTGAAGAGCCTAGTCTCACTCGGACCGCCACCCCCTCTCACCTAACAGAGGGAACACTAATCATAATAGACCTGGATAAAATGGAGGAAATTATTAAGGAGAGGGGATGGAGCGAATACAAGCCAAACCCTGCAACAGGCCTACTGACAATGCTAGTCGAAGAGTTCTCGAGACAACATCGAGCCGTAGTAGTATACGGGCTAGACGAAAAACGAGGAACAGAGGAAGCGATCCTAGAAATACCAATGGTCGAACCAGGAGAGATCGCAGAAGACCTCGTCAAGATAGCAGACACGATATGCAAGGAGGCCAATGTTAGTGTAACAATAGTAGCGGTAACCTCCATAGTCGGTTCGAAACCTGCGAGAACACGGAGAGACGCATACACGGGGATCAGAGGCGAGGCCAGGAAAATCCTGACTATGCTGAAGAGAAAGGGTGGGGGAGTTGTATACATAGATGGAAGTATCATGTACACTAGCCCTTGCCGGAGAACGTCACATCCCGAGCCCTAAGTATCGGAGTACACACATGGCCTCTACACTCAACAGGCTCTGAGGCCCCTACGAACCTATCACCCAGCACTTCATAGATGTTATCGGTTACCACTACCCCCTTCATCGGCCGGGATACCGAGCCGTTCTCGACGAGGAATCCGAAGCTGACAGTGGCGTTAATCTGTCCACTTACGGGGTTCGACATCCAGCTCCCTATAGTCCTGACGACAATAACTCCCCTCTCGACATCGCTGATCAGTTCATCAATGTTCTTCTGTAGCCCCTTGATTGTTAGTACTAAGTTCGTTGGGGCGGGGGAAGGCTTTGACCAAGGGGACCTCCTCGAAGCGTTACCGGTAGACTCCTTACCTTCTCTTGAAGCAGTATAGTGGTCGTAGAGGAATGTTTTGAAGACTCCGTTCTCGAATACTAGTTTTCTCGATGTCGGGTGGCCCTCATCGTCCCAGGATGAAGAGCCAAGCTCCCACGGCAAGAATGGGTCATCTACTATCGTTATTCTCTCGTTTAGGACCTTCTCATCCAGTTTACCTATAAGCGGGCTTCTGCCCTGCTGTGCCTGCTCAGCGGATATTGCAGGTGATATAAGGACGTCTAGTATTGAACTCGCCTCGTCCTGGAGTAGGATTAAGTCTCCCTTAAAGGTCTCTACAGGCTTTGCCTCTGCAGCCTTTAAGACCATTTCAACGGCGTTTTTCGTCGTCTCATCCACTTTTTCTGGAACAAACCTAGCCTTGTAGAAGTAATCATAGAACGTGCCTTCCCCTTCTGCGGTTTTTGATTTGAGTTCCAACATGTAGCCAAACACTGTAGCACGGCCATCGAGGACTTCTCCGTTTGTGTTTGCATAATAGCTGTAGACTATTCGACTGGCGATTCCCCCCTCGGCTAGTAGAACGTTTTCGTGTGACGTGATGACTCCTATTTGATCCTGTAATAGTTTTACCAGTTCCTCCGGTGTTAGCTCGGCGGTCTTCTTATCATATATGTCTGGCTCAGTGCTTGCCTTGCCGATCTTGGGGTTGAAGCCTGGCCAGTCTTTGTCTTCTTGGGCTGTCTTCGCTATTGATATGGCCCTCTCAAGGAGTTTCTCCACGTCTCTAAAACTACTGATCACGCCGCCTGCCGCTCCAATCTTCTTACCTAGAGCGACCCTTACACCTATCCTTGTTACTTCTTCTAGCACCGCTTGATCTATGGAGTTCTTCTTTGCTGTGATCTCGTTGGCTATCGTGTTGGTTAGGTAGACCTCTACTTCACTCGCACCTTTCTTTTGACCTAATTGAAGTATCTTCTCTAAGTCGAATTCCATTACCCTCTCACCTCCCTCCTACTATCATACCTCTCACTCTAACATGGGGGCCTCCAGTTCCCACGCGGACCATTTGGCCAGCCTTACCGCATCCGCCGAATACGCTTGTCTCTACCTCGAAGTCGCGTCCTACAGCGTCTACCCTTGAAAGGATCTCGAGAATCTGACCCGAGAGGTTCACTCCTCTGAGCGGCTTGGAGAGTTTGCCGTTCTCGATTAGCCAAGATACCCCGGCGCTGAAAGTGAATGTTCCCATTCCTGGATCAACTTGTCCTCCCTTGGTTCCCTTAGCTGTAGCATAGATTCCGTAATCAATGTCCTCGATTAACTCTTCAAAGGTGTAGTCTCTAGGCTGCATGTAGTAGTTGGTCTGCCTAACTATGACTGGGTCTGAATAAGACATTACTCGCCCATTACCTGTGGGTTCTATACCCAGGCGTTTTGCGCTTACTCGGTCGGTTAAGTAGGACTTCAATATACCGTTTTCCACTATACGCACTGCTTTCTTCTCTACTCCTTCGTCATCGTAGGGTACATAGTATCCTCCCTCCACTTTTCCATCGTCGAATATGGTTACGATGTCAGAAGCCACCTTTTGGCCAAGCCTGCCCTCGAGGATACTCGCTCCTGCATCTACTAGGTCTCCTTCACTTGCATGACCAAAAGCCTCGTGAAGTAGTAATCCAACCATCTTAGGGTCTAGCACAACGGTATACTCTCCGCCCTTAGGCACGTCTGCGTTCGACGCTACTATCGCTAGGCGGGAAACTTCACTCGCCATCTCCTCCCAGTCAACCGATTTTATGAATTCGAATCCAGCGACTCTCGAGTCATAGTCGGAAACGTACTCTAGGCCCTTCTCTCCTCTCGCTACGGATACATGGGATAGACCGGTGAGGACTACTTCGACATCGACATGGTTTCCATCGCTTGTGAGTATTATTCTCCTATCACGCTGTAGCCCGAGCCTCGTTATAGCGGAAGCTATGTTCTTGAACCCCATAGCGGTCTTATTCGCCTGCTCCGCTATCTCGAGCTTCTCCTTCTCAACACTGAAGGGATCAACTATGTAGTGGGAACGAGCCTTAGCCACTACGGTCTTGTATTCAGCCAGGCTCACCTTCTCCTTAACGCTTAGTGATAGAGCCTTAGCAGCCTTAAGGGTTCTATTAACTGCCTCCATTATAGACTCCTTGCTCAAATCGGTCGTTGAGCCGTATGCAACAGCACCCTGGTAGATGACCCTGAAACCTATACCTACGCGGGTGCTGTAAGAGTGCTCCTTCAAAGAACCATTATCATATACTATCATCTCGTAGTCGTATGATTGAAGCCTAGCGTCTACGTAAGAGGCGCCCTGCTCTTGCGCTTTCAGGAATGCTTCAAGGATATAATCAATTATCTCTTCCAATTTCGCTCTCCCATGATTAAATGGATAAGGTGTCATTAAAAGGGTTAGTCTAGCCATTAATGCCTCGAGGAGATACCTCTTCATAGAATCTCAGCAAGTCATCAATAAATCTCTCAGGGTTGTCGAGATACATTGCATGACCTGCGCCCTCGTAAACTATTAGGGGAGCCTTTAGTTTCTTCGCTAATTTTTCATGTATTTTTCTCGGTATGAAGTCCTTTTGTCCTCGTATTATAACTGCTGGAGCTTTGATCATTCGGATATTCCTCCATAATGGTTCATCCTCCTTAACCGCGGGTGAAGCGAGAAATAGGCCTGCAACTTGCCTGCCGATCGAATAGTATAGTGCTATCCTTCCACCCAGGCTAGCGCCAACGAGCAAGGGTTTTCTATCGCCTATCAACCTCCGAGTTATGTATTCCAAGGCTGATACATTCAGTTCAACGTTCCTGGAATGCTTGCTGCAGTCTGTGTTTTTCCCGTAAGGCATATCAGGTATGAGAACATCTATGCGATTCTCCAATATTTTCTCGATTATACCTGCCTCGATCCATGTATTCCTAGTAAAGCTGAAGCCGTGCAAGAGTACTAGTGGATGTTCGCGTTCATTGTAAAGTTTGTAGGATACACTGCATTCAATCCCGTTAGCACCGTATAGCATGGTTGATAGCTCCACTTTGAACTCCCTCCGATTAGATGTTACTTGATTGCATTGAATATAGGTTGATGTAACCTAACCCGGGGTCCCTCATCGCATTGTTACCCTACCTTATATTAGACAATAGTCTATTACCTGGACGTCAATAGGCTAATCTTTAAATTCTGGTAGATACATTCAACGAAACTAGACTTAGGGGATTACAATGGCGGAATCCGAGTTGAAAGTGACTTCTGGTAAAGCTGGAATCCATGGTTGGGGGGGATACGTTCCTCGATACAGGCTCCCAACCAAGGAGATAGCCAGGGTATGGGGATGGCCCGACCACCAATACAAGGGGCTCAACGTCTCCCACAAATCCGTTGACGGCCCAGACGAAGACTCGACAACCATGGGCTTCGAAGCAGCATACAATGCCCTTCTCCGCGCAAAGATCGACCCGTCGCTGATAGGAGCAGTCTTCTTCGGCAGCGAATCAAAGGTATATGCCGTAAAGCCCTCTGCAACACTCATAGCAGAGATGATAGGAGCAACGCCCGAGACAATGGCGAGCGACCTAGAATTCGCCTGTAGAGCGGGAAGCGAGGGGTTAAGGGCGTCACTAGCACTAGTCTCCTCAGGAATGGTGAAATACGCACTAGCCGTGGGCAGCGATACAGCCCAGGCTGAGCCGGGAGACGTATTAGAGTTCACAGCCTCAAGCGGTGCAGCAGCATTCATAGTTGGGCCAGCAGAGGGTGCTGCAGCCATCGTCGAGTACTCATACACCTATGTAACTGACACCCCAGACTTCTGGAGGAGGGCTGAGAAACCATACCCAAGGCACGGAGAGGGCTTCACAGGAGAGCCGGCTTACTTCGCCCACATCATGGGAGCGGTGAAGGGATTATTCAAGAAAACCGGCCTGAAACCGGAAGACTTCGACTATGCAATATTTCACCAGCCAAACGGGAAATTCCCAGTTAGAGTCGCACAGCGGCTAGGCTTCACATACGAGCAAGTTGAGAGAGGCCTGGTTACACCAATGATAGGGAACACCTACAACGCCAGCGCTCTCCTAGGCCTTGTAAGGGTCCTCGACGTGGCTAAACCAGGGCAGAGAATCCTCCTAGCCCCTTTCGGCAGCGGTGCTGGAAGCGACGCGTACAGTATAATCGTTACGGATGAGATCGTGGAGAAGCAGAAGCTTGCTCCTGCACTCGACGACTACATAAACAGGAAGCTCGAGGTGGATTACGCAACCTACACCAGGTTTAGGAGAATCCTCACTATGCTAGCTAGGGGGTGATCCATATGGTATACGTGAGTAAGGTTGGTATGGTTAAGATAGGTAGGCACTATGAGAAGAGTCCACGCGACTTAGCCTTCGAAGCAGTCCGTGAAGCATTGGCAGACGCCGACATAGACTCGATAGACTACCTAGTAGTCGCCTCCAGTTTAACCTACATGCAGTCCCCACAGCTCGACCTCGCCGCTTACATAGGATCCAGCCTAGGCCTACCAGTGAAATCAGCCCTAGCAGTAGAAGCAGGAGAGAACAGCGGTTTGGCCGCGATAGAAGTGGCTGTAAACCTCATAAGGAGCCACGCCGCCGAGAAAGTCCTCGTCATAGGAGTAGACAAGCTAACAGACTATCCGAGCGGTCCAACCTATGAGATGCTCGAGGCACTCTACGACACTGAGAGCGATGCAATCTATAGAATAGGGCACGCCGCCCCACTCGCGATGCTCATGAGAATCTACATGGAGAAGTACGGCATAGATAGGAACACTCTAGCCTACTGGCCCGCAATGATGCACGCCCACGCAAAAGAGAACCCATACGCCATGCTGAGATTCGCGATAAAACCCGAGAAGGTAACCACAGCAATGCCAATAGCCGACCCAATAACTCTACTAGACGCGTACCCGCTGGGAGACGGGGCAGCCGCAATCCTACTTACAAGCGAGGACCAAGTAGGCGACCACCTCGCGAGGATAAAAGAAGTAGCTGGAGCAGTCGGGATGCCATCAATAGCCTTAAGAGACGATCCGTTAATGCTAGAGCACGTAGCAAAACTATCCAACGAGTTAAACCTCTCCGAAGAGAAAGTCGATGTCATAGAGTTACACGATAACTTCACGATAATGGGCCTACTACTATTAGAGTCTCTAGGACTAGCTCCCAGAGGAAAGGCAGCTGAGCTAGTAGCCGCTGGATACTTCGACGTTGATGGAGAAGGGCCCCTAGTGAACGCTAGTGGAGGATTGAAGGCTAGAGGCCACCCTATAGGCGCAACTGGTGTCTACATGGTAGCCGAAGTGGCACTACAACTAGCAGGAAAGTTCCCGGGTGTAAAGAGGCCGGGAGCCGAGAAGGGCCTAGCAGTTGGGGTAAACGCGCATGGCTCATCGACCAGAATCGTTGTCATGGAGTCGGTTTAGGGGGTGAATGTGGATGGTACTGGCTAGATGGTGGAGGACGAGGATACCGAGGTACAGGCTCATAGGGGCACAGTGCAAGTCTTGCGGAAGAGCACATTATCCACCTAGAAAGGCTTGCCCATACTGTGGATCCACCGAGTTAGAGCAGGTAATGCTCCCACGCAGAGGAATACTAGAGAGCTACACCGTCGTGCAAAGCATTCCAGGAGACACCAGGTTCCAAGCACCGATCATCGTCGGCCTAGTACGCTTAGAGAACGGTGTTAGACTAGTAGCCGAGCTAACAGACGTACAGCCAGAAGAGCTGAAGCTAGGGCTCGAAGTAGAAGCCACAATGAGGAGGATTAGGGAAGACGGCGACAATGGAACTATAATGTATGGCCTGAAGTTCAGGCCAATACTGGGGAAGAGCTGATGAGTGAAGAGCTAGAGAAGCTAGTCCAGAAGCTGATGGATGGAAGCATATCCATATCGAGGCTCGAGGAGATAGTAGGGAACGCGAACCTAGCTGCCCTAATCCGAAGAGTTTTTTTAGAAAGGAAACTTGGCATCAATCTCTCCTCCATTGCAAGCACTATTCTAGACTTCGAAGTCCTCTATGGGAAGAATATCGAGAATCCTATCGGGGCTGTACAGATACCCGTGGGAGTGGTGGGTCCCCTGAAAATAAATGGTGAATACGCAAAGGGCGAATTCTACGTGCCACTAGCGACCACGGAAGGCGCGCTGGTCGCAAGTGTTTCACGCGGTGTTAAAGCCATCACCTTAAGCGGGGGAGCAACGACGCGGGTAGTAATGAATGGAATGACCAGGGCCCCCCTCATCAAGACCAAGAGTGTCGAAGAATCGATGAAGCTAGTAGAGTGGATAAGAAGTCATTGGGACATGCTCCGTGAAGAAGTAAAGACTGTGACAAGGCATGGTGAGCTGATAGAATTCCAGCCATTCATAATAGGCAACCTTGTATGGATAAGGCTCAAGTTCAACACAGGAGACGCTATGGGCATGAATATGGTTACCTTCGCCAGCGACAAGATATGCAGGCGGATACTCAAAGAATATCCCGGAGACATTGAATGCGTTGCGATAAGTGGAAACATGTGCACAGACAAGAAACCAGCAATAATCAACAGGCTCCTAGGCCGTGGAAAATACGTGGTGGCGGAAGCAGTCATCAAGAGAGAAGTCGTAGAGGAAAAGCTGAAGACGACGCCTGAAGGAATATACTCTGTCAACATAATGAAGAACCTTATGGGTAGCGCAGCCGCCGGGAGCCCCTCCTATAACGCCCATGTCGCCAACATCATAGCCGCGATATTCCTAGCCACCGGTCAGGACGCCGCCCAGGTAGTTGAATCAAGCCTGGCATTCACCTGGACAGAGGTGCGGGACGAAGGCCTCTACATATCCGTAACACTGCCGAGCCTAGAGATCGGAACCGTAGGTGGTGGCACAAGCCTTCCAACACAGAGAGAAGCACTATCAATAATGGGAGTGGCTGGTGGAGGGGAGCCTGTAGGGACAAACGCTCTTAAATTCGCCGAGATCATATCAGCAACCGTGCTTGCCGGCGAGCTGAGCCTACTCGCCGCATTAGCGTCTGGACACTTAGCCTTTGCACACGAGCTCCTTGGAAGGGGGAGAATACGTGAACGATAAAGTCGAATGCCGGGGTAGGAGGGTCACATTCATCTCTCAGATCGAAAAGCTACCAAACGGAAGGGAAGTCAGGATTGACAGAGTAGTTTTTCCCAACGCTGTAACAATCCTCCCAGTCAGCAAAGAGGATTGCTCAATCTACCTGATACGCCAATACCGCCCCGCCATAGGCAGGTGGCTTCTTGAGGCTCCAGCAGGAGTTATTGACGAAGGAGAATCGCCGGGTGAAACCGCGAAGAGGGAGCTGGCTGAAGAGACGGGGATGAAGGCTAGAGAGCTTGTAAAGGTGGCTGAAGGCTACATGAGCCCAGGCTACTCAACTGAATACATGTATCTCTACCTAGCAATAGACCCCGAGAAGGGCCAGTCAAGCCCTGAACACTACGAGGTCATAGAAGGTCTAGTCAAGCTACAACTAGATGAAGCATTGGAAAAGATTAAGAGTGCAGAGATAACTGATCTGAAAACCATACTAGCAATAATGGCGGCGAAAGAATACTGCAAGGGATAACAATTAAACCCGGATCACTGTAAAAAGACGAGACAACGAGCAGCGCTGAGGAATCGGAGATGAAGCCAAAGTTAGCAATAGTCTATAACGTGAGCGACCCCGCAGGCAGCGGGGCCGCGGAGAAACTCCTCCAACTCCAAAAATGGAACCCGTCCAAATGCGCTAATGCTGTAACCTGTTATGAACTACCTAATAGAGCTGTCCTAGCAGGCTACGAGGTTGAGCAAATCTACTTCGACTTCCTAGACAATACACCAGACCCCGAGGCAGACGCTGTTATAGTCCTCTCCAAGCATAGCGCTGTTAGCAATAGGCCGAGCCTTACTACACACCATACTGGGAATCCAACCTCTTCAACGTTGGGGGGCGAGCCATACACATTATCAGTATCAGCGCCTATGCTCTCTAGAACCCTCCTTTCAAACTACAAGATTACAGCTTCTCAAAAGGGTCTCCTAGACACCTACGAGTTGACCCTCGAGGCCACCCATCATGGTCCAACAAGGCCTAGGAAGCCCCTAGTATTCATCGAGATCGGTTCTACTAAGGAGAACTGGGTTGATGAGAGGGCTCACTGGGCAATGGCCGAGGCCGTTGCTGAAGTAATCGAGAAGGGCATAGTGGATTGCACCCCTGCCGTAGGATTCGGCGACACACATTATCCTAGAAAGTTCACAAAGATACACTTGGAGTCGGAGTATTGTCTGGGCCACATTATTCCGAGGTATGCCTTGAAGGATACCAATGAGAAAGTTATCATAGAATCTGTTAAGAAAACGTGGCCACGCGAGCCTGAGGTTGCCCTTATCCAGAAGAAGTCGGCTAAGGCTGAAGTACGTAATAAGATCAAGTCTATTATGGATGATTTAGGAATCGAAGTAAAAATTATATAATAAATCTTACTCTTCCTAATATTAATGATACCTAGAAAAGGTTAAAGACCAAGCTAAACTATTCCAACAAACCCCGGTGTAAAGCAGGGGATGGACGCTGAACTACTAGGCTACACGTTCGCACTGATGGCTGGATTATTCTTCGGGCTAAGCGACGCACTAGTCAGGGCAGCTGCTGTAAGGCTGAAACCAATGCAGAACCTACTCATCAGCCTTCTCGTCGGTAGCCCCCTCCTCTGGATAGTAGCAGTAAGCAGGGGACCACCAGTTATGACCATGAAAGCTCTACTCCTATACGTTATAGCAGGTCTGCTAAACTTCGTAATCGGGAGACTACTATTCTACTACTCTATAACGTATACTGGTGCCACAACGGCGTCTATAGTCACTAGTCCAACAGTCATTGTAAGCGCTCTCTTAGCATGGATACTTCTAGGAGAGGAGCTCTCACTTCTCCAACTACTCGGGATTATACTAGTAGTTCTAGCAGTCTACCTAGTATCACACACTCCATCAGGAGAAGCTCTGCATGGTGGAAAGACCTCAATAGGAATACTAGCTGGACTCGCATCAACAGTAGTATTCGCTATGACAGCAGTACTAGTGAGGAGCGCCTCAGGATACATGAACGCTGATCCAATATACGGCGTGGCAATCTCATACACATCAGCGATACCAATAGTCGTCCTCCTAAACAAGGGAATACCCGATCCACGCTCGTTACCGCGGAAACACTTCTATTACATGACGCTCGCAGCGGTAGTGGTTGCCTTCGCACAGTTATCAAGGTACTATGCATTACACCTCGTCACAGTAGCTGGAGCCGCGGTGATAATATCGCTCTTCCCCTTCTTCACGCTATTATTCACGCTCGCACTAAGCCACGAACTCAAGGAAAAACCCCA
The DNA here is from genome assembly GCA_015523485.1 of Thermodiscus sp. Lineage (GTDB taxonomy): Archaea > Thermoproteota > Thermoprotei_A > Sulfolobales > Acidilobaceae > Thermodiscus. Next base: position 24,166 of record WAKH01000014.1, on the reverse strand, counting down.
GGTGATACACCTACTAGCAAGTGTACTGGCCGTGGTTGGTATAATCCTGGTCAACTACATCGGGTAACTATCCACTAATCCTATAATCAATGATTGAGGAGAAGGGTGGTAGCCGGGCGGGGATTCGAACCCCGGTCACGGGGGTTCTTCTAGCGGGCCCCACCCCTGTTGCCATAATTGTATACAATCCCGTGGGCTTTATAAAGAGTACTAGCCTCCCGTCAATAGTCCGTGTATTTCCTCCTCATTAGCTTGTTAAGAGGAAGAGGAGCGGGGTGGGGCCCGCTATCCAAAGCCCCGCATCCTTGGCCGCTAGACGACCCGGCTACCCGTTTGATTTCTAACCAGCCATCGGAATATTATAAGGGTTTCCCCGTCGAGTCCACAATACTCCAGGCGTGGAACTATAGGAAGTCGGTGAGGGTCTTCACCTTCCTCTTGACTAGTCCTTTACCCTCCTCTACCTCCGTGGTTTGGCTTAGGAGGTCCTGTATTATGAAGTCTATGAACTCCTTCCATGATATCTCTCCTGATATCCATGCTAGGGCTTTGTCTGAATTCCTGGATAGGCTCCTCAGTATATCCTGCCATTTCAGCCCTATCCTGTGGAGGTCCTCCGACCAGTGGTCCCATAGGTACTTGGGAAGCTGGTTGCCGGCGAATACAATGTATTTGGCTTTTCTTCCTTGTGCTTCGTAAAGGGTTCTGAGAGTCTTCTTTATGTCGAGTGGCTCGGGTGGTGTTTGGAGAATACTGTTTACCATTTATAACCCCATATACTATATTATCGCTTCTATCTTAATAATGGTTATGAGTGTTTCCATTCACTTAACTGTCTAGTTGAGAGAATTGGGAGTGTAAAAAGAGTGTTTTAGTGTTTGGTTCTCGTCTACTTGCCCTTGAACTTTGGCTTCCTCTTCTCTAAGAAGGCCATTACGCCCTCGATTACGTCCTCTGTTGAGAATAGCAGGCCGAATAGGTGTGCCTCTAGTGATAGGCCTGCCCATATGTTGGACTCTAGACCGTATTCTATAGCGTACTTTGCTGCCATTAGGGCTAGCGGCGGCTTCTCGGCGATCTTGAGTGCTAGGGCTCTGGCCTCCTGGTCTAGCCTCTCTGGTGGGACCACCTTGTCTACTAGACCTATCTTCAGCGCCTCGCTTGCAGGGATCATGTCTCCGGTGAAGATAAGCTCCTTAGCCTTACCCCTACCTACAAGTCTTGGCAGCCTCTGTGTGCCGCCCGCTCCCGGTATGAAGCCCAGGTTAATCTCTGGCTGGCCTAGCATTGCATCCTCGCTTGCTATCCTTATGTCACCACTCATTGCTATCTCTAGTCCTCCTCCTAACGCGTAACCGTGGATTGCGACGATAATCGGCTTGGTGTAGAATTGCATCTTCAGCGTTAGCTCCTGGAATCTCCTTGAGAACTTGGCGATCGATATTGGAGTTACGCCGGTGAATGCGGTTACGTCTGCTCCTGCGCTGAAGGCTCTGCCCTCTCCCTTCAGGATTACTACTCTTACATCGTCATCGTCTTCTAGCTCGTCTAGTGCTTCTCCTAGCTCCTTTAGGAGTTCTGGACTTAGGGCATTGTATTTCCTAGGCCTGTTTAGTATAATCCACGCAATTGGCTTCTCCTTACGTATAATTATCGTCTTCTTCTTGATCTCCTCAACCTCGCCGTACTCGTAGAAGCCCTTTCCAGTCTTTCTGCCCAGCTCGCCCTTCTCAACCTTCTCTACTAGGAGTGGATCTGGCTCCATCTCCTCGAGGCCTAGTTCTTCCTTCAGCTTCTTTAGAGCCTCTACTATCTTGTCTAGACCATACTCATCTGCGAACTCTAGGACGCCCTTTGGCCATCCGAGGCCTAGCTTGACTGCCTTGTCTATGTCCTCCTTGGTGGCTACATCGTTCCTTAGGAGCCATGCGGCCTCGTTAACCGCTGGGGCTAGTACTAGTACCGGGTCTACCTTGCCAGCCAGGTCCTTGGGTATGTTTGGCCTAGCGTATTTTCCTGGTGCTGGGTAGGTGTAGAATCCCTTGCCCGACTTCATACCGAATTCCTTCGCCTTGTACTTCTCCTCGTATAGCGGACATGGTGTTGTCTTGAATCCTCTCTCCTTCATAGCGGTGAATACGTAGTAGAATACGTCGATGCCTGAGTAGTCGCTGAGCTCGAATATACCCATTGGGAGGCCTAGGACATACTTTACGGTGGCGTCTACCTCCTCTATAGTCGCCTTGCCCTTAGCCACTAGCTGGCAGCCAGTGTTTAGGAACCTTGCTAGGACCCTGTTTACTATAAATCCGGGTACATCCTTCTTCACTACTACTGGCTGCTTTCCGAACTTCTTTGACAGTGCTACTGTTACCTCGACTGTCTCATCGCTCGTCTTCTCTCCGCGTATGATCTCTACTAGTGGCATTAGCGGTGGTGGGTTGAAGAAGTGCATTCCGACTACCTTCTCGGGCCTCTTGGTTGCGGCTGCGATCTCGGTTATCGGTAAGCTGCTTGTGTTCGTGGCTAGTATCGCGTGTTCTGGCGCGTGCTCGTCTGCGAATGCGAATAGCTTCTGCTTGAGGTCTAGTCTCTCGATAATAGCCTCGATCATGACGTCGGTCTCCTTTAGGGCTTTTGCGAACTCCTCCGTATAGTTACCGTTCTCGTCCAGGTTCACGATGGGAGTTATCCTCGCCATTACGGAGTCTACGCTCTCCCTTACAACCCCCTTCTCTGCGAGCTTGGAGAGGCTCCACTTGATCTTTTCAAGGGCGTTGTCGAGGATCTCTTTCTTGATGTCTGCTAGGTATACCTTGTATCCCGCTATAGCGGCGACCTCCGCGATTCCATGACCCATAGTTCCGGCGCCAACCACAGTTATGGTTTTAATGTCATCCACTTTTGCCATCAGGACTCACCCTTTAACTCGTATATGTTGAGTTCGGAGAGTTGGCTAATATTCGTGTAGCCGTGGTTGTAATTGCTATTCATAATAGAGGGATATATTTAAAACCCGCCCGTTGGCCCGCTGGTTAGACGGGTGTAAAATATGAGCGAGTACATAGACGAGGTCAAAAAACTAGTAAGGGGAGAAGCCCAGAAGTACGGGCTAAAAATACTCCCACGTGGCAAGTCATCGTTCAGCCTAATGAAAGGCGGCCAAATCTACATGACGATCAGGGATACAGGCGATAACGTAGAGATCAGCTTCCAGGGAAGCAAGTACTTATACGACAAGTTCTATACGAAGCCAGAGCATCTAGCCCAGGTAATATTCAACGTGCTAGAGGCACAGCACAGAGAGGTAAAGGAGGAGAGCTAACCACCCTTAACTAATCCTAGAGGGCTTAAGCCCTCAAACCAATCACCACCATTTAACTAATACTTACAATGCTATGTAGAGGGACCCATACATGACTCTCATCATAGAGAATGATACACGTAGATACATTAGGGACTTAGCAAGGATACTCACAGAACTGTACAGATACGAGGGATACGATGTATACTATAGGGCGCCGACGGTCGAGGAGCTAGAATCCTGGTTTCGCTCAATGGACCCCGACTACGATCCCCTAGAAACAGCAGTAGTGGAGACTAGCAAGGGCATAGTTGTCGGGTATGCCGACGCATGGGTAATGGACGATTACCAGCCCGGATACATAAGGGTAATAGTTGATCCGATCTTGCCCGAACCCCTCTACACGGAGGCCTACGCTAGCCTGTTGAGGTGGGCTGGTAGAACACTGGCATACTATGATAGGTCGGTAAACCCCATCACTATCTATGCTGGCCGAGAATATTCAAGAAGTCATATCACTCTAGAATCGATGCTGGGAGGGTCCCTTACACAGGTAGATTCAGGGACCCTTATGGAGTATAGGGGGTCCCTCAGCAACCCGATCCCGCCGGGTCTAGTAGAAGAACTAGTGGTAGAGAATCCAGGAGAAACAGTAGTAAGGGAGTTAGTGGAGGTTGTCAACGACGCCTTCTCAATATACCCGGATCATTACCCATGGAGTTTCGAGAGGGCATGGAACTACTACAGTACACAATTCGGTAAGTCAAAAGGCGAATTCTTCATAATAGTGTTAAGGAATAAGGATACCAGCGAGATTGCGGGAATAACAGAGATAACATACTATGACACGGCCGCCGGAGGGAAAGTTGGATACGTAGCTCTCCTCGCCGTTAGAAGAGACTATCAGAGGAGGGGGCTTGGGAAGTACCTATTATCAAGGGCCTCAGCTATACTAAGGAGAATAGGCGTTGAGAAGCTCGTGCTAGATAGCGTTCCGGAGGCTAGGCGCATGTATGAGAAGCTGGGCTTCTCTCCAGTGTTAAAGTGGGTTAAGGTGAGGGTCCCACTAGAGGCGGTATTGTCTATCTGATCAATTGGGTTAAGACGAGAAATATCCATTAATTATAGAATAATTAGGAGGGAGTTCTGGCATGGCCTCGAATAAGTGTTCTGCGATTATGCCTGGCAGGGGGACCCCTGTTGTCGATCCAAAGCGTTTCTCGAAGTGGAGGGTCCCTACAAGCAAGGTTATTCTATCGCTTACACCGAGGTTCTTCGATCTAGTTAATTCTATGGCTGATAGCGTTCTTGAAGCGGATTGTCCTGGAATCATATTCAAGTGCTCCATGGTAGAATACGGAGGTGCAAGAATCCTCTCTGCTCTACTATTCTGGGGTGCACCAGCGGCGATTGCAGGATTTGAGAGGATTGTTGCTGCTGGCGGGGAGGAGTTTATTGTACTCGGCTTGGCTGGTAGTATACACCCTAGGGCCCGGATAGGTGATATTGTAGTTCCCGCATGGGGTGTCCGAGAGGAGGGTACAAGTTACCACTACACGCCTCCCGACTACGTGCCTGAGCCAGATTCTGAGTTGGCTAGTCGCCTCTACTCCATGCTGAAGGTGGTTAAGGGGAGGCGTAGGCATCGGCTTTTGAGAGGAGGGATCTGGTCTACGGATGCTATCTTTAGGGAGACGATTGATAAAGTGGAGAAGTATTCGAGTATGGGAGTATATGTGGTCGATATGGAGATGACGGCCTTATTCGCAGTCGCGCATTACAGGAAGGTTAAGTTGGCCGGTGTCATAGCGGTCTCCGACGAATTATTCACTGGTGAGTGGAAGACTGGCTTCGAGGATAATAGGTTGAAGAGGGCTGAGTGGATATTGGTTGAGGCTGCCCTGAGAAGCCTATCCTGGAAGGGTTGATGTGGAACTCATGGTCTTCTACATATTGATTTAATTTGATCCCCTGGTGACCATCAATAAGTGGGAAGTATCGTTATGTCTTGGTCCCTTTACTGTCCAAAATGTGGATGGGAGGGTGGAAGCGAAGACTACTATCCATTCTGTCCGAAGTGCGGCTCACCTCTAGAGTTGAAGGGAACAATACCTGTACCGCCAAAGCCTATTCTGGGAGAGGGGAATACTCCCCTGGTGGAGGACGAGCGGGGGGTCGCGTATAAGCTGGAGTATCTGAATCCTACTGGTAGCTTCAAGGATAGAGGGACTTCATACTCACTCTACCTTGCTAAACAGTTGGGTTACAAGTGTGTAGTAGTGGACTCTAGTGGTAACACGGCTTTATCGGTTGCTGGATATGCTGGGATACTGGGCTTAAAGGCTAGGGTACACGTTCCTGCTTCTGCATCAAAGGGGAAGATTGCGCTCCTCAAGTTCATGGGTGCAGAAGTAGTCATCCATCCTACCAGGGAGTTGGCGGCTGAAGCGGCTAGGAGAGAGATACAAGAGTGTTTCTACGTAGCCCATGCAACGAGTCCAATATTCCTGAAGGGGATTGAGTCTCTGGGCAGAGAGCTGGCGGGGGAGGCTAGCGATAGGACTATTTTCGTACCAGCCAGCTCTGGGACCCTACTCATAGGAGTCTACCGCGGCCTCGTTTCCCAGGGTGTCGAGCCCAGGATCGTTGCTGTCCAGTCCCCGGCAGCGGCTAGCCTCGCGAATAGGGTCAAGGTTCTTGAAAGGCTCGGCTCGAAGAGTAGGTTGCTTGATGCACTCGTGGTGAAGAATCCTCCTCGTATAGAGGAGATGGTCGAGGCCGCTACTCTCGGCGTGGTTATTGTTGGAGACGAGTATGCGAGTGTTGCTTGGAGGAGGCTCGCTGAGAGGGGTTTTATAGTTGAGCCCTCCTCGGCGACTGTATTAGTCGCGTCTGATGCTTTAGGGGAGGCCCGCCCCCTCCTAATACTCACCGGAAGCGGCTTGAAGTATCACGATAGGATGGCTGAGGAGATTGAGGCGAAGTAACCAGAAACAGACGCTGCTGGTTGGGGCAATACTGCTGTTCGCGCTCTCCGGGATAAGCCTCATACACCTAGCTGGAGGTATAGATAACTTCGTAAAGCTAGTGTCCGAGATCGACTCAAGTGTGCTCGTTGCGATGCTATTCCTCCTATTGGCAGAGATAGTGAAGAGCGTCAGACTCGTAGTATTCTCCTCTAGCAACGGGGCTAGGGTAAGGCTCCACTGGGCGATCATAAGCCGCCTCGTCGGGAGATTCTTCGGCATACTCACACCAGCATACTCAGGTGCGACGCCAGCTAGGGCCGCCGTGATAGCTTCGACTTCTGGCATGGAGGCTGGAGCGGCTTTTGGCCTCACAACTATGGAGAGCCTCTTCGACACATTCCTACCAGTGGGAGTAACCTTCCTGCTCACGCTCCCATTACTACCGGCTACGTGGCTTCCCTTCCTTACTTCACTATTCCTGGGCACCCTATGGGTTGGAGGCATAGTATGGGCTAAGACGGAGAAGTTCGTCAACTTCATCGAGAGACGCTTCGGGGCGAAAGGATACGCCTGCTACCTCATAAGGCAGAGGGACCACTTCTTCAAGAGCCTATCATCAATAGTCCGCAACCGGCTTATATTCATGATCGGAGGGACCCTCACCCTCGTCGCCCATCTCCTAGAGACCTACTCCATCATCGTCCTATCAAGGATCTTCATAGTCCCTGGCACATGGAGTGCCTTAGAACAGCTCTGGAAGGCTTTCCTAGCGCTCGAGATATCCAACGTTATGATCATGAGCCCCACCCCAGGTGGAGCACTATTCTTCGAATACGGCCTAGCAGGAGTCCTCGAGCCAAGTATACTAGTGTGGTGGCGTATCATCTACATACTCTTCAGCCTTATACCCGGATTGTTCCTCCTATTATTGATTGGAAGGGTTAGAAGCTACGCTAAACACGTGCTAGAGGCTGAGGTGAAGAAGTGTGATTAAAGCCAGCTACTATGACATGCACATCCACCTATACGAGTACAAAGATCCTGAAAAAGCGGTTGCCACGCCCGACACTGTGCTGGTAGCTGTTAGCGACGACCTGGACTCGCTAATGAAGACCATTGAACTGTCGAAAAGCTATGACAACGTGATACCATGCGCCGGCTACCATCCATGGAACTTCAGAAATAATGGTAGCTTATCCGAAGCAGAACAAGTGGCTAGACTAGCCTACCGTTATGATATAAACTGTGTCGGAGAGGTTGGTCTGGATAAGAAGTTCGTGCCTAGATCAACTCTACCAGCCCAGGTCAGGGTCCTAAAGACGTTCTTGGATCTCGCAAGAGAGACTAACTCCTACGTAACCATACACTCGCCTAACGCGTGGAGGGACGTGCTGACCCTACTAGTTGAGTCTGGCGTCGAAAAGGCGATGTTTCACTGGTACACGGGTCCCTTAAACCTAATCGACGAGATAGTATCCAAGGGATACTATATCTCGATAAACCCAGCAATCATGATCCAGGAAAAACACGTGAAGGTGGCTGAGTACACGCCCCTAGAATACATTGTGTTCGAGAGCGATGGTCCATACGTTTATCGAGGAATGGAGCTGAACCCCGGCCTTATACCGAAGTCTATCTCTACCGTAGCTGGCCTCAAGCAGACAAGTGTAGAGGTCGTGAGGGAAACCGCCGCGAGGAACTCTATTCGACTCCTATACGGTTAGCTTTTCTAAGCCTCTAGGTGTTTATCGACGAGCTTTACTTCCCGTATCTTATATTCCCACTCGAAGGGACCCTCCTGAACCGGGTCCCCCTCCACCACGATTCTCTTCTTGAAGTGGGGTGCGTCTACTAGAAATGTCTCGGCTTCTCCTCCCTCAAATGCTGGGTGGAAGCCGTATTTCTTGGAGAGTCTTATTATCTCTTCGACGTCTTCGCTGGTTAAGGGTTTTCCAAGAAATCTTGGCGGAAGACCGTAGACTGCTATCCTTGTTATTATGAATTGGAATCCCTCCCTGACTAGGAGTCTCATGTATTCGACGGGGTCCCTCAGCCATTGAGGAGCATATACTTCTACCCCGAGCTTCTTTGCTATCCTAGCTATCCTCTCATACTGATACCTGCTGGCTAATGCGCCAACACTTATTGCATCAAATCCTATCCTTGCCTTGAGCTCTTCGAGTATCTCCTCGAGTTCTTCTACTTCCTGTTCTTTTGCACCGCTGACCTCATATTCATGGTAAATATCTTGGAGGCCCATAGCGATAGCCTGGTACTTGACTAGGGAGACGTATGGTACGTGGAACATCCAGCTATCGCTTCTCCTTGGTTTAAGTGATAGAATGCATACAGGCGTGTATCCGTTCTTTAGTGCGTGATAGAATGAGTAGTTGCTGTCTTTGCCGCCTGATATTAGGCCGCAGAGCCTCTTCATTGTCTTAGCCACTCTCCCATCTTCTCTAGGCAGTATTCCCTCGCTTTTGCGAGGGACCCTCCTGCTGGATCTTCCCCGGTCGTGGTGATTAGGCGTAGGTTTACGAGCTCCCGTCTCTCACCTGAGATTACGATGACAGCCTCGCAGTCTTTGGTTATCTTCTTGTAGCAGAGGGTTACTTTTTCATCTTCTAGCTTGTCGTCGCACTCTACTTGTTTGTCGAGGAGCAAATATACGTCGATACTATAGAGCCTCTTTCCAGAATACTCTATTTTGAGGACTCTATAGTGTTCATCGAAAGTTTCTTGCTCTAGGAGGTATCCGGGTATATGGGACCCCCCTATTCTTGCTGTAGAGGGGATACGACGACTAGTTGCCTACCGCAGAATGGGCAGCGATAGTTGAACTTCCTCGCGTCGGCATGGCAGAAGTATGCGTTGTAGTCCTTGGCACACTTGGGGCATGCATATACTACTTCTACTTTCCTTGCTGCTCCCGGCTGCTGGCCGGTTAGGCTGAGGTACCTACCACAGACTCTGCACCTGACTAGTACCCATCCCATGTGGCCATGCGCGTTGGTCCCCTTTATCAGGCCTATCGTCACTCTATTATCCACCCAACTACACCAACTGGATTCATAGAGCTTTTAAAAGACTACTATTCTCAACCCTGCTATGCAGGCGTTACTGGTCCTGTTACGAGACCTATACTTATTAGCTGGAAACAAGGTATGCCTATTTTCAATGGTGACGGGGGGTAGCGTTGAACAAGATAAAATTGATGATAATAATTTCATTCGCAGTAATGATTATCTCCGCAGCCATTGGAGTCGCAGTCTACTACTCATATCTCCAACCCTTCAGGGTCGCGGCGAACACGGGTAACCTCGAAGACGTGCTATCACATGTAACTTACCTAGAGTATAATGCCACTGATCAAGACGGGAACGTATACCTGGTTAAGCTCTGGAACTATCCCTCCAACAAGTCTGGCAAGGCAGAATTATACGTGAACAACCAACTAAACTATACGTTCTACTACAGCTACTCTGGAACAGGCCTCTCCTATGGGAAGATCGAGTACGCTAATGGTACAGTGAGAGAATATGCTGGGGCCGATGTCGTGCTGATCGAGGATTACTTCCTAACGAGCCTAGCATACTCCTATAACCAGCAGAACAATACTGTTGACGAGTTCAAACCCTTCCCTGGCGTTGGACCGGTATACCTCCACAAGTTCCTCGCGGATAGAGTACAGTTAGACTGGGGTACTATGGCGTCGATAACTAGGACGGGAGAGTTGAGCCCTCTCGTCGATGTGAGGGTTGGAGCGGGAGACGTGAAGCTAATGGGTGAAACGCTGAGCGGAGCGACTGTGACTCTGGTTCCTAAGGTTATAAGTCCCCCTACGCCGTGGGCCCGCCTGATCTACTCTCTGGTGATAGTTGACTATAATGGCAATGCGTTGATACCGGCGTGGAGTATTACGATAACAGTGCCTGGGAAGGAGTATCGGGTCTCATATACACTCATAAACTATAATAGTGGTTAGATTGAAGGTAATCCATCACTTTATAATTCATATCTTAATGCAACATCGGCTAACTGTATGTATTCTGTCCAGGTCTTCCGCCTAATAGTATTACATCCGGTGACCCCTCCCCCCATAGAATACCTGTTACCCATACTCCTAATGATATCCTCAAAACGTAATACCTACTCTGGGGAGTACAATGGCAGCATCGATTCCAATTATCATAGAATACGGCGGCTACGACTACAGGGAGAGGCTTCGGGTAGTAACCTTCAAGATAGAACCCTCAAAGCTAGAAGAGGTTGATAGGGCTGCCTTAAAGCTGGGTCTCTCAAGAAGCGAGTTGATACGCTATGCCCTCGAAAAAGTCGTGGAAGAGGTGCTCAACGGCAAGGCAACACACAAAAACCCTAACCATTAGACCTCAATGAGACACGGATGCCGCCGTAGCTCAGCCTTGGCAGAGCGCCGGACTCATACGGCGTAGTCCCTGCCGAAGTCGCGGGGACCTGGGAGATCCGGAGGTCCCGGGTTCAAATCCCGGCGGCGGCACCACTCTCCCAGGTCCCGTACAAACACCTTCTATATTTATTAAACAACGACAATAATGGAAAATATATTGTATATACCTCGCTTAATAACCTTCCCATAGAATTGTACTTACACCACAATTGTACTTATATAGATACCTCGACATGCAATTAAACGAATACATGAATAAAAAGGTGACAGCCGTGACGAAAAGGATAGTATTCCTCGGCGGGGGTACCGGCGGAGTAATCGGTGCTTTGACCCTAGCCGAGGCAAAGAAGAAACACGGACTAGACCTTGAAATAACCGTCATCAACAAGGACGAATGGCACTACATGCCCCCACTCTGGATGGATGTTGCAATAGAAGGCTTACCTATAGAGAAGACTAGGGCTCCAATCAAGAACCTAGAGAAGTATGGAGTTAAGGTAATCGTCAACGAGGCAACCAAGGTTAACCCAGATGAGAGAAACGTTGAGCTAGCAGATGGAAGCAAGGTCGAGTACGACTACCTGTTCCTAACCCTAGGCTTGAGAAACGGTTGGGAAGCATACCCCGGCCTAGCTGATGAGGGTTACCACAACTACGACCCTGACGCTGCACAGGAATTCCATAAGGCTCTAATGGCCTTCAAAGGCGGGAAAGTCACAATACTGGTTCCCGAGGTCCCGTTTAGATGTGGTATATACCCTATCGAGTTCGCGACAGTCCTAGGATACAAGCTAAAAGTACTCGGTATCGATGCAAAGATAACGCTACTAAGCCCCAAGATGCCCAACGGCATGGACATAACCTGGGGCCTAGGCCCCGACATAAGGAAACTATGGGGCAAGTATATGGCCAAGTTTAACATTGAAGTCAAGCTACACGATGGTCTAGAGAGGATAGACAAGGAGAAGAAGGTCGTGGTGACAAGGAATTACGAGGAACCCTACGACCTCCTAGTAAAGGTCCCACCGCCAAGGCCACCGAAGGTACTAGAGGACCCCGTATTCCTATTCGAGCATGATAAGAGATTCGTAAAAGCGAGGCCACGCGACTTCAGACACCCAGAATACGATGACATATTCTCGACGGGAGAGCACTCAATGCCACCAGTGGGCCTAGGCACCGCTGGTGTATTCGTACACGCGGCTACATCAAAGGCGGTTAACATCCTACTAGAAGAGCTATATGGTGTAGGCGAGGTACACGAGTTCACACCAGTAGCTTGTGTAGCATATAGTGGGGACAAGGGCTTCCTAGGAGTGTGTGAAGTAGAGTTCAACGGTCAAATGTACACCTGGCAGAAGTGCTACAATGTAATGGAGAGCTTCGCTATGAAGTTCGTCAAGAGGAGCTTCTATCAGGGCTGGCTTGATAAGCTCAGGATATAGGAGGTGACTGGTAGATGAGTAGTGGATTAGAGTTTAACGAGGTAGAGGTTCAGGCTCTAAAGGACCTCCTTGAGGTCGCCTTGGAGCTCAAGAGGAGCGGCCTACTGGGAATGTTGAAGGAACTACTATCAAGCACTGAGTCAATAATGGAGGGTATGCAGTCAGACCTCAGCACATTCAGGTTAGGACTACTGCTCGGCGCCATACTAGAGGCTGCAAGGAGGCTGGATGGCGAGAAGGCCATAAGCCTAAAGATGAACACCGAGGATGCATCATACTGTCTATTCAACAGTCTAGCGGCCACAAAGCCTGGAGAGGTCCAGCCTAAGGGAATGATGGGACTAATGTCAGCTCTAAGGGACCCCGATGTCCAGAAGGGTATAGGATACCTGATAGCTATTGCGAAGAACCTTGGAGCCTGCCTAAACCAGCTAAAATAACAAAATATTTTTTATGATTGAATTGGTACGACTAATACGTAGTGTACCTTTCTACCCTCCCTTTTCTTCTCTAACACGCCCTCGTCACTCAACTTCCTCAGCACGGCATACACTTTACGCCTACTTAACCCTGTGGCATTAATTATATCGCTTGGACTCGTTATACCACTCTTAATAGTCTCAATCACTAGCTTCTCAACCTCACTGTCACTATCCTCGTGACTCTCTACAGCCTGCTCGGCCTCGTTAGCGACTTGCTCCAGCATCTCAGGCGGAGGTTCAAGAGTCTCTTCAACTGGCTCATGCTTGCTAGCCTCCCTCTCCTTCTCTGCCTCTAGCTCCTTCAACTTCTGCCTCAGGAAGTCAACTTCCTCCACTAACGCGGCTATAGCATTATGAGCCTGTCCTAGCTCGTCTCTAAGATACTCGATAACCGTCATCAGCTTTGTAAGCGCGTTTCTTAGATCCTCGTTCTGTGCCTCTAGCTTCTCAATCCTCTCTTCTAGGCTCTCCACCTTATCCTTCAGTTCAATGTAATCCTTCTTATCGAATCCGAGGATAAGTCTCACTAACCCCAACACTCACACCTCAAACTAGTAGTAGTATTTCCTCGGGATTAGCCAGGCATGACTACTTAACACTCACATATTACCCCGGTATCTATTTAGAGTATACCTATTGATAATTATGACATACTTAATTAATTGAACTACTATTAACACGATATTTTTGATTGTAGCATGCGGGCTAAGAGAGGCAGTTAAGTCATATCGGTTAAGATTCAGGCTACGGTTTTGTCTGCTGTGGAGGGAGGGACCCCGAGTTGGGAGGAGTTGTTTGCAGGTTACCATATTATTTTGATTCCAATCTTCTGTGCAACGTAGGCTAAGTCTATGTCTCCCGTTAAGATTGGTGCTTTGAGCATTTGTGCGAGCACTATTGATGTCACGTCTGATACGGATAATCTCCTACGATTGAGCCTCGGGTTCCTGGAGTTTCTCAGTAACTCGTCTCCTACAATTTTTAGCCTTGAAGCCTCCACCGCTATTGCCGGGTTTAGGGGTTGTACGACGAAGTACGTGTCTATGAATTCCCTTAGCTCTTCTTCGCTATGGAAAGGGAGTCTCCCTCGCCTCCAGTGATAAGCTAGCTCGTAGACGATAAGATAATGCAGTATCCCCTCTATCCTTGCCAGCCTTATGTCGTCTAGGATTTTAACCGCTGATTCGGATGCTTGACCTGTTAAGTCGGCGATTATGGCGTATGTGTCCACTATTATTCTGCTCTCTTTAACCATGATTCTTCATCCTCGTCTAGCTCCCTCTCAGCCTCTTCTATGTTAACTTTTAGTTTCCTCCCACGCTCGCGGAGTTCACTCCACAAATCGCGAGTTCTAAGAACTATCTTGCCTTCCTCCACACTTAATTCCAGAACCATACCCTCCTCTATGCCCAGCCTCTCCCGGACCTCCTTAGGTATCACTATCACACCACGTTTACCCACGCGAATCCTAAGCAATACCAATCATCCTCAGACAGTTTTTGTTATCAGACAGACAAATAAACTTATCTGACCAATTATAGGAAACAATGACTAACAGGCAAAATAGAGGCAGGAGTAACCAAGGGTGACATGTTAGAGAAGGCAGAGCAAGTGAACTCTCAGGAAATTAGGCACGCTAAGACCATACTCGAAAGCTGAAAACCCTCTCAAAGCAATGTGTCCACATGACCCGGCGATAGATATTACATTCTGCTGGTAGTCTGCCCTTTCATACCAAATCAGAAAAGGGAAAGGCTAATATAGACGTTATTTGAGTGGAGCCGCCGGCGGGATTCGAACCCGCGACCACTGGCTTACAAGGCCAGCGCTTTGGGCCCCGCGCAGGGGGTCTGCCCGCTGAGCTACGGCGGCTCCCTGTTATTGGTTATTGATACGTTTGGGTTTTTAGGATTTACCTGTTGATTCTAGGTTCTTCTCCCGGCGTTTATTGATAGTATGTGTCCTGTTATGCCCCTGGAGTGTTGGGGGTCTGCTAGGAAGTATATTGCGTTGGCTATGTCTCTTGGTTGGAGTATTATTTCTAGGGGATGTAGTTTTCGAACTCGTTCTCGTTTCTCTTCCGTGTCTAGGAATTGCCTGGTCATGTCTGTTTCTACGAAGCTCGGTGCTACCGCGTTTACCCTTATCTTGTACTTAGCTAGTTCTACTGCTAGTCTCTTGGTTAATCCTATGAGTCCGGCTTTACTGGCTGAGTATGCTGCTCCTGCTACTATGTTTCCTGTTTCTCCTGCTATGCTTGCTATGTATATTATGGAGGCCCATGGCGCTTTCTTTAGTAGTGGTAGTAGTTCTTTTGTGGTGTAGTATGCTCCTGTTAGGTTGGTTTCTATCACGTTGTGCCATTCTTGTGGTGTTAGTTGTTCTATGTCTCCATACTGTAGTATTCCTGCCGCGTATACTAGGACGTTTATGTATGGGTAGTCTTTTTCGATCTGGTTTGCTAGGTGTCTCACTTGCTCGTAGCTCCTCACGTCTAGCTTGTATAGTTTATGGTTGCCCTTAGGATTACAGGCCTTTACGTCTTCTAGAACGCTTCTGGCCTTCTCGCGTGATTTATTGTAGGTTATTGCTACGTTGTATCCTTTGCAGGAGAAGAGTCTGGCGGTTTCCGCTCCTATTCCTCGGGAACCGCCTATGATTAGAATATTGGGGTCAGACGGGCGTCTCTCTTCATTGTATTCCGCCAATCTAGCCATCATCACTCCTATTGCTATCCTATAATATTCTGTGCCTTATTTCTGCTTTCATATAGTTGCTATGTTTCTAAACCTATTTCTATTACTGCCTTGTTGAGTATCTTCTCTCCGTATCGGATATATTTGCGGAGTTTATCCTTGTGTGGATCGTTGTCATCCATTGCCAGGACAGTGTTTCGCAAGCCGTCTACCATGACCCTCATTGCCTCTATGAGCTCGCTTGATAGAGTGAAGTATTTGGCTAGTCGGTCATCTGTTTCTCGGCTGAATCGTCCTACTATCCAGGCCTTGTAGCCCTCGTATATTAATAGTGTTGCTGCTTTAGCTTCATCTGTTATTTTCTCCGTGTTTGCGTATGTTTTTATGAGTGATTTGATCCTCTCCTTGTCCCTGACCTTGAGTGTTGAAGCCCTGAACATTCTCGGCGACATTACAATGGACATTAATCAATCACCATTCTGGTTAAAAATAGCCTTGAATAGGCTTTTTAAAAGAAATGAATTATTCTTATGGAGCATTCTTACACTACCGCCTCATACCTCGCTAACCCTAATAAGATCTTTCACATGCCTCAAGAACCTATGTACTTTTGATAATCCGGCTTTATCTAGCAATACTAATTCTTCCTCGCCGAGAGTTTCTGTAACAAATAAGAGTATAGCTGGGAAGCCCCATCTGGGCAAATATACCGTGTTTAAGCCGTGCTCTTTTGCGGCATCTATGAATTTCCTCCAGCCATTGTATTCTAGTAAAACTATTGGGCCAGCGGCTGACGTTACTCCTTCATCGCTGAGGGACCCGGTCCTGTCTATTATGAGGTGTGGCTCCCATCGGTACGAGTATCCTGCCACTACTAGGGACATCATAAGGTAGTAGTGGTGTCTTATCTTCGTGTAGGGGCCTGCTATTTTCTTCGTCCTATTGGTTGTTATTTTTAGTGGGATGTTGATTGTTATGGGCTTCAAATCCTTGTGCACCGGTTAAGGGTTTAGCGTTTGATTGCTGGTAATAGTAGTATTGTTGAGATGAGTAGGATCCAGGCTGCTATTGGTAGTCCTAGTAGGGTGGCGGCAAATGCGGCGAGTGGGCTTCCTTTTATAATAGTTATTATGGCTACTATGATTGGCCCCGTCAGTATTGATAGAGTTGCTAGCGTAGGGTTGTCTATGCCCTTTGTCCAAGCGGCTATTGTTATCGGGGCTAGACTTAGTAGTATGAGGCTTGATAGTACACTGAGCTGTACTATGTAGCTTACCCTGGATATTGCAACGGCTGCCATTACCACTCCAACTATTATTATCGCTGTAAGTGCGGCTTTCTTCTTCTTTACCTCGCTTCCCTCTACTAAATCTACGGCTACAACGCTTGATAGTGTCAGTAGTATGCTATCTGCTGTCGAGGCGCTAGCTGCGATTATACTGGTGAAGATTATCCCTGCGAATAGTGGGTTCATCGTCGCTAGGAGTAGCGGTGTCACTTCGTCCTTACTGGTTGGGCTTATCGATAAGTATCCTGCTTCTACCGAGGCTCTCGTGTAGAGTCCTACGAGTGTGACTATTATCGTATAGATTAATCCGAAGACTCCGAACCACCTTATCATATCACGTAGGCTTTTCTCGTCTTTTGGCATGTAGAGTCTCTGTACTACCTGTGGGTTTGTTACGGCGAAGAATATCCATGGTAGCGTGAATGCCAAGAACATGTTTAGCGTCCAGAAGCCGTCTAGCCCTGTTAGATTAGCCTCCTTCAACACGGTCCATGCCGATGCGAGGTCTCCTGCGTTGGTGTTCCATATCCATAATACGTAGCCTAGGAGTAGGAAGGCTGAGAATATCATCCATAGTCCTTGTAATGCGTCTGTTACTGCTATGCTCCATATTCCCGCTATCATGCTCCATATTACGATGATAATTAATCCTATTATCACGCCTAACTTATAGTATCCGCCTGCCATTCCCGCTATGCTCTCTCCAATGCTTTTTAGCTGGCTTGCGGCGTAAGGTACTAGTGCTACTAGGTATATCAGTGAGACTATTACTGCGATTTTTCTACTTCCTAGTAGGTCGCCTAGCATTTGGCTTGGTGTTATCCATTTCCTTTCTCGTGCCATTGTTCTAACTTTCCTTGCGAATAATACTAGTAGTGAGATTGTTGCAACGAAGTATGCTAGCTCGAAGCCGAGCGATCCCACGCCTGTATAGTAGGCGAAACCCACTAACCCTACTATCATAAAGCCACTGTACGTTGTAGCTGCGTACGTCATTGCTGACAGGAATCCCCCTAGCCGTCCCTTGGCTGTGAAGAAGTCGTCTAGGCCCTCCATGAGTCTTTTACGGCTTATGAAGGCTAGCAGGGTCCCAAGTATCAGATATATTGCTAGAACTGCTCCGGCTAATAGAACTTTACTCATTGCCTGTCCACCTCCTTGTGGCTATCCACCCGTATACGAGTGCGATCGTGGCTATCAGGGTCCAGTAGAGGTATAGGCCTAGCCCTTCAATGGAGTTTTTCAACAGGTAGGGTATGTACATTAGGATGATCAGCAATATCGTGATTATGACTTTGTCCCTCACGTCTCCCTCCCAGTATAGGAAACAATTGTTTCCTGAGAAGGGTATTTATGTTTTGGACAGGCTGGCTACACTAGTAGGGTATGACTTGGCAAAGAAAAGGATATCAGAAGTCAAGCTACTATCCCTGATACTAAACTACGGGTCCCTCAACGCCTCTGAGCTAGCAAGGATTTCTGGATACTCCCGTAGCTGGGTTTGGAAAACCCTCAGGAGGCTGGAGAAAGAAAAAGTAGTTAGACTGGAAAAGAAGGGGGGCACACTGGTAGCCTACCCAGCCGAAAAATCACACAAAAAGCTCTTAAGAATAGGGCTACTGAAGGCGTCAGAATACCCCTATATCATACCCTTCGCTAGGAGACTAAAAAACCACTATTCCGAAATCGAGATCCTCGTATATGATGAGGCCTTCAAGTTAGCCTATGATATAGCGCTAGGAAAAGTACAGCTAGGGATGGCTCCGGCTATATCACACCTAATTGTCCATAGGATAAGCGGCGGACTCTCCTATATCTTTGCAGGAGGTAGTAAAGGCGGAGCTGGAATAATAGAGGGTAGAAAAGGAGAAGGACACGTAACAACTATGGCTTCAAGCATGGAACTATGCTCTGAGTTAAACCACCTACCACATCCAAGAATATACCTGAGAAAGGGAGAGGACATCATCAGGTACGTTAAGAAGGGCCAGGCACGATATGGTGTGGTCTGGGAGCCCTTCCTCTACCAGGCTGCACGCAATGGCCTAAAGACTCGTCCCTGCGATTTACCCTTCTGCTGCCTCCTTGGAGGCAATGCGAATCTAAAGGAAGACCATGAGACAATATCGAAACTGTTTGAACAAGCAGTGGCGGAGGCAAGGAGAAGGATCGATGATCCAGTACTGATAGATGCTTACGCCAATATCATAGGGATAGATAGAACGCTCGTAAAGAATACTGTTAAGAGCTATGAATACCTAGAGTCCCCGCCTATGAATGATCTATCAAAGCTTCTGGGTATACTAAAGGATGTTGCGTTTCCAGCGTGGATACTTAGACAAGCAATTCTCTGATTCTATCTCTATTATAATAATATAGTTAGGGTTACGCCAATTATTATGGCTTGTATGAATAGTATAATGTAGACTACGTCCTTCTCTCTTACACCAGTCGGGCAATCCTTCCTCTTCAATTTAACTAGTAGCTTTAGGGCTAAGTGTGTCACACTATAAGCCTTGCTTAGTGGTGGAGCAAGACTTCCATCATCGCATATCTTGGCAAAGTTTACTTTCTTTACCTTGTCTTTCTTGGATCTAATGTATAGGAAGAACTCTATGAAGTATAACAGGAAAACTGCTACTCCGATTTTCTCAAAGTTGCCTAGAATGACTATTCCAGCATAATATGCTCCTATACCGTAGGTAAACGAGTTACCGGGGAATGTCTTCGCAGGGTACTTATTGTAGTAGAGGAATCCTAGGATAGCTGCTATGCCTATTAGTGAGGCAAGGATGACCAGGTCTAATCCCTTGACTATTCCTACTAGGAGTGCAGAAAGTAGAAGAAGGATCCCCATACCTGCCTCGAGCCCGTTGTAGCCAGCGAGCATGTTGAAGGCGTTTGACGCTCCTATTACACCTATAGGGACCGCGACTAGCGGGTAAGCTATACCCAGGTCAACAACTCCAATAAATGGTACATCTAGTTTACTATAACCCGCTTTAATAGCCACTAGTGGTAGAGAGATTGGAGCCATTAGCAGGACTCTTGTTTTAGGGCTAAGACCCGAGACTGCGGTTTCTTTACTATAGCTCAAGAGACTTAGTACGTCGTCAACAAACCCGAGGAGCGTTGATAGAGAGGCCATAAGTGCAAGAGCCATTATCTCGGGCTTGTAGAATTCTGAGCCGTGGAGGTAGATCCTCATTATCTCGAAGGTTAGTAGACCAAGTGTTATTGAGGCTAATGTGAAGGTTCCCCCGGCAGCTGATGCTTTAGGATAACCCAGCTTGTTCTTATCTGGTACAAGGAATAAGTCCCCCTTGACGGTTAGGGATATCCATGTTCTTGTAAGGAATAAGTTGAGTATCGTAGCTACCATGCCGGCGAGGATCATTTCAACGATCATTTGAATATCTATCGAGCCTGTCTGCATCTTTCAGCCTCCCATTCCAGATACGCGATTACTTGGCTCGTCTGATAGCTTAAGGGACCTATGCTGGCTTTAATTTCTACATATTTCTCGAGTACTTTCAGTAGTTCGTCTGGTATATCTACGTGTGACCCCATCAAGTAGGCTATTTTCTCAGCATGAATGGGTATCCTTTCGGAGCCAGTCTCAGTTAAGAGGACTATCCTATAGCCTTGCTTCTTGATTATGGATAGGAGGTCCTGGGGTTCTACCGACAGGATCCTTATGCATTTGCTTTTGTCGTTGAATGCTCTTCTTATTTCGCTTATTACTTGTCTTTCTGAAACGAGGTTACACTTAGAGCTTTGAAAGAATAGGGTCTTTGGGGGATTTGGTGGTCCTAGTAGGCTTGCTATGAGGAGAGATTCTTTGTTCTTCAAGCTTAGTATATCTCTTGCTATTTCATCTAATCTTCCGGTTGGGCCGGCGTATCCTTTATGTGGTATTTTACCATCTGTTCTTGCGGTTGGCGATATTATTATGTAAATAATCTGTGAGTTTTGTATTAGTGTTTTTATCTCTAGGATCAAGGGTCGCTCACGATTTCTTCAAGGTTCTTCTTTGCTTCTTGATAGGCCTTATCCTCGTCTGGCTTCGTGGTTGCTGGATCGAATGGGTAGGATCCTAGCACTAGCTTTACAGTGCCGTCTTCGAGCTCTGCGAATAGTTGTGGTAGTGCAGCCATTCCTAGATCGTCTGTGACACCATGCTCGATTGCATACATGTAGTCCTCTTTCTTTACTTCGAGTTCTACTCCTAGTTCTCCTGCTAGCTTCTCTGCTAGCTTGAGCCATGCCTTGTGGAGTGGATGGAATTCGGCCGTATCTAGTACGAGCTTCTTTATTTTACCCATTTATCTAGTCACCGAATCTCATAGTATTCCTTGGGTTTTTATTTCCTCCTTTATTGGCAGGTCTCTTTCATTAATAGTGCGTCTTTCTCGAGTATTGGACTCTCGCTTATTATGACAGCGTTTATCCCGATTTCCTTGTAGGCTTCACATACAACACTCCAATCGGGGCCGTATTCGTCTTCGCTCAGTGTATGGTGTTCTCTCTCGCCTCCTTTACCGTATTCAATCTTTGAGAAATGTGTATGGAGCGGGTCTATTGCCTTTTTTCCTAGATTCTTTTCAAAGTATTCTACTACCTTTATCACGTCGTCCTTGGATTTTACTCTATTTCCTTGATACCTAGCGTATAGGTGTGCCCAGTCGATTGTAGGCCTACATTTTCCTAGCTCGTTGCATATCATGACGACTTCATCTATGTCTCCTATAGCTGTTGTTTTACCCATCACCTCAGGAGATAGGTCAGGCTTCTTCACCCAGCTCGGGAGTTGTTCTAATGCTTTCTTGTAAGCTTGTATGGCTTGCTTAACGGCTTCCTCCTTACTCTTGTGGCCTTTGTAATACCCTGTATGAATTACTACTGCATATGCATTCATCCATTCCGCCGCCTTCATAGATTCTATGATTCTCATGATGCTTCTCTCTACGACACTTGGATCGGGGCTAGCTAGGTTAATGTAATAGGGTGCGTGAAGGCTCATTATGACTCCATATTTTTCAGCCTCTTCTCCGAGTAGCCTTGCTTTTTCCTCGCTTATTCTTACGCCTCGGACTGCTTCATACTCTAGAGCATCTAGACCGATACTTGCTAGAAATTCGGGCACCTTTTCCATTCTGCCTTTGAATGAAATAGGCTTTCCGGCGGGACCGAACCATAGTTTTGCCAAAATTTAGGCACCTCCTCCATACATTATAGTGTGCAAGGAGTTTAAGATGTGAATACTTGTTGCTAGCTAATCCTCTCAAGTATCTTTTGTAGGTTTAACTGCCTCTTTACATAGATTATCTTATTTCCATCTATTACTTGAAGGGCTTTGGTGAGCCATCGGGCAGAATGTGGGTCGATTACTATCAGGTAGAGGTCGATCATGCTGTTTAGAGCATAGTTAAATGCGATTTGTATATCCACTAGTGGTTTTCTAGGTGCACTCCATACTAGGACTAGTGTTTGGTCTTGTAAGCCATATGTATTGATTAGTTCGACTGCTTCTTTAACCGCCCTGTATGGTTCGGGGGGTCCGTCTAGTGTTGGTATCGAGTAATAGTCTAGCCTGGCTAGCCTCTTACAGTTCAATTCACATAACGGATAGGCTCTAATTCCGTAGAGTATAATGAAGCTTGTATAATCGTATTTTACGAAGTAGTCGAGGAATTCGAGTTTCAATTCTCTCCTCATGCTTTTAGTGTAGTCTAATAGGAGGCCTATTGGTTTGTTCAATCAGGGTTGCACCCCGCTACATTCGAATAGGCTTGCTAGTGCCTCTCTTACATTCTCTACGTGGCGCCATTCAATAAGCTTGGATTTTGTTAGAATGGCTAGCTGGGTTGATATTTTAATTTTTTCTCTTTGACCTATTGTTATTATGCAGAGATTGCTACCAGTATTTACAGCGAATAATATTGCTAGTTCAAGTGGTGCTCCCATATTGAGATCTCCATCGGTTAACACTATGATTTCTTTTCTTCTATGTGACCCTCTAAGTAACTTTGCAGCCTCTATTATAGCATCTCCAAGGGCCGATCCTTCACCGGTTTTCATGATGAGGGATAGAGATCTCATAACGGCCTCTGCATTTTCAGTAGGCGGTAGCACTGGAAAGGCGAGCCCATAGAACACTACGATACCAACTCTATCTTTCTTAACTTGTATTTTGCGCATGGCTACTTTTGATATCAGGCTTACTACCGCCGCTAGTTTGTTTGGCCTGAAATCGGCGTAGCCTTTTCCCATGCTTAGACTGGCATCTATAACGTAGATCGTATCGGAAGGATCCATGGCTATCACCTGACGAGTTCATATACTGATGAGTGGTAGGAGTAGGGTATACTATCTAGTGACATTAGGACTTCTCTGTATTCCACTTCTCCTATTATACCCTTCTTGTATGCATAGATTACGAAGCTGATTGAAGGGATAAAGCTTATTCCTGAGTCCTTCATTATTCTCTGGATGTATAGGTCATCGCTAACTATCGTTACATTGGCCTTTTCAGCATATTTTAGGATCGAATACTCTTGGGTAGTTACTAGGAGTGATTGAGGGGGTTTCTTCTCGGGAATCTCAATAATCGGTAACGTCCTGGTTAGTTTAGAATTGATCCTCATTGCTCTGGCTCGCAGGAGTGAATAGTAGTTCCGGAGGATATTGGGGACCCTTACCTCAAGGTTTACAAGTTGGTCTATCACTCTTGACAATGTAGATGAGTAGATTACATAGGCTGAGCTAGAATCCAGTATGTAGGTTTCATTTTCGCTGATTTCGGGTGGTGTTTCAAGATAGCCCAGACCCGGCGTGTAACCGTTTATCAGTAGGTAGTCTATAAATGCAGTGCATGGTGTTTCGGCAAAGTGGCATGCGTAGTGTAGCGATGATCCCCTTGTTAAGTAGAGGTTTGCGGCTATTCTTTTCAGGTCCAGAGATGCTAGCATATTCCTTACTGCGTCTCTTACCGCCTCTGATACGCTAGCGTATATTCCCAGCTCTACTAGCCTTCTGAGTTTTTCTTCTAGTACTCCTGATATTTCTACGCTGACGACCAACTATTTCGGCCCCGTTTGGTAGCCGTGACTTTAGTGGCGCTTATCAGATTTATAAATGGTCAATAGGTGTTTATTTGATTTATCTAGAAGTATAAGTAGCAAGTAAGGAAATATAAAAAAATTATTTGGGAAATATTATGGGTTTGGTTAACCCTTCCTTGCGAAGAAGCCGTAGCCGACTAGTGCTAGTAGTATGATTAGCAGTACTACGCTGGCGATGCCGAAGTTCTTGACTCCGCTGCCTACCTGGCTGATGCCGTCCTTGGTGTCAGCGCCTAGCTTGCTGATTGCGTTGAGTATCTCGCCCTTAGCTGAGTCTACCTTGCCGGATAGGTCGTTGACTGAGTTCTGTAGGTTGCCTAGGTCGGTGCTAATGGTGCCTAGCGTGGTCTGTAGGCCGTTGACCGCTGTTGATAGGTCTCTGACGTCGTTCTTGATGGTGCCTAGCGTGCTGGTTACATCGTCTAGCTT
>WAKH01000013.1 GCA_015523485.1 Thermodiscus sp. | reverse complement strand
TTCATATATTCTTGATATTGTTGATGGTATAGTCGCCAGGTATGAGGGACCCACCGAAGAGGGGTTTATGCTAGATAGAGCTGTTGATCGGTACAATCAAGTGGTAGTGCCTGTTATCATATTGCTATCTGTTGTAGAAGAGAACGTTATACTCTACATTATCTATTCTATAATACTCGTACCATGGGCGTTTTATAGGCTCGTCTACAGGCGAGTTCTGGATAGGAGGTATTTCTATGGTCTTCCTCTTCTGGCTCATTCATTGGTAATAACAATGTCTCTCCTCGCGGGTGTAATCCCTAATTTAGTTGTTCTTTACATAATTTTGATTGGGAGTATTCTACCGATACCCTACTATCGAAGGCCTCTGAGCAGATCAGATAGTGGGCCTAGAGGAAAGGCATCATATGTTTTCTACGATTTGGCTAGGATGTCGCCGTTAGCTATTTTGATTCTATTGCCTGAAGGCTGGGTACTTAAAATTATAACAAATATTGTCATTTATGGAGTGCTTGTTTATGCTTTGATTGGATATCTACCTTTTCTTGTTAAAAGGTTTAATATTTGATATTTAATGTTAATAATATTATAGCTATTTTGATTATTAATGACGCTATAGAGGGTTCTGGGACAGGAGGAGGCGCTCTTGACACTGTGAGAATATCATAGATTGGTCCCTCGACTTTTGTTCCCACAGAGTCTTGGATTTTAATATGAATCGGAGCATATGCCCGTCTAACGCTGGATCGTAAGGTAATAGTCTACTTTGTTGTAAATGTTGACTAGCTTTGGCTCTGAGATGTCGTTGAGATAGTAAGGGTTGTAAGGATGTTACCTGTTGTATTATCGATTATAGTTATGGTAGTTTGTATGATACGAAAATAATAGAAAAAATTTGATAAAAATCTTAGCCTAGGGCGCTCGCCTGTATGTGTGGGAGGCTGAGGAAGTAGGCTAGGAATATGACCGCTATGAGTATCAGTATCCAGTTTAGTTCTTTCCATCTACCACTTGCGACTTTGAGGACTACATAGCTGATGAAGCCTAGGGCCATCCCGTCAGCTATGCTGAAGGTGAACGGGATGCCAGCTATTGTAAGGAATGCGGGTATTGCTTCTGTTGGATCCTTCAGGTTGATCTTGCTTATCGTCTGGGCCATCAATAGACCTACAATGACTAGTGCCGGGGCTGTTGCATACTTGGGAGTTGCAGTGAAGACTGGAGTGAAGAATAATCCCAGGAGGAATAATAGGCCTACTACTACTGCAGTGAGACCCGTTCTGCCACCTTCTTCTACTCCTGCAGCACTCTCGATATAGGTAGTGACAGTGCTCGTTCCCAATAGGGCTCCAACGGTTGTTCCGGTTGCGTCAGTTAATAGCATCTTACCGATATCCTTGACTCGTCCCCTTTCATCCATAAGGCCTGCTACGGCCGATAAGCCAGTTACTGTCCCGAGAGTGTCGAAGAAGTCCACCATGAAGAACGTGAATACTATGGCTACAGCTGTAGCTATACCGAGATCTAAGAGGCCGGGTAGGTCGAGCTGGAAGGCTGCGGTAAAGTGTGGCACTGAGACTATGCTCTCAGGCGGGGGTGATACCTTAAGTGCCCAGCTGGTTATCGCCGCAAGTATTATCGATATCAATAGTGCTCCGGGTATACGTAGGGCCATCAGTACTCCAGCTACGAGGATGAATATGAGGGCTATCATTGGCCCCTTCTCTGTGAATGCCCCGATATTGAAGCCTATGTATGTGGCTGGATTAGAGACTACTATGCCTGCATTCTCGAATCCTATAAGGGTTAGGAATAACCCGATTCCCGCGGCGATCGAGTATTTTAGACCCGGCGGGATAGCATTTGCAACAGCTTCCCTCGCCTTCGTTATGGAGAGTATGATGAATAGTATTCCTTCAACAAATACAGCTGCCAACGCGATTTTCCACGGCTCTGTATCAGTGATGTTACGGGTTGCTAGGATTGCCGCAATGAATGGAACTACGCTATATGCGAAGTAAGCGTTTAATCCCATTCCTGGGGCTAGGGCGAAGGGTGCATTAGCATATAATCCCATCATTATAGTTGCTAGGGCAGCTGATAGAGCAGTCGCCGCTACGACTCCTTCAGGAGGGACTCCCCCGTCTCCTAGTATAATGGGGTTGACTAGGAGGATATAGGCCATCGTCATGAATGTTGTGAGCCCAGCTATTAATTCTATCCTGATGCTTGAGCCTCTCTCGGAGATGTGGAAGAACTTATCCAGTGACTCCTTTAGGGACATATTGCATCCCTGGTTTTACAACTACAATTCAAACTATTCTTAAACTCACCATTTACACATGCAATTTCCTTATATCATACAAGTCAAACCAAATACCATCAACAAAGTACTCAATAAAATCAAAGCATCAAAGTATAGATTACAATGAGAAACGAGAACAATACTCCAAGGCACCCATCAAAGGTTCTGGTTTGGGAGAGGGCTTTGGGTCTAGAGCAGTTAGACAATAAATTTTAGGAGCAATGCTCTCCTGCCACTCCCAATAACCCTCGAGAACGCCCTTCCCTAAGAGTCTCTTGACAACCGCTCTATACTTTTCGTGCACTGGTCTTGGCTTCCATCGAGCAAATGGACTGCCTGGTAAGGGGAGGAAAGTATGCAAACGAAGCCTTACCCTCTTTTTCGCAAGCTCCTCCATAACCCTTATCGTTAACTCAACATCCTCCTCTGTCTCGCCTGGCAATGAGAAGATAAGGTCTACTACAGGCTGGAGACCCTTCTGTAGGATTAAATCAATTTTCTCCAATGCATCACTAACAGAGTGATCTCTTCCAACCAACCTTAATAGACGATCTGAACCAGACTGTAAGCCTACAGCTATCCTCTTATTGCCAGCGTATCTTCTAACAACATTGAGAACCTCCGGGGTGATATACTCTGGTCTCGTCTCGCTTGGAAAAGTGCCTAAGTAAGGTATGCCGCCCCCATCCCTTACACCCTTGAGTAAGCGCTCTATTGCATCAACATTTGGCTCGTTTCCATGACTCATGTATGCGAATCCAATTGGCAGGATGAACCGTATCCTCTTGTAGCCCGCCCTTGTATAAGCCCTGCTTATTTCTAATGCCTTCTCTATACTGCGATAGCGTACTTTTGCCTTGAATAGCCAGGGAACTTGGCAGAATTTGCATCTAAACTTGCACCCCCTCATAAGCTCGATAGGGGGATAGAGATTGAATTCCTCCACGTATGGATCATAGTCGTCGAGATTGATCATCTCAATTCGTGTGACGATGAAATCACCATTATCAGACGTGTAAGCTACGTTGGGCACATTACCTGGCTTCTCCTTCCTCATTATGCTCTCGATTAGCCCCGTTATAGCGTTCTCCCCATCTCCTATTACTGAGGCCCATGCTCCATCCCTGAGGAGATGCCAGTATGCTCCCTCTGCGTGGGGGCCGCCTACTATTACCTTGTATTTCCTTGCTGTTTCTTTGATTTCCGAGCGGAGTTCTAGGTATAGGGGAGTTGATACACCGTAGAGGATGACTGGCTGGTATCCTTTAATTCTCCATTCGTTTGCGATTTCCAATGGATTCCCTTCAACCATGCTGATTGGTATGTTTTTTCCGTAGTCTTTGATTAATGATGCTATTATTGGTCCAAACGCGTTCCTCGCCCCATATGCTATTCTAGCAATTACAGCTATCTTCAATCCAAACACCACTACTTACTGGATCAAGATTGTGGTGCCAGGCATTATTCTACACGATCTATCAATATATTCTTCATCAAGGACCCGTCTTAATTCTTCATTCATACAGTGTGATACACATAAGGGTCCCTCGACCATGGTTAATAGCTCAGGTAGGTTCTCCATCGTTACTCCGCCAACCCCGCCCACTATCATGTAAGGTTTCCTACCAACTATTGTTATTGCCTTTTTTACTATATTCAATGTGCCTGGATGTCCGCAGCCGATAACTAGTATGGGGCCCTTTCGTGATTCGATTAGCAGGCTTATTTCATATATGTCGTCTTCTGGATCGTAGAGCGGTGCCATTATTACCAAATCATCTACCTTTATGGTTTCATTTACCACCTTGATTTTGAATCCTAGCCTTTCAAGCTTGTTGGTTGGTCCTGGGGGCGTGTATATTGTTATATCTTTGTTGTACTTGGTTAGTGCTGAGAAACCTGCATAGTGGTCTCTGTGCCAGTGGCTCAGAACTGCGAAGTCCAGCCTACGTAAGTCTACTCCTATCATACTAGCATTGTATTCTAGGGAGTAGTATTTTGACCCTGCGTCGAACAGCACTTTCCTTCCTGCTTCGATGTATATGCTTAGTCCTTTTCCCCTCATTATTTTTCCTGTTTTTATTGTTTCGTTTAATATGTGTAGTATTGCTATGTGTTTCACACCGGTTGCTTTGTTTAGAATTTTAGGAGGTTATAAGTCGAATGGATTAGGAGAAAAATTAGTTGGAGTTTATGTTGTTATTTTTCTCTTTTATTAGTATGACGTAGAGGAAGTAGAATGTCGATGCTATTAGGAAGGCCATGAATAGGCCTGTTATGACTTGTACGCTTTGTATCGTGGCTAGGGTGTTGTAGGTTTCTAGGTTGAGTATGCTAGCTAGTCTGTCTAGTTGTTCTGGTGGTATCTGGGATAGTATGTCTTGGCATGATGCTGGGCTTCCTAGACATGCTATGAAGTAGGGGTATTGGCTGAAGGCATTGAGTAGTTCTCCTAGCGCCACTGTGAAGAGTGCTATTAATCCTCCGAGGAGTAGAGGTGTTGCCTTTGATATTGGTATGGTGCCTGCCTTTAGGTGCTTGTATGCGGTTGCGATGATGTAGATTTGAGCTAGGAAGAATATCATCTTGAGGGCGAATAGCCAGCTGACGTCGAATCCTACGGTTCCGTCACCGGCTGTCCAGCCGAACCTAGCGAATACATTGTTGAACTTGTATGGTATGTTCCTTAGGCTTATTGCGTACCAGAAGCCCATTACTATCATTAGGACTAGTCCGATGGCGATAACCGGTGTTAACTCCTTCACTACTTGGCTTACAGCCCTCCTGTATCCTTCATCCGTTGATTTCACATAGGAGTATGCTAGTCCGCCTACGACTGCGAAAGCTCCTGCTGTTATCGCGGCTACTAGTGATTTGAGGTACAGTGGCCAGTATGTTGGGTTGCCTGTTAGAGCATCTACCACGTTGAGCGATAGCTTACCGCCCGATAGTTCTAGGCCTACTGGAATGTTTAAGAACGCGAATACTGCTCTGAAGGCGAATGGTATGAGTAGTGCTGACAAGGCTAGTAGCACACCGAATGCATAGTGTATGCCTCTACTCCACCTATTCCATCCGTAGTAGAATCCTGTTATTGCAAAGAAGTGGACTGCTATCATGAGTATTGCTAGGCCGAACGGTACTAGTGTTAGGTGTCCTGCTAGTCCTAGGAAGTCTGGGTAAAAGCTTAGTAGGAAGACTGTGAATGCCGTTGCGTATACACCGGCGACTCCGTATGTTGCTGCGTAGAATTTCATTAGTTTATGGGCTACTTTCTCCAGGTTCTCATCACCGATATTATCCGCTTTTCTCTTTAGGTATGGTACATATAGTGCTAGGAATATGCCGAGGTTGACCATTACTATGTGGAATGCGAATACTAATGCTAGCCAGAATACGCTCCATAACATGCTTACTTCACCTCCTCCGGTCTACCTGGGAGCCAGAGGAATCTGTAGACGCTGTATCCTAGTGCTGCCAGTAGTGCTAGGAAGAACACCGCTACTAGTGTCACGACTCCCACGCTTGCTGGGTTGACTGTGTGGGCTACGTCTGGTGTCATGACTCCATAGATAGTCCATGGCTTTCTCCCGATTTCTCTCACCGCCCATCCGAGGAAGCTGACCAATTGTATGATTATTATTGAGAATGGTGCTATCGCAAGTAGCCATCCCGGCGTCTTCTCCGGGTCCCTCGTCCTCCATAGGTAGAAGACTATTATCAGGGCGTAGAGGCCCATTAGTATTGCTAGGCCAGTCTTGGTGTAGTATAGGTAGTGTATAATTAGTGGAGGCTTACATGAGCCTATCCTGGCAGCATCCTCTTGGAGAGTTGTTGGGAAGAAGCAATAGTCTGACGGTATCTTGTCATAATTTGGTAACGGTGCATTGGGGTCACCATATGCGAGTAAGGCTACTAGCTTCTCTCCTCCAGGAAGTATCTTTGTTACTGGTGTTATTTGGTCGGTTGTAGCTTCCATGGCAGCGAACTTCTCTGGGTTGTAGTGTGCTATTGAGACTCCCATCTCGTGTCCGAACACGAATCCCTGAACTGCGATGATTATGAGGGCTGAGACTGCGGCGAATTTGAATGCCGCGTTCACATATTCCTTATACTCTTTGGACGCGCTACTGTAGCGTCTGATTCTCATGGCATAGGCTGCCATAAGGGTGAATGAGCTTACTGTTAAAGCAGCTCCAACAACGTGTAGGATCGAAGCTAGGTAGACTGGGCTCTTGAAGGTTACAGTCGTTATACCAACTGTTTCTACTGTTTTTACGAGTATCTGGTCAACGATATCTTTGACGGGAACGTTCAGGATTTCTGGATGGGCCTGAACGTAGTCTTTGTTAGCTACTAGTGCCAGGATACTATCTTTTACAGTGTATCCGGCCCATGCTTCATACGCCAATCGTTGCACGATTTTTACAGGCATCTCTACTACGACAGCATCGTCTAAAGCTTTCTTCACGGTCATTCCTGCAGCTTGAAGTGCTGTCACGTTTAGTGCTTCAACTAGATCGTTTGGAACAGCTAGTGTTATCTTGGGGTAGCCCTGATCGTATAGCCATGCTCCGGTATTTGGATCATATGCAGGAACTATTCCTGTTGGGGCTACCATGTAACTGTTCACGCTGACGATCATAGCCGCGCTGTACCATGGTCCTATGAATGATAGGAATAGTAGTATGATCATGGCACTCTTACCAAACTTCTTCCATCCAT
>WAKH01000012.1 GCA_015523485.1 Thermodiscus sp. | reverse complement strand
TACGCAGGCTATCGAATCAGTTAGGAAACTGTTAAGTTGATTAATCAACGAATACTACAACATCCATGGGAACCGAGATTGAGCCAGGATCACTCTGTCGAAAAAATAGTGATCATAGCTGGCACAACGGGAATCGGGTTAAAAAGACTATATAACTGTCTGAATAATAAGAAATTGTCTATCGGAGAGAACGTATGCATCTACCACTTCGAGGACCTATTAGAGGAGGAGTATGGCGATAAGGGAAGATGCCGAGATATCGAACAATTGATAGCTATGATGCTAACCTCGAGACCCGCTGCTATTTCGGTTTTCAGACGTGGTGTGGATCGGTTAAGGGAGCGGTTGAGATACAGGGGTTGTAGGAAGGCTATAGTTTTCGCCCACCTAACATATCTGAGCAGAAGAATGATAGTGGCAAACCCAGTGATAAGCGAACTATTATCGCTTGGAAAGGAAGCTTCTGTGATCTACATGGTTGATGATTTCTTCGATGCGTTGAAACGGATGGCTGTCAACGCCTCGAATAGACTCATGAGTGGTGGAAAGTGTATCGGTCTGCCAATAACACCCTACAATATTGATCCAGTCCTATACCTGACCTGGAGGGCGGCGGACTCGAATATTCTAAGTATAGTGGAAAGCATCAAACCGGGCACAGACATCTACGTATATGGAGTAAAGCATCCGGCAAGAGAGTTCGCAAAGCTCCTCTCAAGGGTACTTAAGACAAAGATGGAATACCTCAGAGATTCTAAACCGTCAACTGCATATGTCTCACATCCCATTACTCAAGTTAGATCACTCTACGTTGCACTAGGAGATAGGCCATTAAGCGAAATACCTATAGTTAAAGCAATTGAGGCGTTCAAGGAAGCAATCCGGTCTAAAAACACCGACCTAGTTCTATTCGAGCCCACAACGATAGACGAGTTACACCAGGACAAATTCAGCGAATTCGTTAAGTATGTTACACAAGTCGAGACGGAGTTCAGCGATATAATACCAGTTAAGTATACTAAACGCGTTGATACCGCAAGCGATAAACCACTATTACATTCGCTGTTCGTCAACTCCAATAATAGGTGGCCTTTCAGCGATGACAACTTGAGGGAGTTCTGCGCTGACGAGCGCGTATATAATTACGCTGATGGAGAGGGAGGCGTTGGCCTGCTTGATACCGAGATGACTGTTATATATGGTGAGGAATTATACCACAATATTGTGATAGATATAATTATAAACAATTTGTTGATGGAGGAGGCCCTAAACGAGGGTAAAATGAAGGGAATGCTAGCGACACAGCTCAGTGATCTAATCCACGCCCAGATTGAGGAGAGGGACTATGCTTATGTGGCACAAAGCGATCATGTAATTGCTGTTACAACTGGAGTAATTGTTGATAGAGAGTTCTCTGAGGCAACAGGGGTCCCCGAGGGAGTCTATATTCCCTGGAGTGCAGGTATGGATGCTGAAATACAGCGGGCCAGGGCCCTCGCAAAACCGATTACCTATTACTTGCTCCCAATATGCGCCAAATCACTGGTAAACGACCACGATAGATTACAGAGAGTTGCGAGAGTATTAAAAGAGGGATTCAAGCATTGCCCCGAGCCCATAAGCCAGTGTAGTGAAGATGAGGCAGTTGAAACCCTACGGAAGTGTGCTGTAAGAATCCAGAAGGGAGGACTCTTCGCAACGATAGGAGGAGGAGTAAGGGTCTGTCCTGTACCTGTATTGTTGAAAGGAAAGGAAAGCTATGAAGAGTTAATAGACCGTTACTCGAAGGCTTTATGCTGAGACCGCCTTATTAGCATAGCGACCATATATGGGTAATCCGATTCCTTATAAAATAATTTGTTTATCTTGAATAATAATACACCTTTACCATCTACCCTCTTATACCTGACACGATAACCCTTCCTCTTCAAAGCCTGGGATAATGTCTTCGCTTTTGCATACTTGTCCTCCGAGTATTCTACGATTATTTCATCGTTAACCATCAACGCCACCTCAATCGAACAGTGCAACCTGCCGGTACAATAGGCTGGCATCCTGGTAGACCATTCAATGACTCGCCTAATTTTAGAAGATTGTAATACCAAGGATAGCGGGACACTATTGATGGGTTAAGTAGCTAAATTTAATCCCTACAAGAAGCCAATATCACCCATGGGGCACCATAATAATGAACCACAATCTACAGCTAATAATCGAGGCTGCCCAAATACTGATCAGTTCAAGACATGCTATATCACTGACTGGCGCTGGCGTATCAACACCCAGCGGTATACCCGATTTTAGAGGATCAAATGGCCTATGGAAGAAGGTCCCTCCCGAATTATTCGATATTACATACTTCATATCAAATCCCATAGAGTCGTGGAACGTGTTCTTGGAACTATATGATTCAATGGGCGAAGTCAAGCCTAATCCAGCCCACTACAGTCTAGCCCGACTAGAGGAGATGGGCGTGATCAAAGCCATCATTACGCAAAATATTGATGGATTACACCAGTCAGCAGGAAGTAAAAATGTAATTGAACTACACGGGAATCTGGAGTACGCGAAGTGCATTGATTGTGGCTATAAGATCCCGCTCGACCAGGCCATTGAAGAGGCTAGGAGTGGCCAGGTACCTAAGTGCCCAAGATGTGGAGGTATTATGAAGCCAGACGTGGTCTTCTTTGGCGAAACGCTCCCTCAGGATAATCTCACGAGAGCATTTGACCTAGCTAGGGCTAGTGATGCTATACTCGTAGTAGGTAGTAGTCTCTATGTTACCCCAGCTAGATACATTCCGGGAATAGTTAAGTCAAACGGTGGTAAGGTCATTTTAGTAAACCTTGGAGACGTCTATCCAGCAACTGAATTCGACTTGATAATAGAAATGCCGGTAGAGGAGGCCTTACCGCTACTTTGTCGTAAAGTAGCTGAGCTACTAGGCCTCGAAGATACTGGATGTCCATGATACCCTTAGAGCTAGGTGTATGGTATGAGGATTGGATTCGCCTCTGATCTCCACATTCCAAACAGCGACATCCATAAGATAGGTAACATGATTGTAGAAAGTAGTGTAGATATACTCGTACTAGTTGGTGATGTAGTAAACCTACCAGACGACGCATCACTTAGAAAGCTAGCCAAATTCCTCGACAAATACTCTCCCAATCGGATCATAGCTGTACTCGGCAACCATGAACACTATATGTCTAAGAGAATGCGAGAGAAGGGACGGAACAGTATTGATGCAGTGAATCGAGTAAAGAGATTCTATAAGGATACGGGAATAATTCTACTCGACCAAACCACTAGACCATACCGAGTAGGACGAGTCAGCCTAGCTGGATGTGTAGGCTGGTATGATTACTCCCTTGCGCCACCCGGATATACTGATAAAGACTTCGAGGCATGTAATCCGTTTGGATATTCTCTAAAAGAAGTTGAAACTTGCGAGAAGAAAGCATACTGGTTTAACTGCCCTAAATGGTGGCGCCGTGATTGCCTCTTGATTAGTCTCCCATTCCCGCATCATGAGTACGTAGTGAGATGCATGAATCTCGTGTCTGAACAATTATCAAATAGTAGTGGGGACAAGATTGTCGTATACCACCATGTACCAAACCAATACATCCTCGAATATACTGGTACTGACAAGGACTTTGACCTAGCATATGCAGGAAGCAATCTACTAGACAATCCGATAAGGGAGCACAATGTGAAACTGGTAGTATATGGTCACGTACACAACCACTCAAACAAGAGAATAACTGAGATTAAGGGAGTACTCTATGGTAACGCCTATCCACTATATAAGAAGAATCCGGGCCTGCTGGTATACGATTTCCAATCTTCAAGTGACGTCTTCTTTGTTTATAATAAGCAGCGTCGTTAGCTTCTACCTAGTTTACAATAGGTATTGACGCTCTCGAATTAATGGACTCAAGACGTACCAACCACTTTAGTCCGGGGTGAAAATTCTCGTGGAGTCCTACGGGTGGGGATAAGTTAATTTAACATTTATTGGACCTATTCTATCAACACTTTCTAAGATGGTACACGGGTGCTGATCGTGCCAGCAAACCTGTCACCTGAGGCTAAGGCTAAGCTAGCGAAATATAGTGAGGCGAAGACACCCGAGGAAAAGATCAAGGCTTTAGAAGAGTTCCTTTCAGCAGTTCCTAAACATAAGGGTACTGAGAATATCAGGCTTTGGGCTAAGAGGAGGCTGGCAGAGCTCAGAGAGGAAGTAGAGGCTCGTAGAGCCAGGCGCGGTGGAGGAGGCCCTAGGATATTCATCGAGAGAGCTGGGGCTGGCCAAGTTGTATTACTGGGACCGCCGAACTCGGGGAAGAGCAGTATACTGGCCCGTTTAACAAATGCTAACCCAGAGATAGCTCCCTATCCCTTCTCAACACAATTGCCCACGCCGGGAATGTTAGACTATAAGGATATACAATTCCAACTCGTTGATACGCCTCCCCTTCTACTTGACCAGCCGAGTAGCCCCATTAACAACAAGGTTATAGGATTAGCAAGAAACGCTAACGCAGTAGCACTAGTGATTGGCCTCGACGAGGAAGATCCAGCTAATACTCTAAGAAAGCTAATAGACTTCCTCGCGGAGAGAGGTGTCGTCATAACGAAGTCTAAAGGCCTAGTGAGGATTAAGAGGGATAGAAGCGTTAATGGCATTAAAATCGTGGGACACGGTAGAATGGTTAACTTTACAGAAGACGATCTACGTCGGCTGTTAAGCCAGTATAGGATCTATAACGCAATTGTAGAAATGGAAGGTGACGTAACTCTCGACGATGTCGAAGACGCTATATTCACGACACGAGTCTACAAACCAGCCATCATACTATTGAATAAAGCTGATTTGCCTGGATCCAAGGCGAAGGCTAAGCGGGTCATGAAACATGTCCCTCCCGACGTACCCGTACTAGTAGTCAGTGCGGCAACAGGCGAGGGTTTAGACCGGCTAGGTGATATAATATTTGATATTCTAGAGATAATTAGGGTATATACAAAGCAGCCCAACAAGGAGCCGGATCCCGACCCGCTCGTATTGGAGAAAGGAGCGACTGTCTTGGACGCAGCCAGGAGGATCCACAAGGATCTAGCGAGGAGATTTAGGTACGCTAAAATCTGGGGACCAAGTGCAAAATATCCTGGTCAACGGGTTGGCACGGATCATGTCTTGATGGATGGAGATATTATCGAGATTCATGTTTCTTAGCTTCTTGGGGCACATCGATATGAACTACTAGGTCTACATTGTAGTCCTTCTTTGCGAGGTGCACTGCCTCATCTACTAGGAGGTCGGCTACCTCATATGGCATATTCTCTGCGAGGACTACGGCGTCGCCGTGATAGTGTCCAGGCACTATAGTCCTGATCCTTAGTTTCTCGACCTTGAACCCTCTATCTTCTAGGAGGTTCCGCACTTGTCTTGTTATCATGGGGTCGATGTAGTCGCTTATGAGTACACCTAGCCTCTCTGATTCCTCACGGAGCTCGTAGAGCAGGTAGAGCAGTATTATGAGGCCACCGATTAGGTCATACATCTTACCGTGTTCATAGGCCACATAGCTCGCCGTTATGGTAACAGCTCCCTCTATTACTTCTGTGAAGGTGAATGTAGAGAATACAGCCCCCGCATATCCTTGTCTCCTGGATACTAGTATTGAAGCGATGTAGAATAGGGTCCCTATGAAGGCGTATATGGGGGCTCCTTTCTCTACCTCATAGCTCATAAAGTAAGAGTAGTAGAGGATGGCTGCGCTTAGGCCTGCTATAAACGCGTAAGTAACCTGAACTAAGAGGATACCGTGATACATGAGCCTGCTATGCCCGAATGGATGATCTTCATCAGGTGGACCAGACGATCTCTTAAGGCTCCTATATAGGGCGACTCCTGCTATTATGTTGCCCACGCAAGTTGCTCCATCTATTAGTACAGCCTTGGAACCGTATAGGA
Source organism: Thermodiscus sp. (assembly GCA_015523485.1). GTDB lineage: Archaea > Thermoproteota > Thermoprotei_A > Sulfolobales > Acidilobaceae > Thermodiscus. The sequence goes on along the minus strand of WAKH01000012.1, from coordinate 4,271 downwards.
TTCCTCCAAGGATCTTGAATACAGCTCCAAGTGCCCCCAGTATCAAAGCGATTACTATTATTCTAGCTCCTTCTAATTGCTCTTGCAAAATCCTTCACATGTAGGCTTAGAACCTTCTTCAACTTATAATCGTATTCCCTAACTAGCTGCTCTCTTAATTCTTTTGGTAAACCCTTAAGATGTTTCTTAAACCGCCTAGTATTCCTCCTTCTGATCATGTAAAAAATAATCTTAAACTTAATAAAATAGTATGATAACTCTAATACTAGAGAAATAGCAAGAAAAAAGAGTTTAAGTATGCTCACCGCCCTCCTCAAGCCGCTTCAACCTCACAACCGTACGATTCGGCATCCTCTCCACTTCAACAACGCCAAGCTCCTCAAGCTGCCTTACTCTCCTTATTATTATCCTCCTAGACGCTCTACCTCTTATCCTACGAACCACCCTCTCCAATCCACGTATAGTTAAGGGTCCCTCAACCACCAATGCTTCAATTATCGCCCGCGTAATATCATCCATCCCACCTAGGTATCTAGCCAGCCTTACTATCACCCTAGAGGCTTCAAGCGCCCTATATGCTGGAAGGTTAAACACTCCCACCAGCTCTCCCGCGATGGAGAGGTTCTGATCTGCCCGCAGCTGCATCTCAAGCTCGGATATCCTCCTGAGTACCTCGACTAACACCTTCTCTATTCTAGCCAGTCTCTCATCAATGGTTGAGGGCAATATTGTTAGCCCTCGTTAGTCTCTTTTTCCTCCTCTTCCTCCTTCTCCTCTTCGCTTTTGTAGTTGAAGCCTTGGGTCCAGGGACCCTTGGATAATATCCCTCCTAAGCTACTTGGTATGTCAAGAATCTTCATTCTCTTATTGAAGTACTCGAGTGTCATCTTCTGCGCTAGATCCTCCGGTATACCGCCTTCCTTAAGCTTTTTGTAGAACTCCGCTAATTCCTCGCCAAACTTATCGCCCCTTATTGGGCCTATCAGGGTCTCCATCAACTCTTGTAGTGGTTCCTGTATATCTCTTATGAAGTTTGATATTGCTTTGAAGATTCCTTCAAGCTCACGAACATCATCATTCTTGTGCTCCTCATTTCTTTCCTCATTCATATCTATACACCCTTTTATCTTCGTGTAATATTACTAGTCGTTCAGGATATTCAGCTTTAATGATCAAGGGTGAACCACAAGTGAACCACAATACTCAGCCCGTATATATGGACGCATACGACTTCACTCTTGTGCAGAGATCAAGGATCATAGCCAATGTCGATAAGATCCTCTATATCGGAGAGATTCACGAACAAGAGTGGTTAATAGAAGAAGTAGCCACCTTACTCGGAGAGCTATGTAGGAACAAGAAGCTATCATTCCTAGCAGTTGAATACTTCAACGTTGAACAACAAGACATCATCGATAAATGGCTCAGACACGAGATAACATTTGAAGAATTAAACTCGTTATACAAGCAGGGACCCGAAGGATTCAACCTCGCAAAATACAAGCCAATATTAGACGAAGCTAGAAGGTGCGGTACACGGATCATAGGCGTTATGCCGCCTCGAACATTAGCTAGGCAAGTATCACGAACCCTCAATATACCAACAGAATATAGAGACATACTAGACCCACTCAATGTCATACCAGAGTACGAAGAGATGATAACAAGCCTGTTCCCACGTGAGGGACCCATGGCCCGGATACCTGTCAAAAACCTACTAGTAGCTCAGTCCTTCAAAGACTCTGTAGCTGCCGCCAAAGTTGCAGAGGCCATTAGACTCGGTCCAGGCGCAGTGATAATGGGATGGGCCCACGTCGAAGTTAAGGGAGCAGTAGCCACCAGGGTGGCAAAGCTGACCGGGTTGAACAAACACGAGTATACAGTACTAGGAGCTGGCGAGGGACCCTCAAAAGTGGAGTTCACAAAGAAAAATAGGGGCTTGCTAGAGACGGACTATCTTCTCATAAAGTAAACTGCTACGACCAACACTGCAATGACTATAACAGCGCCGATGACAGTAGAGTCAATGCTTCTTCCGCTGGTTTCTGACTGGGTTGTTGTAGCTGGTGATGACGTCGTGATCGTGGACAGCGAGCTTTGGATCCATTGTGATAGATCTAACCCATTAATGTCACCGCTATATACTGTTATTTCCTCTCCTGTTTTCTCATCAATTATGTAAATGTAAGAGTTGCTTGTTGATATGTTGCTTGCGATCTTTAGCCCGGAGGGTCCCTCCATGAGTCTGATATAGCCTACGGTCTCTTTTGGCACCATTATAACAATATTGAGCTGATACAATTCGCTCCCTGAGCCTACCTCGTACTCGACTCTCACTGGTAGATCGACCGGGTTACCATAGACGTCAACTTTGGTATTCTTGACTAGAACTGTGGTCTGGTTGATGTACTCTACTGTAAAGTTGCCTGAATTCTCGCCGGCAAGCACTGGAGTGTACTCGTATCGACCATCAGGATATAATAATAGGACTAGATAATGGTAGTCCGACACACAAGTTGCAGCAGCCTCACAGGCATCTGTACTGTATAGAGGTGCTCCTAGGCTTCCCACAATCAGCCAGTCAGTACCATTTTCATGGTATTCCGCCCATCCGTGCCAGTGGGCCTGTAGAACAAGCGGTGTCCTTCCATACTCCTTCATGTAACTGAGGAGAGCATCCGACATCTCCTTGTAGTCGTCTTGCAGGTTGTGATGGACGTAAGGCTTTATCGGCCTGTGGAATCCAACGATCATAAGTCTGTCTCCGAGGCTAGAGTATGCCTTCTCGAGTGTTTGATTCCATAGATCAAGGCCAGCCTCGCTTGAAAGCAAGAGTATCCTCCAGCCGGGAATACCATCGTAAATGATCGTGTAGGGACCCATGTATTCTTTCCAGAACTGCCATGCCTTCTTTCCATAAGCCACATCATGGTTACCCATGGCGTACATCTGGTTTATTATGTCGGAGGAGTTCATTACCCTATAGAACTCCTCGTACTGCCTCCTGCTTCCCTGACCCACATGATCTCCGAGCCCGACAAATGCTTGCGGGTTGATCATGGAGATTTCCTTTACTGAATCATAGAATACTTGTGGTAGCTGGACCCACGCAACAGCTTTCGGCCTATTATCGCCTACGACTACTATAAAATACCATGGTAGGTCTTGGGGGAGAGGCGTTTGAGTCTTATTGTATAAGGGGGTAACCTCGCTGGTGGTCCCGGCTATCCCCTCGAATACTTGTGGTATGGTTGAGGCAATCATCAACGCTATAATTAAGGCGAGTATTATTCTCTTCATTAATGCTCGCCCTCCCGGCTGTTTTCTTGGAGACTCACCGGCATTTTTGCAGTTATTGATAGGCATTTAGGTGGGCTCGTGAACGTGTTGATGAATGCTAGTCTCTCGTCAATGTATGTAATGTATACGAACCTGTTGAAGTCGGGTATATCCTGGGCGATGATCTCGGCCATACCACTCGGCCAGAAATTGTCGGCTACTTCTATAGGGTTTTTCCACTCGAAGGAGATCGTTGCATAGCTCCTCCTCGGCTCTCCGCTCCCTTTGCATAGAAAGTAGAATAGGATTTCGTGCCTTGGCCCTTTCTTTCTCTCGCTAAGGCTCTCCACGATGTATACGAGTCTTACGGGTTCAACTTCCATACCAGCCTCTTCCCTTAGTTCTCTTACAACCGTGAATGGGAGGCTTTCAAGGAACTCCAGCCTCCCACCAGGCACGCTGTAGACACCGTTCTTTTCCCTCTGGAGTAGTACCTTGTCGTCTCTCACTAGTATACAGCGGCTCCTAACTATCACCTTGCTCCTGTAGGTCCATGCCGGCTTCCTCCTCCAACCCATTACCTTGCCCCATTCAGCATATGTGCCAGGACACTATTAGCTTCTAGGGTTCAATCGTTGGGTAACACCGGGCTCTACCCGAAAACTACTCGTCATACCCATAATCCCATCACCGGGTGTTATAGGGTTGCCGGGACTTGCAGAGAGGATACTTGAGATCCTAAACGAGAGGGGAACCCTGGCTCCAGGCGATGTGGTATCACTTATAGGAGAGCCTAGGTATAGGGTTCTCGCAGCATTCCACTGCCTAGAAGAACTAGGATTGATCGAGAAAGTCTACGCGAGGGGCACCTACAAGATATACCAGATCACGCTGCTGGGAAGAGAGCTGCTAAAGAACTCAATGGGTAGAGGACTAGCATTCTCTCTGGAAAAACTAGTACTCCAAGACCTTGATGGAGTAGAAAATCATGC
>WAKH01000011.1 GCA_015523485.1 Thermodiscus sp. | reverse complement strand
TTTCTAGCTGGCTGATCGCGTCTATTAACCCCCTCGACGCCTGTATTCTATGATAGAGTGATATGATTTTTAGGAATTTATACGCCCGGTAACCACTCACATAGCCGCGCACTGCCCTCAATACTTTCTGCACGCGATCCAGTCTAGCTATATCCAAACCTCTGCGCCTCATACATTAATACTATCCGGGTTCTCTAGAATCTCCACAGGTACTTCAATGTATATACCCCAACGATCCTTCACAAGCTTTATACCAAGCGACTCGAGAAACTCTAACTCTTTTTCATCAATACTATTCAATATATCCTCGACAAGCCTATACCCTGTCTCCTCATCATGGTACTTGTAGAGAGCTCTCACATTGATCTTAACCCTCTTCTGCCCACCAGCCTTAGCAATGCCAGCTATTCCTTTACCACGAGACTCCGCCATATTCTTCAAAGCAACTAGTAAAGCCTTTCCTGGTGAGAGAGCCAATTCTATCATCCACCCTCACAAGCAGACATGCAACGGAATTAACCTTTGATAGACACTTCACCCCCGGCTAGCTGGGAGGCGGGGCATTGGCAAACAACTGCGCTACGGGGACCGCCATATCACTGGGCTTACTATTTGAGCCGTTGGCCCATCCAAAGCCAGGAGCCGTTACCAGATGTACTTCCCACAGGGACAAGGACATAATGATCTACGCCAAGACTCTATACCCAGTAATCAGGTCATGCCAAATCGCGTGCACCGGAGAATGCCGGTCGTTCATGGCAAGGGGATTGAGGGAATACGCCAAACTCCTGCAAAGAATTACGGGAACCAACCCCAATCTCGGCTCATTACTACTACTGCTACCCCTATGCAGAGCATCTAACAGTACTGGAGTTGTCGAGGTTCTCCTCAAAGAGGCCTCAGAACTCGTGGTAGCCTGTGACTCAAGGGAGACGGCAGAAGCCTACTATGATCTCCTCTCATCCCTCGGCGTATCACATTTGGGCAGATACGAGGGTCCCCTTCCAAGCGTAGGATCCAATAGCTACCCTACCGGTCTCCTACCCATACTCGAATTCACTAAGTGGGACCATGTTCACCGGGAGCTTCTCAATGGTTATCCAATGACGTATGAGGCCTATAGAATGATAAGAAACGAAGGTCTGAGCGAGGAATCCATCATCAAAACAGTACTCACGTTGCTAAGCAAGTACGGCGATACACTAATTGGCCGCAAGTATGGATGGAGGGCCTATAAGAGGGCGATAAGAGAGGCGAGGGAGGCGCTTAGGTATTCGGAGAAGCTAGGAATAGCTACTGCGATAGCTTGGCTAGATAGGATCTGGCGTGAGAGGGGATGGAATCCGGGTGCAATTCTAGACATTGTAGCTGTAGCTTCTGGTTTATCTTACGCTGTAGAGCTCGGCTTGCTAGTCGAGGGGAGATAACCCCGTCTTGAATATCCGCCTATAATGCTCAGGAGTCCTCTTATGTTTTAACATTTTTACTTTTATAGACGAGTTTACCTTATCTATAGAGATAACAGTCAACGGTATGCCTAGACTCGCCGAGTACGAGACGAACTCCTCCAGGTCACCCATATCCTCGAACTCTAAAATGAATTCCTCAGCTAAAGGCTCACCCATCATAAATTTCCTGATACTCTCCAGAGCAGGCTGCAATATTGCTTCCCCTAATCGTCTAGCTTCCTCCCTTAGTCTCTCCTCGTCCCAGTCCTCTTCAAAGGCCTTAAACATCTGCCTCAGAACTCGTGGGAATATGAATGTATGGCCTTCATCGAATGGATATTTCATCCCCTCCTGGATATCCCTGGCGTTAATGTAACTCGTCGTATACTTCAGTGGTGGTACTCTATACTCCGGATCCTTTAGCACGATCCCTTCTCGCCCTGCCGACTCCAGGCCCTTGATTATCTCGAGGATATCGTGCCAATTGTCCTTGTGAACTATACCCAGCTGTGGTACATTTCTTAACCCATGTTCTTCGACCAGTCGTCTTCTCTCCTGTATCTTTAGTGGAGATCCGTTCCTGTAGATATCGAAGATGAAGTAGTCCCAGTAAGGGGCTTCTGGATAATAGTATCGTGTATAGGGATTCTCCATACCAACAACTTCGCCTACAATTACAGTATCGTCTCCGAGTTTATCGAATAGCTCGTTCAAGGACCTCCCGTATTTCCTCCTCATCCTGCTAGTGGTATAGGGGCAAATGTACCCGCCTCTCGTGATAGCCAGCAACTGACCGTCTATTCTCACAACCCTCACATTATGACCGTCCATCTTCTCTTCGACTACGACGAAGTCTATGAAGTGGCGTGGAACAGCTTTCGATAGGAGAAGGATTCTGCTTATATGGGGGTAACCTTCAACGACGCGATAGCCATCTTTTGTCATGATGATTACTGTTCCTTCATAGTGATCTGCTAAATCCCGCCTTATCGCGATATACCTGTACTCGCGATATCTCATCACCCGTGTGCTCTTCGATTCTAGTAGTCTCTCAGCTCTTT
>WAKH01000010.1 GCA_015523485.1 Thermodiscus sp. | reverse complement strand
GACACTCTCCGGCACCGCCTATTACTCCTAGATATATAGCCCTTTATACTACACCGCCTACCAGCGGATCCGGAACTTGAGGGATCATTGATTGATCCCTCGGGCCGCCAATGCGGCTGGCCCGTAGGGTGGCTGTACGGTGAAGTCGAGGGAGGAGATTGAGAAGGAGGCTTTGGAGGTAGTATCCAGGCTCGATAGGGTAGCTGGTAACCCTGCACTACGGGCTATAAAGAAGCTTGGTAGGGCGTTGAAGGCTTCTATTCCAGCCAGGTACAGGGTTATGTTCGTCGTATCCGGTAGTAGCCCGGAACGTGTCGGAGCAATTACTGCGAGAGCACTGCTATATTATGAGAGGCGGTATAGGAAGATCGCTGGTAGGAGGCCTTTAAACGTCCTATACATGTTCCATGACGAGTTCGACGATGCAAGGTTGAGGAAGGAGATTGTTAAGAAGGCTGTTAAGGAGAAGGGAAGCCTATTACAACAGACTACTGCCCGTTACGAGGAGAGTGAGAAGTATCTCGGTACAACATTCCAGGCACTAGTACTAGATCTCACTAACGACTTGAAGCCCAACGATGTCGGGAGGCTAATCGGTGTAGTTGAGGGCGGTGGATTAATCATATTGCAAACTCCTAGCTGGGATGAATGGGATGAGAAGCTCACACTCTTTAAGCAAAACCTCCTAGTCCCCGGCCATGAAGAGCCGAGGCACATATTCATCTCTTGGTTCAAGCGTAAACTACTCGAACACGAGGAGAACATCTACGTCTACAATGCTGACAAGGGCGAGCTCATAAGTGGGAAGTCCGCCTCACAATTCCACCCGACAGGTAAGAAGACCATCAAGATACCGGGCAAGAGCCTATTCCCCAGGGAGATATACGAGTTAGCCCTCACCCAGGACCAGGTCCGGGTCATCAAGGAACTCGAATGGCTGTACGAGAAGCCTGGGAGGGGGGAGAAGAAGGCGATCATCGTCACAGCCGATAGGGGTAGGGGTAAGAGCTGTGGAGTGGGAATAGGCCTGATAGGCCTGGCATTAAAGCTGGGCGAGGTCAAGAACAGGGTAAGGATCCTCGTAACCGCGCCGAGTCTGAGCAATGTTCAGAGCCTCATGGAGCTTGCTTATAAGGCTGCTGAAGTTGCAGGGTTGAAGCCTAGAGCTATCAAGAAGGGAGGTAAGATCATCGAAATCCAGGGCTACAAGTTCAGCCTGGAGTACTGGGAGCCTCTCACTATAACTAGGCTCCAAGGAGATATTGTGGCGGTTGACGAGGCCAGCGGTATACACGTGCCCCTACTGCATAAGATATGGAAGGCGCATAGGCGCCTCGTCTTCGCAGCAACAATACACGGTTATGAGGGTGCAGGTAGAGGATTTAGCGTGAGATTCCTCTCGGCTTTGAAGAGCGACCCCAACACAAAAGTTAGGACCGTTGAGATGGAGGAGCCAATACGCTACTCGAAGGGGGACCCCGTGGAGAAGTGGTTGTTCGACGTCCTCCTACTTGATGCGGAGCCCGCTGTTCTTGAGAAAGAGGATCTTGAGGATATCAAGGAGGGTAGGTTAGAGTACCTGAGGCTTGACCCCAAGTGGCTGTTCAGCAAGGAGGGAGAAGAAACCCTTAGGCAGCTCTTCGGTATCTATGTACTAGCCCACTATCGTAACGAGCCAGACGACCTAGGAATGCTGGCCGATGCCCCCCATCACAGTATCAGGGCTGTTAGGACTGCTAGGAAAGGCAAGATCGTAGCAGCTGCCCAAGTCGCCGAGGAGGGCGCTCTTCCCGAAGATTTGATTGACAGGCTTCTCAGAGGAGAAAAGATTGCTGGCAACATTATCCCCGACAGAATGCTGAAACATGCCAGGATTAGAGAGTATGGTAGGATGAAGGGCTGGAGAATCGTTAGAATCGCGACTCATCCAGAGGTTCAGGATAGGGGTATTGGTTCAAGGCTCCTCGAGTATCTCTACGAGGAGAGCATTGAAAGGGGCTATGACTGGCTTGGAAGCGGGTTCGGAGTAAACGATCGCCTCCTACGTTTCTGGCTGAAGAATGGGTTCACCGCGTTGCACCTGAGCCCAGATAGAAACCCTGTCAGCGGAGAATACACTACGCTTGTGATGAAGCCTATAAGCGAGAGGAGCAGGAAGGCGATTTACTACTCGTCCAGGGAGTTCAAGTGGAAGCTGCTCAACAGCCTCTACGACACATACAGCGACCTCGAGACTGAGGTGGCCATAATGATGCTAGACCAGGACCCGCCAGGCATTGATCCCGACTATAAGCCAAGGAATACGCCTATCGTGAGGGATAGGTTATGGGTATACAACTTTGGGCCAATGACGTATGAGGCTGCAACGGACATAATCAACGAGTTGGCGAAGACCTACTGGATGCACCCGCCTGAGAAGAGGCCGGATCTCTCTGATAATGAGAGGTATATCCTAGTTGCCAAGGTGTTGCAGGGTAAGCCTTGGGAGGAGGTTGCCGAGGAGCTAGGAGTCCACACGTATAAGGTAATGGTCGGCCTCAAGGACATCATAAGGAAGATGTCTAAGCACTACTATGGTGTCGAGGAGGAGTCTCCGGTTGGAGTAGAACTCGATGAGCTGGAGGAGGGCTAAACCATTAACCTCCACCTCCCACTTATAGTCAAGGGATGAGGAGGGCTTTTGGGTCCGATCGTATATGAGGACCCCACCCTTGTCCGACCACTCTACGATTAATTATTAAACCAGGATATCAACACTGGCCATATCGGAGAATGAAGATGACGTCGAAAAGCCCAGTTGAGAAGCTGACACAAGCCGTACTAGGGCTGGAGCAGGGGCTCCTAGACCTACACAACGAGGTACAGGGCTATGCAAACGAGCTAGTCAGACACGGAGATGCCCTGGCGAGGCAGTTGGCAAACGATATTGAGATCGTGTTGAAGAGCCTCGTTGACGAGATAAAGAAGGAGTTAGAGAACCAGAAGGCTGCAGTGAGGAGCTCCTATGAGGAGAAGACTAAGAGCGAGCTGGAGAAGATACACAAGCAGGGTAAGGAGAACCTCGACACCGCGGTAGACGCGGTGGTCGAAGAGATTATCAAGATCGTCTCTGGGGTGTAACCCCCGGTGCCGTCAAAGCCTAGCCCAACGAAGTACGCCCCTATAACGCCTCGAATGAGAGCCATCCTTCCCAAACTACTCACTAGTGATAGGGTTAGAGAACTCGTAGCCCAGCCTAGCCTTGAGGAGGCCCTTAGCCTGCTCAAAGACACGATATACGGCGAGGCCATCAAGTCAACGACGCTAAGGGGAATCCAGAGAGACCTGGCCGCCTTCTATGTGGATTACATTGTGAGGATAAAGCGTCACGCTCCAAAAGACTCACATCCACTAATCGATGCATTCCTACATGAGTTCGAGGCCGGAGACCTACTAACCCTAGCAGTATACAGCTCGACAAGATCCGGGGAAATGCCAGACATTGTAACTAAAAGCATAGACGCATGCCTCTCCTCAAAACTAGCAAAGGAGCCAGAGGCGCTAGTCAGCTTTACCCGATTCCTAGAATACCTCCAGGGTACCTGGGCCAGCAGATACGTTAACGTGATTAGAAGAGTAGCAGAGATGGGTGATCCAACAAGGATCACATGGGCAAAGCTAGCCATAACAGCAGGAGAGTACAGTCTAGCTTTACAAGCACTAGATCCCAGGCTTGGGAGGCCAATGGCAGCCAAGCCCATATGTCCACTGTTAAACTGGACTATAGCGGCGTTCCTGATCCAGGCTAAGAAGGAGGGATTGGAGGCAAGATTCATAGACGAGGTGCTCGTCGACGTTCCAGCCTGCGGATTCAATGTGAGGAACGCTAAAGCCGCATACGAGAGAGAGCCAGGTCCCGACAGCCTCGCAGGAGTAATAGAGGAGATAGTGAAGTACGTGAAGATAGACGTATCAAAGGATCTGGTCGAAGCGCTTGAAGAGGCTAGGAATAACGCTAGAAGGAAGAGCGTACAGTTGGCAAAGACAGTGTTCTCAAGCTACCCATTCCACGCAGGCCTCATCGCCGCAGGGCTAACCCTGTTGAAAATCAACATTGAGGATCTCCTCACTGTATTGACAGGAATCTCTCTCAGGCTAAGCCCAGAAGAGTACCTAACCTACACAATATTCGCTTAAAAGCCCTAGCTATTCTATTTTCTCCTCGCGGCCACTCCTTCCACTGTTTAGGTTCAGGAATATACTCTCCTCATAACTAGTACTATTATTAGTGGGAGGGCTTCTAGGCATGAAGAGGAAATCCGCAATTAAGCCACTCCACCTAGAAGTCCTAGTTAATGCGGCCAGGAGGTTAGTCGAAGCCTGTACAAAGAATAATCTCGACTGCCGGGATCCCCCTCTTGCCTCAACAAGATTCCTCTACAGTCTGGGATATACACAGTATCTCATAAGGAGTCTATGGAAGAAGTTATCCGAACCTATTGATTCAATTGCACTTTACAAGTATGAGAACGCTGTCTTCAATCTCTCAGTCGAGCATAGTGTGGAAGCCCTCTGCTCACTTGAGTACAATGGTTTATTTATTCCATTAGATGCCATGGACTCACTGCATCTTAGACATGGCGGTCACAATTGCTTGTTCACGCCTAGAACGCATGTGATTAGGGTATATCTAAAGGGATCTGTTCTAGACCATGTGGAGATAAGAATAAATATTATTAGACTTTTATCTATTATCGCTAAGGGGTTAGGCCTAGGAAAAGTTTATGAATTATTGGACGGGATAATTGAGCTCCTCTGGAACCGGGATGTAAGAAGTATAGAGTCGGAGCTTCTAGAGTTCTTTCACCATGATAACTATGAGAGGATTTTATCATTCTTCTTACCCCACATTCCTCGAGACCTTGAAGACCTACTAAGAGTCTCACCTGTACTAAGAAGACTCCACACGTAGTCTACCCTGCTATTTATCTACAAATTATCATCGTTCCCCATGTAGTTTGATCTACAGAAACTCGTAATTTTCCTCGACGACATAAATAATATAAGGAGGTGGTTAATTTTGAGAGTATTACTTACGCTGTCTCCAGGCGTGCACGATCTAGAGATATACAAGATTATGGGAATGAAGGCACCTCCATTAGGGCTTGCTTACCTAGCGTCCGTCTTAGAAAGAGACGGTCACAAGGTAAGGATAATCGATTCTCCAACTCTCGAGTTAGATATAGAAGGCTGGCTGAAAGAGGTCAAGTCCTGGAGCCCTGATGTATTAGGCTTCTCGGTGCTCACACCTCTAGCACCTAAGACCTATGAGGCCATCTCGCGAATTAGAGAAGTTGTTCCTAACATTCCGATCGTGCTGGGTGGTCCTCACCCAACATTCATGTATAAGGAGGCCCTCGAGAATGGAGCTGATATCGTTGTATTAGGCGAGGGCGAAGAATCTTTCCGAGACCTTGTTAATACACTTGAGCGTTACGGAATTGATCCTTCGAAGTTGTCGGGGGTTAGGGGGCTGGCGTATAGACATGATGGTAAAGTGAAATTCACGGGGTTCAGAGATCCTATAGGAGATCTCGATAAAATACCATGGCCAGCGCGCCATCTGTTACCTATGGATAGGTACACCCTCTTCGGTAAACCAATTAGGGTCGCCCATATAATGGCGAGTAGAGGCTGTCCTTTTGGATGCATATACTGTTCGACAAGCTACTTCTGGGGGAGAAGAGTACGATTCCGGACTCCAGTAGATGTTGCAGACGAGATTGAATACGTGGCTGACAAGTATAGGGTCAAGTACATTGTTTTCACAGATGACGAGCTCTTAATCAACAAGCGCTTTGTCAGGGAACTATTAGGTGAGCTGAAGAGTAGGGGCTTGGATCTCCCGTTTGCGTGCGGGGCAAGAGTAGATCATTTGTCTCGGTCTATTATGAGGCTCCTCTTTGAGAACAACTGCGCGACTATATATGTAGGAGTGGAATCCGCAAGCCAAGAAACACTGAACAGGATAGGTAAGAGGATCACTCTGGAGCAAGCTCGTAGAGTATTTGAATGGAAGAGGGAGATTGGAGGCTACATGGTTGCCTCCTTCATCTTAGGCTTTCCATGGGAGACTATCCGGGATATGGAGAACACGATTAAACTCGCGATAGAGCTTGACCCCGATTACGCTCAGTTCACCGTACTAACACCATACCCAGGTACACCGCTCTTCGAATATGCAAAGAGGCATAACCTGATCGAGGACTGGAATTGGGAGCACTATACCACTATAAGGCCTGTTATGAGGGGGTTCAAGTTCACAAGGTCCCAACTCGGTTGGATGCTGTCAAGAGCTTATAGGAAGTTCTATTTGCGATTTTCATTCATCGCCAGGGAGTTGGGTAAGGGTAGGTTCCTCGATATCCTAAGAGTGCTTGGAAGAGAGGTGTCCAGGTACGTCGTTGACGCCGTAACGCATCCTATCCGGTGGAGGGTTGAGGGGTGAGAAGCATGAGGGGTGCACGTGTAAGGAATGAGCGAAACGGTGGAATGGGACACTTGCTGGCAGGAGTCAGAATACTCTTCGGTAATCCTGTGACTAGGAGAGTGCTTAGAGCTTCACTCAGAAAGTACAGGTGTAGTGTGGGTGGTAAAAGCTATGAAAGGACAGTACTATACCATGCTTTGTCCCAGCTTGCTGGAGAGGAACTCTCTTGTCCTCTACTGGCTAGATTCGCCTCATGGCTAATTAGATCCACCATACGGGTAGGAGTATGGGTTTTAAGAGGAGACATTGATGCTGCAAGAGAAGCCCTGAAGGACCCGGCGATCAGGAGAGGTGTGACACTTGTTTTCAAAGGTCTTGCATTGTATGGTCCGACCGTTCCCCAGAAGCTTCCATCCCCCTTCCTCATAGTATGGAACTTCACAAACATGTGCAACCTCCGTTGCATGCACTGCTACCAGAGAGCCGATCGTCCAACCCCTGATGAGTTATCATTGGAGGAGAAACTTAGATTGGTCGATGACTTGGACGAGGTTGGAGTCGCTGCTGTGGCACTTAGCGGTGGAGAACCAACAATCCATCCGCACTTTTTGAGGGTCGTGAGGGAGCTTTCGTCCAGGGGCATATACGTTGCTGTTGCAACTAACGGTGTTAGGTTCGCGAACATTGACTTTCTCAAGAGGACGGTTCAAGCCGGACTACGATATGTCGAGGTATCATTAGATAGTGCTAGGCCCGCTAGACACGACAAGTTTAGAGGAGTACCCGGTGCGTGGAAGAGGGCTGTTAAGGCTCTCGAGAACGCTGTTAAGCTTGGAGTCAATAACGGTATGGCAGTGACTATTACTAAGATGAATGTAGATGAAATCGACGATATATTAGATCTGGCCGAGTCGATAGGCGTTAACAGAGTGATCTTCTTTAACTTTATCCCAGTCGGGAGAGGAAGGGACAACTCGTGGATAGATCTATCGCCGGAAGAGAGGGAGGAGGTGCTTCGAAAACTCTACAGAGAACATAAGAGGAGGAGTATAGAGATAGCCAGTACCGCTCCCCAGTATGGCAGAGTGGCCTTGGAGCTGAGTAGGGGTTCGGAGGTAGCCCCTACCCACTTCTACCTTGGCGAGGATAGAATAGTAAAGGCACTAGCAGAGTTTATCGGTGGGTGTGGTGCTGGGAGAATATATGCAGCGATCCAGCCTAACGGTGACGTGACGCCATGCGTATTCTTGCCTATAGTGACTGGCAATGTTCGAGTGAAAAGATTCTCGGAGATCTGGAGTAAGAGCCCATTATTCAAGATGCTGAGGGATAGAGAGCAGTTGAAGGGAGCCTGTGGCGACTGTCCCTACAAGTATATTTGTGGAGGCTGCAGGGCTAGGGCTTATGCCTACTATGGAGACGTATTGGCTCCTGATCCCGGCTGTATATTAGCCGCAAAGGGAGAGGGGAAGGTAGAGAAACCTCTGGCCAGAGCCGTCGTAAGGTAGCACGTCTAGTTTCATAGAATAACCTATAATTACTCCAGTTTTGAGCAAGATAATCGCTGTGGAATAATGATGGTGAAGCATGGAGTGGAGGAGGACAACATATACCTAATGAGTATTAGGCCTCAGTACGCCAATGCGATATTCGCTAGGAGGAAGAAGTATGAGTTAAGAAAACTCTCTGGTGTAAAGCCAGTCGAGGAGGGATCAATAATTGTAGTCTATAGCAGTGGTAATATAAAGAGCATAGTTGGAGAGTTCAGGGCTGGAGAGATAATAATTGACTTGCCTGAGAGAATATGGGCAACGGTCACATCGCCTGGTAGCGGAATAAAGGGTGACGCTTGGGCATATATTAGAGGTGCTAGGAGAGCCATGGCCATCAAGGTTGAGGAACCCAAACTGTATCCGAGACCAGTCTCGCTTGACGAGATAAGGAGAATAATACCTGGATGGATGCCTCCATTCAGCTATAGAAGGATGCAGCCTGGAGATAGGTTGTATGAACTCGTTATTAAAAGACTGAGGAGGACACTAGACTAGGTCTACTACTCCCTCATCCTGTGCGAAGGCGAATGGCGCCTCCACCTCCTCGTATCTCGCAACGGCGTATGGCTCTCTTAGGTGGCCCCATAGTTCCCTTTTGAGGAGTTCTCTGACAGCGATCCTGATGGCTTCGCTCCTGCTGGAGTATCTTCCAGCCTTAACGAGCTCGTCGATGCCGCTCACGTATATCTCCGGCATCTTGACTGTTATGAGTCTCACGACAACCACCGATAGAAAGATTTATAGACTCCCATGTCTTATAAGGTGGGAAGCCTTGTTCTACCAGGCCATCCACAATTACCAGGAACACCTCTATGATTACTGGTTTACCTCCTAATGAAATACTGGAAGAAAACCCAAGGTTAATACATAATCCACATAATCCCATCTAACCCCTAAAATATCCTCCCGAGATTGGGACCAATGGGGGGCGAGGGTCCAACCAGCATATGCGGAGAACTATACGATTACAGGGGAAGTCATGGAGTACAATGCATCAACCTCAAGGATGGGAGAATAGAGTCAATTACCGAGAAACCCCGGGGAAAACATCTAGACTTCACTGGCAGTAATAAGAAGATAATACCAGGCCTCGTAGACCTCCACGTACACCTAAGGGGACTACAGTTATCATACAAGGAAGACGAAAACACAGGGACCCTCCAAGCACTCAAAGCCGGAATAACCCTCGTAATAGACATGCCAAACACAAAACCCTACATTAACACCCCGGAGACCATCAGGGAAAAACTAGATGCACTAAGAGACAAGTCATGGACCGACTACTCCATCTATTCAGGAATCCCTCCAAGCAAGGATCACATTGAGAAAACCATGAAAATAGGGATAGCCGGATACAAGGCTTACCCAAACGACCTGGCAAAGACAACTATCCTAGACAATCTCCTCCGGACAGGCAACCTCCTAATAGTACACCCAGAATACCTGTCTGGGCTTAAGATGCCTGAAGTCGAGGATATCAGGTCAAGGGGAATCATAAGGGATTGCTACCTTGAATCACTAAGTGTCGAGTTGTTAGCAAGCCAAGGCTTGAAGGGAAGACTGCATATCACTCACGCATCCTGCCCATCAACTGTAAAGACTGCTAAACAGACTGGATATAGTGTGGATGTAACCCCACATCACCTCTTCTACGACTACAATAGAACCGGTTGTTTGAACAGAGTTAACCCTCCCTTGAGGAGTCCAGAAGAAGCTGGTAAACTGATCCAACTGGTCTTAGACGGTTTGGTAGACGCGTTCGCCTCTGATCATGCACCCCACAGTCAACATGAGAAGACTGAACCCCTGTCTTGTTCTCCTGGTTTTCCATGGCTACCATTATGGCCATGGCTTGTCTATTCACGCCTTGTAAAGCCGGGGGCTATTGGTTTAAGCGAGTTTCTCTACTATACGTCGAGGGGTCCAGCCGAGATCCTAGGACTCCGGGATTATGGTATTATCGATTATGGCGCCAGGGCCAACATTGTGGTATTCGACCCCGACTACTCATGGAGATTTCCTGGATTTTGGGACTCTAAGCATAAGCTACCTATTCATTTCATGGAAAGCCTGCATGGAATACCCGAATATGTATTCGTAGGAGGAAGGTTATCTTGGAGTATAAACGATGGACTCCTGCAGCGGGGTACTGCTATTAATCCATTCTCGAGGATTACATCGCGGTAGTTGGTTTATGCTAATTATATTATGGTGATCGATATAACTCGTAATCCCGCCAGTACTTCAAGGTTAGCGACAAGAGCGTAGGGTGCTTGTGGATGATCGAGCTCCAACAACTGCCACCAATGCCAACAGGTGGAGGAGGACCCATTGGAGGTGTAGGGCCAAGCGTTGCTCCCTCCGTCTCGTACGCGATAAAATCCTACATACCCTATCTCATCGTAACAGTAGTCATGCCATTAATCGGCCTATTCTACATTTGGCTCAGGACACTAGTGAACGCTAAGAAGCGAGCATACATGGGTAGGCCGGACAACACTCTATACAATGTGTACTTGATAGGCGGTCTACTACCATTGATTGGAGGCTCCGTTGTACTCGAGAAAATAGTGAGCGACTACGTCTATGGAACCACGATTCCCTGGAGATGGATACATACAGTAACAGATCTCTACACGTTCCTTAAAATATCCGAGTTCCTATCATACTTCTACTTCATAGCAGGGCTAGGAATAGGCTTATCCACCCTACTTGTTACTCTCTACAAGTATTATGACAATTGGTATATTGACTTGTTAATCTACCTAGGGAATATCGCATGGTTCCTCTATCTCACACCCCGCCCATTGGCGAGATTCAAGTATACCTCCGCCTACATCCAAACCTACAATGTAACGCAGGCCTCCCAACCATTCGATCTAGTCTCCAGTCTATTTCTCGAAAGGCTAGTGTTTGGAGCAGTAGTTGGTCTAATCTTAGCAATCATAGCGAGTTTATACTACATAAGGTCGAGAAGAAAAACTTGAACAAACTTAATTCGTATCGCGAGCATTTATTAAAGGGTCTTTTTACTATTAATTAATTGAACGGGTGTAAGGATATGAGTTATCCGCCCAGTGAAGGAGAACTCACCCAAGACAGATTAAACCTTCTAATCCACGGATTCAACGACTTAAAGGATGGAGCCCTCTTCATGCTAATAGGCGAACTATTAGCAAGCATATCGCTAGTAGGCCTAATCTTTCCAGGCATGGCAGCAGCTGAATCACTAGCTGCTCTCCTAGCCAGTGCGGCAGGACTGCTGGGCCTGGGTTTGATCGG
>WAKH01000009.1 GCA_015523485.1 Thermodiscus sp. | reverse complement strand
CTGATAATATTATGGTAGAGATAGGGTTTGCCTTAATTGGAGCTGGGGACCCTCTGAGTTTACTGGCTTGAGAGGGGGTCTGGTTGGCCATCATACCCGTGTATGGTGAGGGGTTCTTCCATATCACGTGGGGACTCATCTATTACACCATCGTATTCGACTACATCGACCAAGGAGGCGATTATTACGAGTACGTGAGGGACCCCCATGCTAGGAGGAGGGAAGAGAGGGAATCACAGAGGCTCATGCAGGAAGCGATTGATTCCGAGAGGACCATAATCAATGGGGTCAAGGTTAGGCCGATAGTAGACCATGTGCAGATCCATTTCAGGGGTGGTAGAAGGAGGCATAGCTTAACCTTCCATATCAGGATACCCTACGATCCACTTGATGGTGTGAACGTGTACGAGAACTATTATGAGCCTTCGAGGGCAGAGTACTCTTACATTGTCTACTGGATCGCTCCGCCTAATGGAAGGATTCGCATGGTGGATTCTCCTGGGAAGGTAGTCTTTAGGGCCAACAATAGGATTGCTGTCATACGCGTGAGGAAGGGTACAAGAATCTCTGGCTATGAGGCAGTGGAGTTCGAGATCCACAAGTCCTGACTGGCTAGACTGGTAATCCTATAGCATCCCCAGTAAGACTTGAGATCTCCTCCAGCCTATTCATCAATAGCCTACTCATCATAGTTCTAGCCTGCCTTAGGGGCGAGACAGGTAGCCTCTTAATCTTCAATAGATTCTCCATAACCTCAAGATTCTCCATCGTTGAAAACGTTACCTTGTTATTCATTAACTCCCAGGCGGCCTGTTCCAGCACATTGGCCGCCATCCTCAATAGTGCGGCGATATGTGGATTCCTTGCCTTCTTAGCCAGGCTCCTGTATCTCTCAGCCGCCTCCCCTACTACGAGCCATGCACTATTCGACAATGCCATCAGTTTCCCCCGTTACTGGTAGTTATCCTTAGGACTTGGTTGAGTAGGGGGATAACCCCGTATTACGGGCCTCAGTGTTTAGCCTGCTCCACACGAACTGGTTCGGTGCCGGCGATCCAGTATCATCGGCCCATGATAGAAAATCATGGGGAGAGTATATTTGCCTCTAGGGACCCGCATGGATGAGTCAATCGCTAGCTGGTGAATTCTATTCCATCCACTGACTTAACGACCACTCCCTTATATAGCCACGATATCTGTCTTAGCGTGGCGTGATAGTCGAATTCTGTAAGGGCGCTTACTCCATCCATTGGTACAACGACCTTATACCATCGTAGGGCGGCGCTGGCTGCTGTATGTAGTACACATATGTTGGCTACAGTGCCTACTATGACCGTGTTCTTTATACCGTATACTTTTAGTAGGTCGTCGAGCGGGGTCCCGTAGAAGCCGTCGTATCTTGTCTTCACGATAACTATGTCCCCATCTTGGGGTTTTAGCTCGTCTATGATTTGCCATCCCCAGGTCCCATGCTTGACGTGCTCACCCCATATCTCGAACTCGGGGTCTCCATCGTAGTGTGTGTCTTGAGTGTAGAAGATCTTCACTCCATGGGCACGGGCCTTGCCAAGTAGTTTCCTTATGGGTTCAATCGTCTCTTCGGCAGTGGGGACGTATAGTTTCCCTTGTGGCTTGACGAAGTCGTTCTGCATATCTACTACTATAACAGCGGTCTCCCTAGCTTTGAGGGTTATTTTCTCCTTTACCTCATATTCGGGTACTGGTACTGTAGTCATCCCTCATACCCCATGGAAACAATTGTTTCCTAACTCTAGTATTATGTTTAACCCGGGGGCGAATAGGATTATGCAATTATTGACCACTCCACATCATAGTATGTGGGGACATGTGTTGGAATATGGCTTTGTGATCCTTAAGGAAGGCGTAGAGGTTGAAGCGATCTCAGTAGAAGATATGAGAGCATACGAGATAAATGCTGTTGGAATGGGAATCCCCCTCCTACTACTAATGGAGAACGCGGGGAGGAGTGTAGCTGACTATATCGAGTATAAGCTTGGAGACGTGAAGGACAAGAAAATAGCGATAATAGCTGGTAAAGGAGGTAATGCAGGCGACGGCTTCG
>WAKH01000008.1 GCA_015523485.1 Thermodiscus sp. | reverse complement strand
GGCTCGGGCACCCCCGCACCCGTTATTCTCTTATTCTAGGTTGTCCGGGGAAATAGCTCTTACTAGGTCCTTGCCTCGTGGATCTATTCTAAATTCCTTGTCTAGTCCCCTTATTCGTCCTGGTGAAGGGTTTGAAGCCAGTGGTAATTGTTCATGGTGGGGCTGGTAGGTGGAGTGCTGTCTTCGAGGCTGCGAGGAAGAAGGGCTTAGACATTACTGAGGAAAGGATTATTGGTGGTGTGAAAGAGGCTGCGATGGCTGGCTATAGGGTGCTTGCTAATGGGGGCTCTGCGGTTGATGCTGTTACTGAGGCTATTGCTGTGATGGAGGGTTCTGGATTGTTCAATGCTGGGGTGGCTAGTGCCTTGTCGGCGGGTGGGGAGGTTTTGATGGATGCTGGCATAATGGATGGTTTGAGTAGGAGGGCTGTTGGTGTCCTTTGTTTGAGGTATCCTAAGCATCCTATAAGGCTCGCCCGATTGTTGCTGAGTAAGACGACTCACGTCATGCTGGGCTGTGAGTATGCTGATAGGCTAGCAATGGAGTATGGCTTGGAGAAGCATTCTGGCCCGCATCCCAGGGCTTTGGCGATGTATGAGTGGGCGCGTGAGAGGGCTAGGATGGGTGACGAGAGGTATTCGGGTAATAGGGAGTTGTTGGAGAGGCTGGGCCTTGTTGGGGATACCGTTGGTGCAGTGGCTATTGACTCAAGGGGCAATATAGCCGCTGGCGTAAGCACTGGCGGCACTAACTACAAGGTCCCAGGCAGGATAGGGGACTCGCCCGTCCCCGGCGCGGGGTACTATGCCCTCAATGGTGTTGGCGGAGCCGCCGCGACTGGCCTTGGCGAGGCTATACTGTTGGCTAGCCTGACCTCGAGGGTTGTAGGCTACCTGGAGGAGGGACTTGCCCCCGAGAGTGCGGGGAGGAGGGGATTAGAGGTGCTCTCAAGACTGACCGGTGGAGAGGCTGGAGTCATAATAATAGACTCTAGGGGCGAGTATGCCGCGGTCTTCAACACTGAGGCGATGCCTTGGGCTGTAGTAAAGGATGGGATAGTCGAGGCTGGATTTTGGCGTAGGTAGCTATAGGCATTTGATCCTGGACTTCCTCACCCACTCCCCAAGCTGTGAGAACGCCTTGTACCTGTGTGATACCTTGTTCTTCTCCTCGAATGGCATCTCCGCATAGGTCATCGTGTGGCCGTCTGGGATGAAGATTGGGTCGAAGCCGAAGCCTCCCATCCCCCTAGGCGTATCGGATATCACTCCACAGGTTTCGCCTATGAACACCTTCTCTATTGGCGGGTGTATTAGGACTGCTACCGTCTTGAAGCAGGCCCTCCGGTTCTCAACCCCCTCCATTAGCTTGAGGATACCCGTGTAGCCGATCTTCTTGTATACATAGCTACTATATGGTCCTGGGAAGCCTTTGAGCGCCTCGATGAATAGGCCTGAGTCATCTACTATCAGAGGGAGGCGTATCCTCCTATAGGCGTCTCTCGCCGCATACAGGGCTATGTCTACTAGTGACTCTGACTGTATCTCGAGCTTCTCCGTCACGGGAGCCTGTTCTAGCTTGATCCCGTAGGGTTCGAGTATCGCCCCGGCCTCCTCGAGCTTGTGCTTGTTACCCGTTACAAGGTATAGTCTACATTCGCCAGACACTCTTCCTCCTCTCCTCCACATACCTACCCCTTAACTCGATCTCCTCGACCCTCTCGAGGACGCCTCGAGCAGGGTCCCCCATACTCTCCCTATACCCGTCCAGGAACCCACCGTATAGCTCGCCCACAATACCTGCATGGGTCGATTCAACCGCCCTCTTGAAGAGGTGCACGTCAACGGCCCTATCCTCAATGCTCGTGGAGAACTCGGAGAGGCCATAGTCTATGAGGATTAGCCCCCTCCCGGAGACGATGTAGTTAGACGTGGTGGGGTCCCCGTGGACTATCCCAAGGGAGTGGAGCCTACCCAGTATAACGCCAGCCTCATAGCCAGCCCTCCCGGGATCGAGGGACCCCCTCCATAGGACCTCCTTCAGTTGGGGTCCCTCAACGTATTCCATCACGATCAACCCGGCAGAGGGGAGAACCATGTAGAGGCGTGGTGCAGGGACCCCTCCCTCAAGGGCGGCCGCTATCACCTTCGCCTCCCTAATAGTCCTAACCCTCCTGAGTTTGGAGTCAAGTGCTGGATCCATATAGGGCTTGGGGAGCCTCAGCTTGAAAACCGCCTTCCTCCCATAGAATCGGCCTAGCCTTAGCTCCGACTCCGCCCCACGGGCGAGGAGACTTGTCTCCTCGACCAGGGTCCCTACTAGTCTCCTAGGATCATAGGATACCATGGTATATCAACCCTGTCGAGCCTCCACCTCTGCCTTATAATGGCATCCTCGGGGGGTATGGGAGGGACCCCTGACTTAAACGCCAGGATACCGGTTAGGGCTATCATTACCCCATTATCCCCGGCGTACTTTGGGGGTATGGGCTTGAACCTTGCATTGTGTGATTTGGTCATTGCCTCCACCTTCTCGTTTAGGAGCTTGCTCGCCGCTACCCCACCGGTTAGTACAACCTCCTTCTTCCCCGTGTGGGCTAGACCCCTCTCAGCCACCTCGACAACGCTCGAATATGCTATTTCACGGAGTGTGTAGCAGACGTCGGCCCTCCTCCAACCCTTCTTGACCAGCCTCACAGCCGCGGTTAGAAGGCCCGAGTACGATACGTCCTGGCCTTTTACAACGTATGGTAGCTCCTCTATGAACCTTCCCCCCTCGGCGCATATGTCGATTACATGCCTCCCCCCGACTATGTAGGGGGGCGCTATACCTATCTCCCTCGCAAACGTGTCCTGGAGATTGCCGAGGGCTATATCGAGGGTTTCACCGAAGACCCTGTAGCGGCCCTCCAGATAGCTGGCTATAGTCGTGGTCCCACCGGATACGTAGATGACTAGGGGGTCCCTCAGCCCCGTTAGGAAGCGTGCTATCTCTATATGGGCTACCCCATGGTTGACCGAGTAGAGGGGTTTGGAGTACTTTGAGGAGAGGGCTCGGGCCACCGTTGCTCCAATCCTTAGAGCAGGGCCCATTCCAGGGCCTAATGCGACCGCGATGAGGTCTACGTCATCCATGGATACTCCTGCCTTACTCAACGCCTCCCTTACAACGCTACCAGCTACCTGGGAGAAGTATTGGGCTACCTCCCTGGGTAGGATACCGCCCTTAGAAGGCCTGTAGTGCCCCCTGGCATCGGATAGAATGTAGGGGGGTTTATCGGAGACTACTGCGACGCCGAATGTGTGGGCGGTTGACTCTATTCCCAGCGCTATCACTCTACTTCTTTCGTCCGACGAACTCGGTGTAGCCGCAGTTGCCACAGTGCCACCTCTCCACTGGCTTGGTGTGGTGGGCCATGAAGCTACCGCATCTTGGACACTTCTTGTTCTTCCTCTTTATCGTCCAGTTGTCATAGTCGACCTCATAGAGCTTCCAGGCCTGAACTTTCCTCTTACCCATCACCATCCACCCCTATAAGAGGCTACTCTTCCTCCTCTTCGAACGGGTTCACGCCCCCATTCCTATCGATTATGTATTGTGGCTCGAAGGCTAGGGCGCGCTCCACGGTATCGTAGATGTGTACCTCGGCCTTCGACAGACCTATACCGTACTCGGATAATATCTTCCTAACGTACACTCTCTGTATATCAACGCCGTACTTCTCGGCTATTGTTAGCCTGAGGTTGATCCTCATAGGGGTTGACTTGAACTCGTGGTGGATTAGGAGCGTTAACTCCCTCCTCTTAACGAGGGGGTTATACTTGTCCTCTAATACCTCAGCCCATATTCCATCGCCGAGGTCTATCCTTGCTGTCTGCTCGCTCATACTCGACACCCGTATTATCCCTCCCGGCTTAGAGCATAGAGATACGGGTTAAAAGGATATTTTCACTCTAACAGGGCTAAGCCAGGCCTCAACTCCAGGAACCTGGCCTGGGCCTCCCGGCTAGTCTCAAGCCCTACATGTATGATTGTGGCCCCCTTCAAGGGGACCCCGTAGACGACTGTCCCACCATCCTGTAGGCAGGCTAGTGCTGGGAGGGCGAGCATATCCTCTTCACCATCAACTACAATTATCCACTTCCCCTTCTCCCTGGCGAGCCTACATATCTCCCTTAAAGCCTCGAAGGTAACCGTTCCAGGCGGGTTCCTAACCCTCCTAACAGTGTATCCCTCTGGTAGCCTCTCCTGGAAGCCCACGTGCCTACGCGTCTTCCAGTCAACTACTAGTACGACGTGCTCCTTGCCCGTCTTCATACAGTATTGGGAGACCACGTCTCCTATGCAGAAGAGGGGGTCCCTGGCCTCCTCGAGGAGGCCGGTTATATCTCCACTATACACTACTCCCCTAGGCTTCGAGAAATCCCTCCTAGCCTCGAGGGGGAGGATAAAGGCGGGGATGGGCAAGTTATGCCTCCCTTCTCTTCACTACCCTACCAGCTACTCTGATAGCGAACATGCCCGGGTTGGGTATTGATAGCTCCTTTGCCAGCTCGGAGCTCTGTGGATCCATTATTATGACCATTCCCTCCCAGTTCGTGGTGAACTCTGTTGAGCCACATACTGGGCACACGTTTACATCGTTCTGTACTAGAGCGCCGCACTTCTTACACGCCTTCAGCTTCGGCTTCTTGCTGGGAGCCCTACCCCTCGCCACTACATGCCACCCTTAATCCATTCCTCTTTCCCAAGGTAGGGTTGCCTCATCGTTAATCCTACCCTGATACCGTAGCCCCTCCTATCCTTTCCTATCTGGGTGATCCTCGCCCTTACCACGTCGTTTATCTCCACCATCCTATTTGACTGTACACCCTTGAAGGCCCTCCTCTCCGGTAGGAATTCGATTGGCTCATCCATGATCTGGTTCCTGAATACGAAGCCGTCTATTGGTCCTAGGTCTACGAAGATTCCTATCTCCCTCGCCTCTCTCACTATTCCACGGATTATTTCTAGGAGTAGTGGCTTGTATACTAGCATCTTGTACCTCACAACGTAGTAGATCTGGGGGTCCCCTGGTAGTGGTAGGAGTACTCCCTCGCTCACAACCTCAGCGTCTAGTACTGCTATGATTATACCTCCCAGCTCCTGGTCCAGCTTGCCCTCGAGCTGTTCGCGTAGGTGTGCTAGCGCGGCCTTATTGACGTCTTCGCCGGGGCTCGTTAGTAGTCCGATCCATTCTTCCGCTTCTACCTCTACGTACAACTGGTCCACCTCGTTAACCGTACTCCCGTCTAGCTCGTTATCAAGCATGATTCTAGGCGATTAAACCGATATTTATAAGGTTATGGGGG
>WAKH01000007.1 GCA_015523485.1 Thermodiscus sp. | reverse complement strand
TCTCAATTATTTAACCTCAACAATATAGAATCCATCGCCTATCTCCTTGGCGCCTTCTGGCGGGTTTCCAGTATAGGTTTCTACCTTTATCTTGTGCATAGCCTCGATATCTTTTATAGCGGCTGACATCTCTTCAGGCACGTATACTACTGCATCCTCGATGGGGTCTACGAGCTTTAGACCTCTCTCCCTCTTGTATCCCCAGATAGCCTTGTTTAACTCGATAATCTTTAGAGCAAGTCTAGCTAGCTTTTCCCTCTCCTCTCCAGTATACATTGGCTCGGGGTATCTCTGTAGGTGTACGCTTACACCGTATAGCTTCCTAAAGGCATAGTCGGTTACGAATGGCATTATGGGTGATAAGGCGATTAATGTTCGTCTGAGCATGATATGGAGCGATGCCCAAGCACTCTTTTGTTCGTCACCGCTGTACCGGGAGTCTCTGTTATAGGCACGATTCTTGGACAACTCGACATAGTGTGATGCGTAGATATCCCATGCAAACTCGTATAGTTTCGTTATGGGTACATAGACGTCTAAGCCGGAGTATGCCTCGTCTGCCTCTTCAAGGTATTTGTCCTGTAGAGCGATGAAGGCTCTATCAATGAGTTCAAGCTTGTAGTCTTCTGGCTCAGGGAAGGCTGATACAAACCTGGCAAGGTTCCAGAGCTTTGTTACAAAGTTTCTACCCGTCTTTATCTTGTTCTCGTCGAATCTATAGTCATAGCCGAGCTTAGCGGCTATGGCCGACCAGAACCTGAACGCATCGGCTCCGTACTGGTCTATAACGGGGTCTGGGTCGATTACGTTGCCTAGTGACTTGTGCATTGGCCTACCCTTCGGGTCTAGACCCATACCAGTTATCCTCACCCATCGGAAAGCCTTCTTGCCAGTCAACTGGTATACTCTTAGCAGGCTGTAGTAAAGCCAGGTTCTTATGATGTCTTGCCCCTGAGGGCGTAGCGTGTTTTCCATCGCCTTCTCAAAGAATTTCTTGTCATTCATCCATCTTGTAACGTATAGCACGCTCAGGCTTGAGTCAAACCATGTATCGAACACCCTCTTCTCTCCTTCCAGATACTCTTTTGGAGCTCCACAGTTGGGGCATTTGTCCCAAGGTGGGTCCATTTTCCATGGTTGGTAATACCTGCCAGGCTCCGGGACCAGCTTGCTACCGCACTTCTTACAAGTCCATAATGGGATCTCGGTCGCATAGTACCTGTCCCTCGAAATGGGCCAGTCCATCGATATACTATCGATCCAATCATAGAGTTTCCTTCTATGCATCTCTGGCTTGAAGTCTATCTCAGAAGCGATCCTCCTAATATCATCCTTATACTCCATCTGCTTCAAGAAGTACTCCTTCCTATAGATTATTTGGAGCGGCGTCTTACACCTCCAACAAATGGGTACCTTATGAATAATCTTCTCCTTCTTGACTAGGAGGCCCTCTTTCTCTAGCATTTCAACTATTTTCTTTCTCGCCTCGTCAACCTTCAAACCAGCAATGGGGCCAGCCTCAGACCTCATGGAACCGTCGGGATCTATCAACCATTTCGGCTTCAAGCCGAGTTCATTGAATAGCCTTACATCCTCCTCGTCACCGAAACTACAAATCATCATTAAACCAGTTCCATAATTTGGATCCACAGCTGGATGCTCGATAATATCCACTTCGTGGCCATAAATTGGAGCGATAGCCTTCTTACCCTTCAACCCCTTGTACCGCTCATCCTCTGGGTTATAGGCTAGGGCTGCGCAACCCGCCAATAACTCGGGCCTAGTCGTCGCTACTACTAGATCCCTGCCGTTGTCCTTCAGTTTGTAGGTTATGTAGTAGAGGTATCCCTCTTCCTCCCTATGCTCTACCTCTGCCTCGGCCAGAGTGGTTCGACACCTGGGACACCATCTCACTGGCCGGAAGTCCTCGTAAATCAATCCCTTCTTATACAACTCTATGAAGGAGGCCTGAGTCAATACTCTGTAAGTCGGACTATCCGTACCATCCCGCCAATAGTCAAACGAGCATC
The DNA here is from genome assembly GCA_015523485.1 of Thermodiscus sp. GTDB lineage: Archaea > Thermoproteota > Thermoprotei_A > Sulfolobales > Acidilobaceae > Thermodiscus. The sequence continues at coordinate 2,182 of WAKH01000007.1, read as the reverse complement.
CCATCCTCCTCCAGACTCCCACGATCTCGCTCTCAGCTTTATCCAAGAACTCTCTACATAGGTTTAGGAACCTCTCGCGACCCTCAGGAGTTTTAGCCATCTCATGCGCATATACACCATAAGTCTTCTCTACCTGGACCTCTACCGGTAACCCATTCCTATCTGCATAGAATGGTACGATTACATTGTATCCCTTCAACCTAAAGTATCTTGCAACCATGTCGATCTGAGCATAATGTGCGGCGCCAGCAACGTGCCATTTACCGCTAGCGTATGGAGGCGGCGTGTCGATAGCAAGTATAGGTCTCGGATCATCCGGGTCGAATGATGGCTTGTATATTCCCTCTTCGTCCCAAGTCTTTATCAATTCCTTCTCTATCTCAATGGACCATCTCTTCTCCTTAATCCTGGGCTTGAAGCTCGACATAGACTACACCCTTCAATATCACGTTGTTCCAGCAACCAGTGGCCGAGACAAGAATTTGAGAGTCTTCCCTTATTAATTGGAACGATGAGATTCATCTTAGCCTGGATGAGGAGGTTGGAGGAGGAGTACAAGCAAGCCTACATAGTAGTCTGTCTATTTGCATTCCTAGTAGGAGCTACGATCGGCTATGTATCGGGGCCGCTAGGCTCGAGCATCCTCGTAGACTTAGCCATATTGTTCTATGCCATACTCTTAACAGTCGCACCCCAGATAAGGTGGGTGGGGATCTCGCTAGCTGCCGGCACACACATTGCCGCGCTGCTTTCATACTTCTCAAACCCCATTCCCCTACCCTTCATCATACTAGAGAGGAACAGCCACGGATACACGCTGAGCATCGACCTTGTACAAGCCGTGATCTTCTACGAGCTACTATTTGAATATAGGAAGCCTGGAAGCGGGGAGAAAACTCTAAAAAGCCCTGTTGATAACGCCCGTGATGACGGGATCCCAGAGAAGCCGCCGTAGTATAGCCCGGCCCAGTATGCGGGCCTCTCGAGCCCGTGACCCGGGTTCAAATCCCGGCGGCGGCACCATGCGCGGGCTCGAAGGGGTCCCATCCCTTCAATCCTTAACTAGATTAGAATGAGTCGAGGTACCTCGAGGATCTCTTGCGTATAAGTTCTACAACAGCCCTGCGAAGCGATTTCTTCAATTCAGCTACCGTCACTGTATCCTCTACTCTAGCGACCGCGATATTGCCGTGTCCGCCTGTATCAACAACTATTCCCTGGTTGTATAGTATTTCGATGAGGTCCATCGCCTCACCGTGACCCGATCTTATAATCAATAATCGGCTTCCATCGCTTTTTTCCACAAGCAATGCGACAGGCATGTTAACTATCTTGTATATAGCTGATGCTAGGGCGGATGCACCCCTCTTCTTCCACTTGTCACGGGCATCTATGAACTTGAGATAACCGAGGTTTACGGCTGACATTGCCAACTGTAGAGCTACGTCCTTCGTTTCCTTGTCGGCTTGCTCAGACAGCTCGACTCCCGCTTCTACAAGGTTGACTTTCTCGTCTAGCCTTAATTTTATACCTGGATCCTCGAAGGGTAAGGGGTTCGCGATCCATTTTACATACTTCACCCAGGCTTCCTTGTTTCTAGTCTGATTGAGCATCTTGGATATCGACGCAGCTAGTGTGACGAGCTTCTTACTAACCTCTTCCTTAACGTGTCTCCTACCCCCTTCCAATACTGCGACTGCCGCTACGAAATCCCTCATACGTTGGGTTAGCTTGAGGCCCATCCCTTCGAGGAACCTTTTTATTATAACGGCTGATGACGATCGTCCAACAACGCCGAAAACGCCGTATTTCTCCTCTAGCTCGGCCATCTTAGATAGTGTTGACGAGTGATGGTCAAAGTAGTAGATTTTTGCATTACACTTCTCCTTCAAGTTTGCAATCACGGTTTCAACTTCCTGGGTTAGTGGAATGTCAACTATAACGACCCGCTCCCAGCACTTATCCCCTACCTCTTCTATAATGCTCCTAGGCCCTGCAGGTATCAGGCATACCTTCTCCTTCTTCTCAACTGGGAAAATGCCTCTTTTCTCCTGGGCAAAATAGATTAGCGCTGCGCCTACCACTCCATCGGCATCCCAATCTGCAATAACTGCTACCCTGCAGTCTTCCATTCCCTTACACTCTCCTGTGGATAAGTCTCGTTTATAACCCAACCGAATAT
>WAKH01000006.1 GCA_015523485.1 Thermodiscus sp. | reverse complement strand
TAATCAAGCCATCCTTCTACACGAGCCCATACTTCATAGGAATACTAATCGGCTTCATGGCGCACGAGCTCGCCCATAGAGGTGTTGCTAGGAAATATGGCCTTTACGCCGAGTTCATAGCCTCGCCCGGCGGATTACTCATAACGTTTGCTACAGGCTTCATACCCGGACTAGTGATACTAGCGCCAGGCTACGTGGCGGTATACGCTCCGGGTCCCTACGCTGTTAAGGGAGCAGTAAGGAGTGTTGAAGCGGGTCCCGCAGCCAACATAGTAGTAGGGTTAGCTGCCCTAGCGGCAAGCCACTTCATGACCGGGTACTGGTCATTCTACCTTGGGATAATCGCGTTGATTAATGGGTGGATAGCGTTCTTCAACCTTATACCAGTGCCCCCGCTCGATGGTTCCAAGATAATGAGGTCGGACTTCAACGCCTGGATAATCATGTTAGCGGCTGCGATAGCATTATGGTGGATCCCCTAGGATTAGGAACGGAAAAAATAATGTCTCAATCGACATACTAGGTATATGCCGGGATTACGCTGGGGGTGTAGAAGCATGGTGGAGATAGAGCATGAGGAGGAAAGACACGAGGAGGAGAGCCCTAAGAAGAAGTGGGTAACTAACATGGTGAAGAGCGCGAAGAAGTACCATAAACTGTGCCCATATTATGACAAGAAGACTGGCCAGTGCTTATTGATGGTTACTGTCGAGGGCAAGCCCGGTAGGTGCGACCGCGACGGCCGGTTCGACGGGTGCCCCGTGTTCATCAAGTTCCTCGAGAAGATGTACGAGTACTACACGAGTAGGCGTAAAGTCCTGCCCAGGGACTTCCAGGACGTTGTTAATCAAGCCTACTTGATGGGACCAATATAAATATAATATTTTAGTTTTAAATTATCATAATTTGTTTGTTTTTAGTAGTAGCCCGTATGGTAGCTAGCCGAGTACTCATCCATCTCCCAGTCGTACTCGCTGTAGTATTCGCCCTCCAACTCATCTGCTAGCTCGGCAGGGTAGAAGTAGCCGTTCCTGTCAACCACGACTTTATTATCCTTTAGGAGATCGTTGAGCGCCATACGGATCTTGTCCTCGCTGGCGAGGCCCGATAAGTGGCCATGTAGTTCGCGGATATTCATCTTCTGATATTTCCTAAGCAAGTCTAGTAGGATGTCTTTCAACTCGTCCTCGTTGGGAGCCGTATAGACGATTATATCGTCATCCTGGTAGATTACGGTCAGATTCCTAGTTATATCCTCCCTAGGCCTCTCTAGCTCTTCTGGCATCATCTATTCACCTAGCCTACTAGGGCGTTAACCAGTGTCTATCAAGTTTTCTATCCCCTATGCATAGACATCCCACATGGGGTGAATGGGTTTTGAGGAAGAGGCCTAAGCGAGCGCTAATCTTCGGCAGATTCCAGCCATTCCACAAAGGCCACCTAGCCATAACCAAGTGGGCATTGGATAACGGGATAGAGGAGATAGTATACCTTGTCGGAATGGCCTCAGAGAACTACACCCCACGCAACCCCTTCACAGCGGGCGAGAGGATAGAGATGATAAGGCTGAGCCTCGAGGACGAAGGCCTAGGCCTTGAGAGGTTCATAACAGCGACTATAAGAACCCTTGAGACGAGCATAGGCTCAGTGTACTACGTGTTATCATACGTGCCCAAGGTAGACGTCATCCTAACCAGGAACCCTGTGATCGGTAAGATATTCCAGGACGCAGGAGTTGGAGTAGTCAAGCCCCCAGTATTCAACAGGGAGGAGTGGAGGGGCGAGAAGATAAGAGAGCAGATGGCTGCCGGGGACCCCAGGTGGATGGATGCAGTTACACCAAGCACTGCCGAGTACATCTTATCTATAGGTGGGATTGAGAGGTTGAGGCACTCGCTGGCCAAGGACTAGAAGGAGGGAGGGCTACCTGGAGATCCTGTATCTTAGGATGCCAGCCAGCCCTCCGAACGTGTTCTTGAACCACTCCGACTCAGGCAGGCTGTTGGGTATCACGACTACCTTTGCTCCACTATAGTTCTCAGCCATCTCCTTCCACTCCTCGAGATCCTCCCGGTCCTCGTGTATCAGGAGGAGCTTCACCGCACCCATCTCCAGGGCCGTCTTCACATCCGCCTCGCCATAGACGACCATACCAGTACCCTTAGCGAGGTGGCCTTTGAACTCTTCAAGCGCCTCTACAGCATCCCTATATAGCTGGGTCTGCACCACGCTCCTAGCCTTCAACACGACCTCCTTCAAGCCCTGATCTCCCTGGTAAGCAACGTCTACTAACTCCTTCGAAACGAGCTGTTGGAGCCTGTAGTCTAGGTATTTGCCCTTGACAAAGTCTAGCTTCGCGTAGCCAGGGCCCGCAACTATTATGCCCTTCAAGTTACCCTTCTCAAGGTAAGGTAGGAAGTGTCTCGCCGCGTGCTCCGCCAGCCTCTTGAAGAAGTCCTCGACCATCTGCTCGATTATACGGTCGAATCTCCTCTGGCTCTGGCCTCCCATCTTGTGCTTCCCGGGTATGTAGTCGCTTATCTCTTCTAACACCTCCAGCCGGGACCCCCTCAATATGCCTATAGTGCCCTGGTCTCTCTCCACGATGAGTATGCCTATAGCATCTCTATCCTCAACCATCTCCTCAAGGAACTCTGTTATGAACCTCTTATCGGTCCTGTAATAGAAGACGTTGATCTTCTCCGGCGGGCTGAACACGTAGCATGCAAAGTCACCAGTCTCCATGTCCTCGCCACAGAAGAGGACTAGGCCATTAGGGGGGACCTTCGGGATCATCTTCAACCTGTCTATAGCGGCTGACAATGCCCTCTTGACGGCGTTCCTCGTCTTCTTCAACTTAATGTTATCGGCAACTGATAGCTCCTCGCTCAGGAGGTTCAACACGTCGCTGATAGGCCTGCCTGGGGGTATGTATAGGCTGAGTAGGACTGTAGCCGGGGCACTCCACTTCTTAACCTCCTTCAAGAGTAGAGCTAGCCTCCTCCTAGATATCACCAGCTTCTTCTCGTCTATTCGTCCGCGTTGCACCCTCGATGGCACCATTCATGTGGGGGTCCCTCCCTAGCCTTATTATACTTCGGTAACGGTATGGCAGACAAAATAGTGTTAGATAACAATACATGACTGAACGGGTGTGTATAGCGTTGGAGATAATCGAGGCTAACTGCTATTGTCCAACCTCAGAGGTTATAGATCTAGCAGTCGAGATCCTGAAGAACTCCGGCGTGATAGTCGCTCCAACCGACACGGTATACGGCATACTAGCAGACCCCTTCGACCCCAAGGCGCTTGAGAGGGTGTACAAGATAAAGGGGAGGGACCCCAACAAGCCAGTCCCTCTACTCCTCGGCGAATCGCACCATGCACTACTCGTAGTAGAGCCTAGCGATAGATTCTGGAAGCTCGCCAGAGCATTCTGGCCCGGGCCACTAACTATAGTAGAGAGGCCTGCCAAGTACCTCCCAGACCATCTCAAGGCATGGGGGAATATGGGTGTCAGACTGCCGAAGTGCCCTCTAGTCAGAGAGATAGCGAACAGGATAGGAGGAGTGCTAGTAGGTACAAGTGCTAACAAGAGCGGGGGCGCTCCGCCGCGTACAGCCTACGACGCCCACGTACAGCTGGGTGGACTAGTAGATCTTTACATAGACGGGGGACCCGTCCTCTTAGGAGTGCCTAGCACAGTCGTTGACATAACACATGAGGAGCCGGTTATACTTAGGGAGGGAAGCATCGATTTGGAAAAAATAATGATGGCTCTAAGGGAAGGCTAGGATTTCGGCTTATAGTTCGCCACTCCTATCTCGAGGAAGTATCTTCCATAATCTCTATCCGTGCCAGCTACGTGGTTTTTGATCCAGGTTGCCAGGAACTTGAATACGTCTAGCGTTAACCGGGCCTCTCCCCTATCGTATTCCTTCTTGAACTTATTGATTGCATCTACAAAGGCTAGGTGCTCCTTTACATGCCTCTCATATTTCTCCACAGGGTAATCGTATTTCTCCATGAGTATCTCCTCGCTCCTAAAGTGGAACTTCGTGTAGTCCACGAGCCTCTTTAGGATGAGGGACGAGATCTTGTCTCCTTCGCCAGTCACAGTCGCCCTATACAGGCTGTTAAGCGTATTGACAAGATACTTGTGCTGGTTATCCAGGCCTATAACATAGACTGAGAGGGCCTCGTCACTCCACGTTAAGAGGCTCTCCTTAACCCTAGTCACGGTAAATGCAATATCATCCCAGTAGAGGGTCTTCAACACCTTGTAGGATTCAGCTCCAACATAGTGTTTCCCTTCATAGTTCAGGTATAGGCCTGTGACGAGGCCCTCTGAGGCGAGTAACCGGATCTCCGTCTTAGAGTCTGGAACCGCAAGGAAGTACTGTATCCTCCCGGGCCTCACCCTAGAGAAATACGCTATCCTCTCAAGGACCGCGTCGCCGGGTCCCTTAGCCCTCACCACATCATACTGGCTCTCCGCAGCCACAAGTATATACATCAACGCCTCCGGGTCTAGGAGGAGCATACTACCAGCTTCAAAGCCCTCAGCAATGTAAGGGACCTTCCATGGTTTCGCTCCCGGTGTTGGGGGAGGCTCTATGCTGGGGACCCCCTGGTTAAGTATATACTCGATGTCTCCCTTCTTTATCCTCTTGATGAAATCCTCCTCCAACTCCCTGGATCCAAATAGACCCTTCTTCAGAAAAGCTAGTATTCTGGATAGGAATGATGCCACCTACGTCGCCCCTTTACTCGCCTCATTAGAGTATATATGTGGATTGAAATATATGTAAATTACTATAATAAACAAGAATATTTTTACTGAATTCAAGGGTACTACCCGGCTACTACTATCCCTAACCAGGTATCACTAGAGGAGCTGGTAACCAGATACTTGGGGGTAGAAGGTGGCGGATTACATCAATATAACAGTATATGCTGGCTTGGACGAGGCGAGCAGGCTAGCCGAGAAGATAGTTAAGGAGGTCCAAGTCTTCCTAGCAAAAGAATACGGGATCCCCGTTGAGATCGCCGTAATAGAGGTCCCAGTACCAGGAGATGAAGCAGCCGAGGCCGGGCTACCAACAGTACTCGTAGAGGACAAGGTTGTATCGAGTGGGGAGGCACCCCTAGCAACTGACGTGGTAGATGCTGTATTCGATAAGATAAGAGAGGAGTATAATATTACGGGTGTAGGGCTTCCACAGTTCGGCGTTATCGGATCCTAACCCTACCCTTAGGGTATTAGCGCTGAGAGTATAGCCTTCTGTATATGCAGTCTATTCTCAGCCTGGTCCCACACTATGCTCTGGGGCCCATCAATAACCTCGTCGGTAACCTCCTCGCCCCTATGGGCTGGTAGGCAGTGCATGAATAGGGCCTTAGAGCCGGCAGCCTCCATTAGCTTAACGTTAACCTGGTATGGTTGGAGGAGCCTGACCTTCGCCTCACGCGCCTCCTCCTGGCCCATGCTAACCCACACATCAGTGTATACCACGTCGGCCCCGGCAACAGCCTCGTATGGATCCTCCACTATCCTAATCTCCGAGCCCGACTCCTCGGCAGCCTTCAACGCCGCCTCGAGTATCCTGGGATCTGGCTGTAACTGTTTGGGCGTCGCTATAACTATGTCTACTCCGAGCTTAGCCCCCGCCACTAGGAGGCTGTGGAGAACGTTATCGCTTCCATCACCTATGAAGGCCAGCTTCACCCCCCTAAGCTTCCCCTTAACCTCGAGGATAGTCATGTAGTCTCCGAGGGCCTGGACGGGATGGCTCAAGTCGCTTAACCCGTTTATCACGGGGACCCTCGAGTACCTTGCAAGCTCCTCGACCTTACTATGCTCCTTCACCCTTGCAACTATGCCGTCAACATACCTTGACAATACCCTGGCGGTATCAGCTATAGTCTCTCCACGGCCCAACTGGAGGTCCCTCCAGCCCAGGTATAGCGCCCTCGCCCCTAGCTGCCACGCTGCTATGTCGAAGCTAACCCTCGTCCTGGTGCTCGGCTTCTCGAATATCATAGCGATGCTCCTACCCTTCAATACTGGTATTATCCTCTCGCCGGCATAGAATCTCCTCTTGAAGTCCAGGCCAAGCTCGATTAGCATCCTGATCTCGTCGGGAGAATACTCTGTGAGGCATGTGAGGCTCCTACCCTTCAAGTCGTATAATGTCACGGCGATACACCGGGTCCCTAATGGATACCCTGGTGGTTATAGACTCTAACCTGTACAGGGACCCGTGGGACGGTGACAGGAGGATGGCATCGTATAGGGCTAAGCTGAAGGAGAAGGCGGTGAAACAGGCGCTACTAAGGCAGTTGAGGGAGTCAGGAGTAGACCCGGCGGAGATCGTTGACTGGCTCTGGGAGGACTTCGGCAAGAGGGTTAAGAGGGACTGGAAGAGTATTGAGTCTGCGATACTCGGGGATAGCGACATTACCCCCCAAGACCTAGCAGTATTCATGATAGACGAGGGCCTCCTACCCGACGAGGGGGCGTGGAGCGTTGAACCAGCAACAGGCTTGCCAGTCCGTAAAGGCCGTGTTGACCGCGGCTGAGAGCAAGAAGGGGGGTAGCGTAGGCTACACTGCCTATCACGTATACAGGGCCCTCCAACTCCTGTCTGGAGACACGCCAGTGGGGAGGCCCAGGCTCCAGAGGGAGCTCGGTATTGGAGAGGCGGCCGCGAAAACCCTCCTCTCAAGGCTCGAATCACTAGGCCTCGCAGAGAAGGCTCCCGGCGGTAAGGGCCATACCGCTACTGGGAAGGGTAGGGAGTATTATCGTCTGCTCAGCGACTCTGTTAGGTACTATAGGGTTAGGGCGACCCCGCTAGGAGACGCTTACGCGCTTGTATCCCACATACCCGACCCCGTCAGGGACCTGGTCGATGTCTATCATGTCAGGGACTATCTCGTGGCCGAGAACTGTAGGGTATGCATTGTTGGAGGGGTGGTTAACGGGGTCCCCCAGTACCCAGGGGTCCCTGAGGAGGAGAGGGGTAGCTTATCCGCGTGGGACCCGGGGGTCCCTCGGGGCCTCATACTAGTAGTCCCACCTGTCTGCTTCGAGAAAGCCTATACCGGGCTCCTCAGGCTCATCAGCGAAGAATATTGTGGTGATACCTAGGGGTCCCTCCCTAGTATATTCTAATACCAAGAAGACCTCCGGGTGCCGGTGTAGTGGACGATATCACCGATGCAGTGAGACGTATACTCGAGCAGTCGAAGACGAGGGAGCGAGGGGGACCCAGGAGTAGGCTAGTGGATGCCATAATGGTCCTCCTACTATCAAGGCCTATGAGGAGCTCGGAGATAGCCGCCGTCCTCGGCTTCGAGACAAAATACGTGTCAAGCTACCTCTCCTACTGGAAGACTCGTGGATACGTGGAATACACCAATGGGTTCTGGAGCCTCACGCCGAAGGGGGAGGAGTACGCTGAGGGCGTCCTTGAGAGGGAGACCGCCGAGGATGTTGATAGGATGGCTTCAATAGCCAAGCGTATATTGTCGAGTATACAGGTTAAGGAGACAATAAACGACAAAACACCTCGTGGTGAGAGGCCCGGTAGCCGTAAATCCTTGTCGTTTATTGTCCCTCGAACAGGTAAAGGCCACAATGAATTACAAGAAAGGGTTCGCAGAGCCTCATGCATACTCAAGGTATACAAGGATGACCTAGACGAGGAGGAGCTGGAGGTGTTGTCGAGCCTCCTATCCCACTATGCAAAGTGGGGGAACACATACATCTACCTAGACAACCTGGCCGAGACCATGGAGGCAGACTACCACTGGCTCCTGAAGGTTGCTAGGAGGCTACAGAGTAAGGGCATAGTATACATCTACACCGATCCAAGGCTTGGTGTGAGGATTGGGCTTACTAGGAACATGAAGGAGGCCCTCGAATCCTGCATAGAGGGTCCCTGACTAGTATACATACTACTATACACCCCCGGTATTATGGCGTGGGTAATTCTTCTCGAGGGACCCTGTTGGTGGAGGCATAGTATTGCCTGTTTGCATATTGAGGGTCAATAATACAATTCGACCCAAAGGCTTGACGACAATAATACCATTCAATAGCATGTATAGTAGATTATAGCAAGGGACCCTAGAAGAAGTCTGTAATACGAGTCCTCCTATACCTCCCACCGGGGAGGAAGCGGCTCATCCTCAACACTGCATCCGGGTTATCGAGGAGCCTGCGCACCAGGCCCACGGCCTCATCCTCACTACTAGTCCTCAGCAAGGGACCCCTAGCCAGCGCCCTCCTAACAGTCTCCCTGATATGCCAGTTACCTACCGGGGCATAGTAGGAGGGAGTGATCTCTCTAAGTATAACCACGTCGGCATTCCTACCACGGGAGACCAGGTGCTCTAAGACGGCGATCTTAGCGGCAGAGAATCCGCCGTCCTCAGCGGTCTTCCTGCCAAGCGGGTCCTCCTCGACCCTCCATAGGACCGGGTCCCTCGCGGCCTTAGTCCATAGAGTGTGTGGTTGCCATGCCTCAATCCACTCGAAGCTCCCGGGACCCGGCTTGAGGACCACTACGAACCGGTTTCCAAGGTATTCTCCATGGTAGACTTCTATGGAGTCGATCTCAGGCTTATCCCTAAGCTGGAGCCTCAGGTGGCGTGACACGGTCTCATCAACGGCGGTTATGGCCCAACGTGTGGGTACGACGCGCCTATTCCTCATCCTACCCAGGAAGCCTACACTCATTATCTTCTGTATATTGTAGACGTCTAACCCGGACTTGTATAGCTCGATTATAGCGTTGACCGCTGGTGCATCGTCCCATATAATCCTCTCAACAATCCTCGGCAGCTGCGGGTTGCCGGAGACCCTTATCCTCTCTACTGGTGCTGAGGGACCCCGTGGCTTGCTTATCCCATCGAATACTAGGCGTGGCACTGGGGGTTTAGCTAGCTTGGCCTCGCTCTCCACGGGCTTGACTGAGATGGCGGCGAGACCTATCTCCTTCTGGTATAGGGTGAAGGGGTCCCTCACGTTTACACGGAGGTTGGCTGAGAGGAGCTCGCTCCTGAGGGATATGATCCTCGCTAGTGATTCCCCGCGGAGCGCCCATAGCTTTGGTGCATCATGGTAGTATGCCTCCTCGCCGTAGAGCCCTGGGGGTATCATGTAGTATACCCGTACCCTCGGGTAGCCCGCCTCCCCCACCAGTATGCCTGGGGGTGTAGCACCCTCTACGAGGGTCCCCCGGGTCTTGACGGTGGCTTTAACCTGGGCCCTGAAGGATTCTAGTATTGGGCATCTCGGGAGCCCGCAGAGCTTCTTGTACCCCTTACACCTGGCGCATAGTTCTGGGGGGATGCGGGGCATAACTTACACCTATTCCTCTATCTCCTCCAGCTCCTGGAAGCCCTTCTCGTCTAGGGAGGCAAGCATCTCTGCTTCATCCTCGGGCTCCTCGACGCCCGCCTCCTTGAAGTACTTGACTAGTAACACGTCCCCCTCCTTCAACACGTAGTCCTGGGGTACTGGGAGTATCCAGGCCGACCCCCTCTTCGCCGCTAGTACCTCTACACCCAGGTCTGCCAGGTTGAGGTTTCTGAGGGGGACCCCGTCTAGCTTGCTTGTAACCTTTAGCCTAGTGTATCCCTCCTCAGCCTCCTCAACAGCTTCTCCCAGGAACTCCGAGTACTCCTCGTATTCTGGAGAGGAGGCTATCCTCGCTATGAAGACGGCTGCATCCGCCAGTGTTTCGAGGGCGGTTGCGAATATGGATATGCTTATGCTCTCCTTAGCCCTCGCCGGTATCGTTGAGGCGTATGAATCCTCGAGGACCTCTAGGTATAGATTGTCGATTCCCGATTCTAGGTCTTGTATGAGTGTTGCCAGGCTCCTGTCAACGTATATCAAGGCGTGGAAGGATATCTCTAGCATCAACCTACTCATGTTCTTCAGCTTGAGTAGACCCGCGGCTAACTCGTCTCCCGCGAGAGCGGCGGATACCAGCTGGCTACTGCCCAAGGGAGTCCTGTCGCCTGGCTCCTCCAGTTGTCTCGCGACTTGTAGGACCTCCTCAGGGGTCCCTCTCACTACTAGTAAGTCTCCCTCGAGGATCTTCTCCTCCCTCGGGGCTAGTATGTAGTTGTCACCCCTCCTGACTAGTAGGATGTCTACGTTACCGTCGAGCTCTGATACGCTCCTCGAGGATTTTATGAGGCTGATTATCTCCCCGCAGCAGTTGACAACGCTTCTAACGTACCTGTGGATGGGGTAGTCTCTTATCACGAGCCCAGCCAGGTCTCCGGCCGCATCCGTTATCCTGTCGAAGGCCCTGGCGATCTCGGCTATCGCTATTGCTAGCCCCGCCTGGTCGGGTCCCCTCACGGATAGGCTGGCCTTCGCCACAAGCTCTCGGACAACCTGGTCGATTCTCTCCTCAATCTGTAGTACCTCCATCGCCGCGATCTTGCTGCCGCTCGCGAGGGAGTATAGTGCTAGGTCTACTGCTATGCTGGAGTAGTATTTCGCCTCCTTAATCAGGTCCTTCACTGTTCTTCCAGAGTTTAGGGGCAACCTGGGTCAATCCCTCCCTCTCAGGGAGTATAGTATTATGCTGGCCTCCGCCAGGGGTCCGAGCCTCCCCCTCGTTACACCCTTCAAGTACACCGGGGTCCCTAGCTTGGCCTCCTTAGCCGTGAAGTCGGGCTCAGACCCCTGGAATACTATGAGTAACCGGCCCTCATATCGTGGCGGGTTGTAGGGGTCGTATTCCTCCTCCATGTAGTCCCTTGACACCAACAGTATCTTCTCGGGAGAGAGGAGCTCTATGGCGTCTTGGAGGTCGGGTAGGACGATCAGCCTCTTACCCTCTCTCAACGCGATCCTCATTGCCTCGGGTATGCCGGCTTGCGCCGCCCCGCCGTAGGCCTTTGTGACGACTAGGGTTTCATATCCTAGACTGTAGACCAGCCTGGCCATATCATTTACACGCTGTACGCTGCTAACATTGTGTAGTACGGGGATTACCTCCAACCCTCTAATCCACCCTCCTATAAACCGTCTAGCTCTTGGATTATAGAGTCTGCTATAGCCCTGGCTAGCGGGGGCGGGACAGCCTCGCCCACCATATCGTATTGCGCATCCCTGCTTCCTATGAAGACGTGATAGTCGGGGAACCCCATCAGCCTAGCCTGCTCCCTAACAGTAAGGAGCCTTGGATGATAGGGGTGTATGAACCTGGATGACCCCATGACTGTCGGCGCGATCCTGTGTGGGTGTAGCCTGATATAGTTGGGAAGCCTCCTCCCGCCAGCCCCAGTATAGGTTATGAGGGAGTCCCCCCACCTCATCCTGGCTATTCTCCTAGCGTATCTCTTGGAGAGCTGTGGTGGGGGGTCGTGGTTGGGCGGGTAGCTGGCTCCAGGTTCAGGTAGGCCCTTGAGGGCCTCCTCCACTGTCGGGGGCTTCCTCTTCTGGGGCTTGAGTCTTATGTTCGATACGAAGACCCTTGTCCTGTGGCTTGGGGTCCCGTAGTCTTCGGCTCGGAGCGTGTTGAAGTATATAGTTGTATAGCCCTGGCGTGCTAGCTCCCTCCTTATCGCGGCCTGTATTTGGGTCTCCAGTATGCCGGCGACGTTCTCGATTACGAATACCTTCGGTTTGACCTCACCGATTATTCGTATCGCGTGGAGGAATAACTGGCCCGCGGGGTCCCTGTAGAGCCTGTCTAGGGGTCTCTTCTCCCTGCGGGGGTTTGCGCCTGTGAAGGGCTCGCAGGGTGGGCTCGCGATCACTACGTCGAAGTCTCCCTTCGAGTAGCCTGTGAGGTCTCTTATGATGGCTAGGTTTACCTCCTTCACGTCATCTGCTATAAAGTATGCCTGGTGGAAGTTCGCCTTGTAGGATTTGGCAGCCGGGGGAAAATTATCCACGCCCACTAGGGGTTTGAAGCCGGCCTCCTCGAAGCCTCTCGCGAAACCCCCCGCGCCCGAGAATATGTCAAGGAGCGCGTAGGAGCTCTTCATCCCGTTTTATCTCCTCCTCTAGCATTGCTATGCGTTGGCGGAGGTATTCCTTCACCCGCGAGTTGTCCTCCTCGACTAGCATCGAGTTGCACTTGGGGCATGTGAAGTCGAACTCGAATGCCTCCTCGAACGTGTATCGTAGCCCATCTGTTGGGCACCTGAAGAAGGCGTTGTTCTCCTCGTAGGCTAGCTTCTGCTTCAGTTTTTCTAGGACCTGTTTCTTACGCCAGAATAGGCTCATGTTTATCCCGGAGAAGTCCGGGTACCAGTAGTATCTGGTCGCCCCTGTTGTGGGATGCCTTCCCCTCCTATAGGCTACCATCCTGAGCGAGTAGAGCATTCTGAGGATGTTCCTTATCTCTCCCTGCCTCATCTGCGTGATCTCCGATAGGTCCTCGTCACTTAACCCCTTACCGTCAGTGGCTGATAGTAGTGTTGTGAATATCCTAACAGCGTTGTCTGGGTTTAGCTTGTGCTTTAGGGCTAGTCTCCTTATGAACTCGTATAGGGCTTCGATCTTCGCTTTGCTGTCAGCATTCGACACCGCCTGTCACCGTCTTACCCCGCTTACTAGGTACTATCCTAGTCTTGGCTCCGTAAAAGATACTATATAGTTCTCGGCCCCTATATAGTCTATCTAATAATATTGCTAGTGCGGCGACCTCGCTGTGAGGCTGGTTTCCGATCGCGACGTTATAGTCGGCGTTATCATAATAGTATCTCTCAACCTTCCCGGCGCCCACTACTATTAGCTTCGGCCTCGTAGAGGTTCTTATCTCGTCTATCACGTCATCGACTGGCAAGCCATACATTGTTAGGTGGATTACCTCGCCGCCCTCCCTCCTCCATTTCTCCACGTATCTCTTCCCATTCACTCCACACATGTATTCCATTTCTCCGCCCCAGCACTCCAGAGTCCTCTTAAGGCTCTTCTCAACGCTCTCATCGCATACTCCTTCTAGGATGAAGCCGTTTGCACCGAAAGCCCGTGCGACGAGGGCGACGTGGGTTGTTATCCTCTTGTCCCTCTGTGGCCTATGGCCTAGTCGGAGGACGTAGACTTTACCGTAGGGGTCCCATGGTCTTGGCTGTCTCCTTTGCAATATCCGTTATCACCTCTAGCAGGGTGTCGAGGCCTAGCCTCTTACTCGCTGATACAGGGATTACTGGGGCCTCGGAGAGGTATGTGTTGATTATCCCCCTAATGTAGTCTACTCGTTCCTCCACGGCGTCTGGCTCGAGTAGGTCGATCTTATTCGCGGCTACCAGAAGCCTCCCGTCTAGACCCGCCGCTCCTATATTGGCTAGGGTCTCGAGGCCAGCCTCGATCTTCTCAGCGATATCCCTCTCTGGCTCGGTTACATCTACTACGAAGATTATCACGTCACTATAAGCTACCTCTTCTAGGGTTGACCTGAAGGCTTCTATTATCTCGTGGGGGACCCGTCGTATGAAGCCTACAGTATCCACGAAGACCATCTTCAACCCGTTGTATGTGATGGCTTTGTGTTTCGGGTGGAGTGTTGTGAAGTATTCCTCGCCGGTTGGCTTGCTCTCTCTTGTTATAGCGTTGAAGAGCGTCGTCTTACCCGCACTAGCGTAGCCGACTATTGATGCGTGTATCATTCCCTGCCTCCTCCTAGCCTCTAGCCTGCTAACCCTCCTCTTCCTCAGCTCCTCTAGCTGCCTCCGTATCCTAGCCAGCTTCCTCTCCAAGCTGTACCTGTACCTGTCTATCGCGTATTCACCCGGGCCTAGGAATCCAGGGTCTTCTCCCATCCTCGCCCTCCTGACGTACTCTCTGAGTAGTGGGAGCTGGTGGCGTATCCTTGCGGCCTCTATCTGTAGCTTTGCCTCCCTAGAGCCAGCGTGCCTGGTGAATATCTCGAGTATCAGGGATACCCTGTCGATGACCCTCCTCCTAGTGGTCTTCTGTAGGATGTAGATTGTCGTAGGCGGAGGTTCCCCATAGTATATGATTGTGCCGACGTCTAGGTCCTCGGCCTCAATCGCTATCCTCTCAAGGGTCCCCTTTCCAGGCCTCTTGGGGTTCCTTAGCTTGATGACCCCCTTCACCCTGTAGCCCGCGGTCTGTGCGAGGGCTAGGGCCTCGTCTAGATAGTCTAAGTCTCTCCTCGGTATTAGGAGGAGTGCTTGGTTTTCTGGGCTAGTCTTCATCCTTCCTGACAATAACCACGTCACCTAACGTGAGGGTCCCTGGGTCTGCCCTGTAGTCTTCCTCCTCGGCTAGCTCTGTCGGCTCGAGCAGCTGGATCTTTAGGATGGACTCCATCTTCTTCGCCAGGCTTATAGAGGGTTTCATCTTACCCGCCTCTATCCTCCTCAGCATTGTCTCGCTAATCCTTAGCTTCTGGGCTAGGGCGCTCGTCGTCCAGCCCTTCGCCTCCCTAGCCCTCCTTATCCTCTCATAGTAGTCCTCGACCAGATCGTACTGGTCTAGGGGTATCCTCTTTGGAGCCCTTCTTACAGGGATTGTTTTCTTTTTCTGGGGGCGGGGCGTCTGCCTTAGTAGGACTGCTCTCCCGCTCCGGGAGAGCTTCATGTAACAGCTAGCGCAGAGAACCATCTCTACACCGTCTACAACCGCCCTGTAGGGGCGGCCTGCTATCCTCATACCGCACATTTCACAGTAGTTTACGTCCTCAATCCCAGGCAACTCTTGCCACTCTCCCCAGGCTAACCCATTGACGGGTAGGGCTTAATACCGTGTCGTATTACTACGGTGGCTCTAGGGTAACGATTGGATATATACGGGGTTAGGTATAGCTTCGCACATTATAAGGGTTCTGAGGCACCAATGGTATAAATGGTGAAGATGGGGGTTGTCGCTGAGTACTAGTGGAAGGAGACACTTCGACGACATAGAGGAAGAGGTAAGATTCCTCAGGGAGAGGATCAAACACTTGATGCAGATAAAGATGAATCTAGAGCAGGATCTCGACAGGTATAGGAGGGAAGTAGAGAGGCTGATGAGCCCCCCTCATATCGAGGCGACGGTCCTCGAGGTACTAGACAGTGAATCGGTTATAGTAAAGAGCACGACTGGCCCCAACCTTATAGTCAAGGTCTCCAACGGGATCGATGTAAAGAGCCTGAGGCCGGGTATGAGGGTAGCACTAAACAATAGGGGCTCGGCTATAGTCAGGGTGTTGCCTAACGTAGTCGATCCGATGGTAAGGGCTATGGAGGTTATCGAGAAGCCTAATGTGACCTTCGACGATATAGGGGGGCTTGAGAAACAGATCAGGGAGCTATACGAGGTCGTCGTACTCCCACTGATTAAACCCGAGGTCTTCAGAGAGCTCGGTATTGAGCCTCCGAAGGGTGTACTCCTCCACGGCCCGCCTGGGACTGGTAAGACTCTCCTCGCCAAGGCTGTTGCTAGAGCCTCCAACGCTAGGTTCATCCGCGTCGTTGCCAGCGAGTTCGTGAATAAGTTCATAGGAGAGGGGGCTAGGCTGGTCAGGGAGGTATTCAGGTATGCGAGGGATAATGCCCCCGCGATTATATTCATAGACGAGATAGACGCTATCGGATCCCGGAGAGCAGACCTGGGTACAAGTGGTGACAGGGAGGTTCAGAGGACCCTCCTCCAGCTGTTAGCGGAGCTCGACGGTTTCGAGCCCCTCTCCAACGTTAAGGTCATCGCCGCCACAAATAGACTCGACCTCCTTGACCCTGCCCTCCTAAGGCCTGGAAGATTCGATAGAATAATCGAGGTGCCACTTCCAGGATATGAGGGCAGGCTTGAGATATTGAAGGTCCACACTAGGAAGGTCAAACTGGCTAAGGATGTGGATCTGGCCAGGATAGCGGCGCTAACCGAGGGCTTCAGCGGCGCCGATTTGAAAGCCGTGGTGACAGAAGCGGGATACTACGCGATTAGAGAGGGTAGGAAGAGGCTCGCGATGAAGGACTTCCTCAGAGCGGTCGAGAAGGTTAGGAGCAGGATAGGAAGGTCAAGCAACTCCTCGATAGGCTCTCTGACCCAACACTATTAGCCCCCTCTCATACCCCCTCCTTCTAACCAGGGTTTAGGGGTTTGAGGCGTAAGCTTTCAGGGTCTGAGCTGAGGGTTCTGAGGGCGAGGGCCGCGTACCAGTGGGATTGGAGGGTGGCTGAAGCACTACTCCCTAGCCCCGAGGGGTTCCAAATTGATGTAGTCAGGGGGAGGATCAGGTATGTTATCTTCAAGGGAGCTGTGTACTTGACCTTGAGGCCTAACGATGGCTTGTTCTCCCCCTCTAAAGCGGCTGCGGAGAGAATTATTAGGTCCTCCCAGCCTCCCCGATACAGGATTATCATTCGGGGGGACCGGGAGATAAGGGGCAGTATACTTGCAAGGGACGTGGTGTCTATAGACCCCGACCTTAAACCGGGAGATGAGGTAGTAATTGTGGACCAGGAGGATAACTTGGTTGGGGTCGGGAGGCTAAGGGTACCTCCGTCCATGATTGAGGGCCTGATGTATGGTGAAGTTGCTAGGGTGAGGTCTAGGGCGTGAGATCATGGGTGTCGAGATAGTAGTCGACGTGGATAGAAGGGAGTTGGAGGGAGCGTACTTCATAACAGGCTTCAGAGGCTTCGGCATGATAGGCTACCTGGTATCGAAGTACCTAGCCCTACTCCTTGGCGGCAGGAAGGTGGGCTATATCCTAACGGATGCAATGCCTCCAGTCGTCCTAATTGAGGATGACGGCCCAGGCTACCCCTACGATATATACTTGGTTGAGGATCCGAAGACCGTGATAGTCGTTAACAGGGCACTCCCAGAGAGGGAGCATACGGACGAGTACATCTGGGGGTTAAGCGAGTGGGTTAGCAGGATAAAGCCCAAGCTGGCGATCCTAGTAGGCGGTCTGAGGGTCGAGTATAGGCCTGAGGGTGAGGAGCACGGCTACAGGTATATCGTCAACAAGTTCTACAAGGGACCCGAGCTAGAGGCTCCCCAGATGGAGGCAGGCCTCGGAGTCATGGGGCCACTAGCACTCCTATACATGCACCTAGACTACTTCCAGGTCCCAGCAGCGATAGTGTTGCCCTATACCACCGCCGAGGAGGCCGACTGGACGGCGGCGGCCTTCGGGGTTAAGCTTATCGCGAGCAAATTCCTCGGCAAGGAGGTCGATGTGAAGACGCTGGAAGAGATGGGTATAAAGCAGAGGGAGTTGATAGAACAGTTAATGAAGATGGTAGAGGAGGAGACGGGTAAGGGAGACGACAAGGAGAGGCCTGGAATATACATGTAGGCTAGGAGAACCTCTCACGGAGGATCCTCGCAGCTTTCTCCCTCCACCCACTACCTTCCTCAACAGTCACTGTGGCATCGGGATAGAGTCTTCTCACCAGGCTTGCCACATAGTCAATCATCTCTTCGATGATTGACTCTGGTACTTCACGCTCAGGATAATTGAAGTGGATAGTCGGGTATACGCCGCATAGTTCTCCAGGTATTATGCCTAGATACGGCGTGTAGTAGGCTACTAGTACCTCATCCTCGACATCAGTATATCTTGGGCACTCCTCTGCTTTCTCCGGGTATGGTTTGAGGATAACCCGCTTAACCCTTCTACCGGAGAGGTATTTTTCGAGCCTCCTCCTATATAGGATGATTTTTGGGCGCCAGAGGGATTCCTCACCGTATAATCTTAGGCCACGGACAACGCCCTTTACATATGGTGTTGAGAGGGCTAGGTAGTCTCTGTATTTACGGAATGCTCTGAACGCTTCATAGGATGAGGGGTGTCTCCTGGAGGTCTCTTCTAGGAGCTCCCATAATCGACCTTCTCTTATTGCTTGCTTTGCCCGGTCGATCGCCCTTTTTATCGCGTATAGGTTGTGGATGGCTAGGAGGCGGGTTCTCTCCTCCTTATTCATTTCTAGTAGGTCCTTCGGGGTGTACCTTGAACAGACTGGGCATGTGCATGGGAAGTATTCTAGCCTGTCGAGCCTCTCGACACCATAGTCGGTGATGTACCTGTTGTCCCTGGCATAGAGTATGTAGGATGCGGAGTCGAAGGTGTCTACGCCTAGGGCTATAGCTAGTGTTATGATTAGTGGGTGTCCTGCCCCGAATAGGTGGACTGGTTTACCGCCTGGTAGGATCCTCTTGGCTACATGGATCATATCTACTACTGTGAGGTAGTCGTATTTTTCCATGTAGGAGGTTAAGCCTCCTATACCAAGCATCCCATAATGTGGCGATAGTCTCCTCGCTATCTCAGCACTTTCGGCTGTTAGGTCGCTATAACCAGCGCCCTGTACTGGTAGGACCCATACCGTGTCCGAGTCTTTTATCAAGCCTATTGCTTCTTCTGCCCTCTTGCCGGTCTCCACGACGCTCCTCTTCGCATTCTCGTAGCTTGCTATGCCCGTTGGGACGTCGAGGATCACTCCTATATCGCTACCTATTCTTTTCTGATAGTTGATGATCGTCTCTTGATCAACGTCTACTTCCCCGTACTCTAGCATTTGATACGCTCCACTATCAGTCATTACAACGCCTTTGAACCCAATGATCCCGTGTATACCCTTCTCGACCGCCTCATCTCCGAATCTTTTCAGGGTCAGGTAGGCGTTGGTTATTGCTTGTTTGAATCCGATCTCTAGGAGTTCGTTGGGGGGAACGTCTTGCCTGTAGATGTCTATGACTGGAAAGAATGCGGGTGTCTCTATTACCCCATTCTTCAGGTATAGTTTCCCTATTCTCCCCGCCAGGTCCGTGTCCTTTATCTCGAATGTTCCTGGGGGCTTCGTCAATCTCCTACTCCCTTCTTCCTCAGGTACTCTCTGTAAAGCGTGTATATCTTCTGGGCTAGTGGTCCAGCGCCCTCTACTCCATCCTTCGATACCTTAACGGTCCTTGAGACTTCCACTATGTTGAGGTCCTCGTATACCCTAACCTGGTGTAATGCTATTCCTCCATGCCTTACTAGGAAGTCTGCGAACTCTTTAGCGTCGAAGATCGCTGATTCCTCAACCGTAATCTCGGCTAGGTTGTGTCCCGTTACGAAGACCAATGGATGCTTTGTGCCGCCGTCTTCCTCAACATTAGTTAAGACCACGCTTAGTGTGGACTGGTCGAAGCCATAGAGGATGCCCTTGTAAACCTTGCCCTTCATTGTATGGACTATCACGTTCTTGCCGAGAAGCGCGTTCAGCCTCGCTATGAACCTCCTCGAGGCTTCTCCTACAAGTGCCATTTTTACCCCCAACGGGACAACGTTGAGGATTGGGTTTAATAGAGTTAGTAGGGTGGCTAGGGATGGCATCGCCGTATAAGAAGATGACCGTAACGGTCGAGGCAGTCGAGCCAGGGAAGCTCAGGGGTCAAAGGATAGTTAGGGCTAAGAGTAGGAGGGTTAAGGTTGAATTCGACTTGATCGAGGACCTACTAAAGATCAATGAGGGAGACAAGATAGTCATAGAGTTCCATAAGAGCAAGCCTTCAAGCATGGACAAATACCTCTTCTGCGGTCAAGGCTACATGGCTTCCAAACCCGAGGATTCGTATACTATATTCTCGATCTGGGGCCTCATATTCAGGTTCGAGCCCAGTATTGGGTTGGAGCCCGAGACAAAGTACTATCTATGCGTTAAACGCGCGTAGACTACCTCCACCGGACCCTCCCCCACATTATTACCTGTTTCAAATTCCCTGGGGGACCCGTGCCTATCGATGAAGCAAACACACCGGTGTGGGTAAAGATCTTGCCGGGTATTCTAGGCGTATTAATCCTAGCTAAACTAAGCGGGATTACTGAGGTATTCAGCCTGGCCATTAATCCGGTATACCTCCTATCAACGTTGGCCCCGGTAATCGGGATCATCATATTCTTGCTGAGGAGAAGGAGGGTAAACATAGATATGGATGGCGATAAGTGTTTAGTGTATAGTGTTAGGGTAAAGGAGGATGGAGACGTTTCTAGCTTCAATAGAATTGTCAAGGAGAGGGCTAAGAGAGGCTATGGCTCCTACCTTATACTATCATATTATAATAAAGATGGAAGCGTCTCCTCCACGCTACTCCTTTGTGGAAGGAGTGATTTAATCGAGAAAGAGTCTGAGATATTCGAGACTATCGTCGCCTCACTATCTGGTGGGACACGTATTGAGGCTAGGGGAACGGTTGATTCTACCCTGCTTCTCGATATAGCATCCAAGAGTCCTACAACCAGCGAGTCGCTTGTCAACCCTCTCTCATCCCCACAGCCAGCTACCGAGGACATGGGCGAGAGACTAGTGTATCTGGGGGACAACATTGATACCCCCCTGCCAGAACCAGTTTACTTGAAGTTAGTTGATCTCGAGGGCCACGTGGGTATATACGGTTCAACGGGCTCGGGTAAGTCGACAACGTTGAGATCTATTGCTTGGCAGGTCAGTCAACTCGGCTGGCATGTTATAATCATAGATTGGACGGGTGAGCATTCTGCTAATCTTCCCTCGTTCACGGTCAGGCCAGATCTAGGAGGCTTCCCGGTTCCTTTCAGCGAGTTGATTAAGAGTCGTGAAGGGAGGCTGATGCTGGTTGACATAATATCTCATAGTCTCGGGTTGAGCGATCCGCAGGCATATATGCTGTCCCGTGTGATGGAGAGCGGGCTATCCTCACTCAGGGATCTGGTGTCTAAGGTTGAGTTGTGGCCGGAGGAGTCAAAGTGGGATAGAGAGGTTAAGCGTGGGTTGAGGAGGAAGCTGGAAGTCCTCTTGGGCGTGGAATCGGCTTTCGAAGGCGAACTCCGTATTAAGAGGGGTTTAACGGTAGTTGATGTCTCTTCGATTAGGAGTCCACGGGCTAGGAGAGCTTACATCCTCTCACTCCTATCATACATATACTTCACTGCAGCTGAGAGGGATGGTAGGGTCTTGATAGCTATCGATGAGGCTCATAATCTCTTCATGGGGGAATCTAGGATTTTCGAGGATATACTCTCTGAGGCTAGAAAGCATGGGGTCCACATAATTTATGCAACACAGGCGCCTAGTAGCGTCCCCGACAGGGTATTCCTCAATACTAATACAAAGATAGTACACGCCTTGAGGAGTCAGAAGGATAAACATGCTATCCAATCTACTATGGGTATAGATGACTTCCGGGTTCACCTGCTCGACAAGCTTGTGAGGGGGGAGGCGCTTGTGCAGGCCCCTTCAATACCCGAACCTATACTTGTCAAGGTCAAGCTGCATACTCCATCTAGCCACGAGTTCGACGAGTTCAGGGTCCCTCGCAAGCCAGTCAATCCTTATACCGGTATCCCACGCTTCAAGCCTGTCAAGGAAGGCGTTGACAACCTCCATGGGGGATAGCCCAGTCGTATCCACTTCAATAACGTAGTGTTCTTCCTTGAGGAGTTCTTCGGCCAGAGTATTGTGTGCCTCCGCCAATACGTTCTCGATGATCTTTTCTTTTGGCCAGTCTTTTCTGGCCTCTGCGAGTCTATTGTATAGTGTGACAGGGTGGGTTCTAAGCAGTAATATTACTGGAATATGATCTTCAAGTCCTGCTGAGAGCCATTCTAGCGGGTAGATTGTTTCTAGTAGGCTACATCCAGGCGTGCTCAGTATAACCTTGGCTGCCGCTTCCAGCTCCTCGTCTCTTATTACATAGGTTTTTCTCCCGGTGGGGTCCCTCTCGACTAGGCCGAGCTTCCTTAGTAGTTGTGAGGAGTTCCAGCTTTTGCATCCCAGTATGTTAGATAGGAGGTGTGCTGCTGTGGTTTTCCCGGTTCCGGGTACTCCTACGACTAGTATGACGTAGTCGTGGCTTGCCAACTAGTCACTCCTCCTGCTAACTGATAATTGCTGTGAGGAGGTAAATAGGAGTATAAGATTAATGTTAAAATAATTATGAGAAATGTGGGAGTTTATTACTTGCCTCCCTTACCGGACTCCTCTTCTTTGGTCCTCCTGGCGGCGATTACGTCGTCGATTCTTAGTATCATAGTGGCTACTTCTGTTCCGGCCTTGAGGGCGTTGGCCTTCACTCTTACTGGCTCTATTACGCCCTTGTTGAGCATGTTCACTATCTCGCCGGTGGCTACGTCGATGCCTGCCCACTTCTCTCCTTTCTCGTGTGCGCTCCTCAGCTTCATCAGTATCTCTATGGTGTCTAGTCCTGCGTTGTAGGCTAGGGTTTGTGGTAGGGCCTCTAGAGCCCTTATGAATGCCTCGATGGCTAGGCTCTTCTTACCGGCAACGGTCCTTGCGTACTCTCTTAGGTGCTTGGTTAGCTCTCCCTCTACTGCTCCTCCGCCTGCCACGATCTTACCATCCATCACCGCGTCAGCTACCGCGCTTAGGGCGTCGTGGAGAGCTCTGTCGGCCTCTTCTACTAACCTCTCGAAGCCAGCCCTGATCAGTATGGTTACGCTCTTGGGGTTCTTTGCTCCTTCGATGAATATCATCTTGTCCTCTCCGACTCTTCTCTCTTCTACGAGCTCGGCGTATCCTAGGTCTTCAGGCGTTATGTCGTCGATGTTAGTCACTATCTTTGCTCCTGTTGCTTTTGCTATTTTTTCGATGTCGCTTCTTTTTACTCTTCTTACGGCTAGTATTCCTTTCTTGGCTAGGAAGTGTTGGGCAACCTCATCAATACCCTTCTGAGTAATCACAACATTAGCACCAGTAGCAGCAATCTTCTCGACCTTCTCCTGTAGGATCTTCTCCTGCTTCTCTAGTAGCTTCCTTACTAGATCTGGGCTTGTTATGCTGACCTCTAGATCAATCTCTGGCTTCTCGATCTCTAGCGGAGCGTCAAGTACTGCGATCTTTGCATCCTTCACGCTCCTAGGCATATCTGGGTGCACTACTTCCTTGTCGATCACGACGCCCCTCACTAGGGTTGTGTCTGTTAGGCTTCCACCATGCTTCTTTATGATCTGTATGTTGTTTAGGTCAACGTACCATTTGCCGTCTCTCTGCTCGGCGATTGCCTTTACAGCCTCTACTGCTAGCTCAGCGAAGTGCTCTCTAGCCTCTCCTACCGCCTTGCTGCTTAGGCTGGTTAGGGCGATCTTCTTCAGGACCTCCTTGTCGTTGATGTCTATTGGCTCGGCTAGCTCTTCTAGGATTTCGAGGCTCTTGTGGAGTGCTGCCTTGTAACCCTCTACTATGATTGTTGGGTGTATGTTCTGTGCGAGTAGCTTCTCGGCCTCCTTTAGTAGCTCGCCAGCGAATATGACGCTGGTCTTGGTTCCATCGCCAGCCTCCTCATCCTGTCCCTTGGCGATCTGTACTAGCATCTTGGCTGCTGGGTGCTGTAGATCGATCTTGTCTAGTATTGTTGCACCGTCGTTGGTTATCGTTATGTCTCCAAGGCTGTCTACTAGCATCTTGTCCATTCCTTTGGGACCGTAGGTTGTTTTGAGGATCTCTGCTATGGCACGGACCGCCATTATGTTCGATCTAACCGCTTCTCTTCCGTAGGATCTCTGGGTTCCCTCCTTAAGTATAATTACGGGGACTCCCATCGTCTCCATTGGTAATCCGGCTGCCATCTCATGTCACCTTTTCCCTAATTCGACTCCGAATTTTCAAGGGGGTAACACTTCTATATAAACATTACGCAGGGGTTCTTCTTGAGAAAGAGGTTATACCTTTAAGTATCCCATACGAATCCCGCCCCATTTGGGGATAGTGGATGGGTAAGGTAAGGACTACGCTGGTTAAAAGAACCGCGAGGAAGCTGCTAGAGAAGTACCCGGACCTATTCACGGGAGACTTCGAGCACAATAAGAAAGTAGTATCCCAATTAATAGAGTATGATAGCAAGAAGCTCAGGAACCAGATCGCGGGCTACATAACCCATCTCGTCAACCTGGCCCGTAAGAGGGCTCAAAAGGAGGCTGCCCGGTAATAGAACCATGGTATACTCCTCAATACTCAGATAATAACCTAGAATATTGGTTAGTTAATGCGGGGTTATCGAGTTGGCTAGGATTAAGATTAAACTAATGGCTACTCTAGCAGAGCGCGTAGGTAGAAAGGAGATTGAAGTAGAAGCCAGTGACTGGCGAGAGGCCCTCATGAAGCTTAGGGAAGAGCATGATTCGCTCAACGAGGTATTCTCTCCTAACGGCGAGCCCGCCCCCAGCTACATGATCTTCATCGACGGCGTCGATTACCGCCTCTACGAGGGAGGAACCCCTAAGGAGATAGTGATACTTCCAACGATACACGGAGGCTCAAACAACGTTGACATAGAGCTAATCGAGTGGTCTACGATCGATGAAGGAGTAGAGGAGATTGTAGCCAAGGTAGAGTCGTCGGGCTTCAAACCAGACGTAATAGTGGGCATCCTTAGGGGAGGCGTCATACCAGCGAGACTGGTGGCTGATAGGCTTGGTGTGAACGACATAACAGTAATGGAGGTTAAACTGTACAAGGGGACAGGCATCCGGGGGGAGAGACCGTATCTCAGACAGCCACCGGTACTCTCCTTAACGGATAAGAGGGTGCTCATAGTTGATGACATCTCCGATTCAGGGTTAACCCTACAGTTGGCGGTGGAGGCGGTGAACCTCTTCATGCCAAAAGAGGTTAGAACGGCCTCGATATACATCAAGCCCTGGACGGAGTTCGTACCCGACTACTACGCCTTCACGACGAGGAACTGGATTGTTTTCCCATGGGAGAGGGGCGAGTATGCAAGGGGCGAGTGACAGTCCACACTATATGGTCCTCGGACTCCCCGTCTACATAAGATTTCTCTCATATAAGGGGTCCCCAGAAGATGTAGCTAGAGTATATCAGGGCCTGCCAGAGGAGTGCAGGGATAGGACCATTATCGCGGCGTTGCCGGGAGAGCCTGTAACCCTTTGCGAGGCGGTTACTAGCTTTATCCATGCATTGGACTCTAGGTTCAGAGGGTCCCGTGTGAGGAGCCTCTCAATACTATTCATAATGGAGTTACTCGGGTATAGGCAGGTGAGGGATGTAGTCGATAATGTAAGGACTGCGGACTATCTAATCGCGGCCTCTACGGAGAATTCCTGTTTTGAAGAAGCTGTTAGGCTGGTATCCTCTCTCGAAGGAGTAGGTGAGCCTATAGGGGTTGAAGAGTGCGATTTTGAAGGATTGTCTAGGAGGATTGTTTCATCTGTTAGGAGAGGTGTCAGGTTAGAGTAGGTGGGAGACGTCTCCAGGTATCCTTGGCGAGTAACCTGCCAGCTCTAGCACACCATCTTCTAATGATTTGATGGCGTTTATGACGTCTAAGTGTGGGTTGTCTCCTATGTTTACTTTCTGCGAGATCCTCCTTTTCTTCTCGTGGATATATGGTCTTACTGTTACGAATCCTTCTTTCACCTCCCTAGCCCCGACGTATATTGTAACGGCTGGCTTGATTGTTGACTCGATCCTTCTTACATCCCCAGATAGGCTCGTCTTAGTGGTCTCTACTATTCCAGTCCTGTATCCCTCGGCTAGGAGGCCTTTGTGGATCCGTTTGACTAGCCCGGCTATCTTCTCGTCGATTTCTGGGTCGCCTATCTTTATCGCGACGACTGCGAACTGTACAGGGGATAATGGGAACGGCATCCTACCCTTGGTATAGTCGAGGTATACGCTTAGGAATCTCTCGAGGGATCCCATGAGGGCGCGGTGTATTATGAAGATGTTGGTCTCCTCGCCATAGATCTCTCTGACGGCACCGTAGACCTTGAATCTACGAGGGAGGTTGAAGTCGAACTGTGCAGTTCCAAGCTGCCACTCCTTCTCTATCCCTGACTCCTCTACCCTCATTATGACGTCGATCTTGGGCCCGTAGAAGGCAGCTTCTCCCTCCTCCTTGAAATAGTTGAAGCCATACTTGTCCTTCAAGGTCTTTGCGGCCTCTTCCAGCGCAGCCTCAGCAGTCTCCCACTCCCTCCTTGTACCCATGAATTCTGTCCCTATCTTCTCCTTGTCTGAGAGGCTCAGCCTCAATGTTATACTCTCAGGGTCTAGTTTCATCAGGAATAGCTTCTCCATTAGGAGCTTCATCTCCTCGAATACGGAGACTAGGGATTCTACGGCTTTCTCCTCGGGTGTTATGATGTGGGCGTCGTCCTGTGTGAACGCCCTCACTCTCAGGAGCCCGTATAGGCTCCCGCTCGGCTCGTATCTATGAACTCTTCCAGCCTCGAATATCTTGAATGGCAGTGCTACTTTCTGCCTGAATCTGGCTAGATGGCTTAGGAATACTAGTATGTGGTATGGACAGTTCATTGGTTTGATGGCGAAGTCATGGTCTTCTATCTTGAATAGGAACATGTTCTGCCTGAAGAACTCTATGTGGCCCGAGACTTGGTAGAGGTAGCTACTTGCTATGATTGGTGTCTCTGCTATGAAGTATCCTCTCTTGGCGTGGAAGCGGGCGAGTATGTCTATGAGGGCGTAGCGGTAGTAGCCGCCTCCGAGGCTGAAGAGGGGTACTCCTGCTCCAGAGAAGGCTGCGTATTCGCGGTCGAATAATGGTACTCGTGAGTCGGGCTTTATCACGAGGTCTAGCTCGTATGCGTAGTCCATGTGGGTCTTCGCAATCTTCTCATTCTCCTTTTGCAACCCGGATGCACCAGCCTAATGGAATATCGCCGACAATTGAGGGAGGAGCCAGGCTAGAAATAACCTTTTACGGGCTCAGCGAGGGTGACATATGATCATTCCCTGGCAGGTCGGGAGGGTCACAGCCGTCACCACTCATCACGGCCCATAAGTTGGTATCTTGGTTACGGGGAGTTTAATGTTAGGAGGATGTGAGTGAATCGATCCAGTCACTACATAGGGGGAGGCAAGGATTCTCTAGTAGGACCCTGCCATCACGCGTCATCCTTATAGAGTATGCTAGAATAGGGACCCGCTCCCTATAGGCATTTCCTAACGCATCATAGATCCTCGGGTCCCCTTCATGGTATGGTTTAAAGCATCTCGCGCCTGGTAGCGCGGCTGTGAATATTATGGCGACTCTTCTCCCAGCCCGGTGGAGTTCTATGAGGTGGTTGATGTGTCTAAGCCCTCTATCGCTCGGGCAGTCCGGATACATGGCCTCGCTATGGGGACCCCTTAGCACGGCGCTCTTCGTCTCGACAATGATCTCGCCACTACTACACTCTAATAGATAGTCGAACTTGCTATTCCCCACCCTTGGCTCTTTTCCCTTGATTCTGCATCCCTTAACGCCGCAGATGAGGGACCGCTCGACTGCGGCCTCGAAGGCCCTGGATTGGGTCCTTGTATCGATTACTGCGTATCCGCCTGTGTCTTCTACTGCTACGAGTCTGTACTTCAGCTTCCTGCCATTAATTGGGATTACTAGGCAGTTCCGTCCATCCACAAGGTACTCTTCTAGCCTCCCGGTATTCGTTATGTGGATCCTCTCAAGCTTACCGTTAACTAGAGCTTCACCGACGAACCTATTCAGCCTCCTCTTGAAAACACAGTCTATTACCCCGACCTGGAATAGCTGGTTCAACCCTTCCCCCTCGGATTGGCAGCATAGAATATGGCTACACCAGGGGCCTTGCCTAGCATTTTGACCGTCTCGAACCTCTTCTCCAGCTCCTCTACTAGATCCTTGTCTGTTAGCATTCTATCGAGGCTTGCGAGGAAGCTCTTGTAGGTTGATAGATGCTTCGGGCAGAGGGTTGCGAGGAGGGCAACTGGAACCATTACGAACACGTACAGCTTTACAAGGCTGTGAATGAGCCTGTTGGTATGCCTATAGAAATCGAGTATTGCGAGCCTCCCATCGGGCTTTAACACCCTGGCTATCTCGTCCAGGGCGGCATAATAGTCTACGGCGTCACGGTAAGAGAACATCGCGGTTATACCATCTATGCTGTTGTCCTTGAAGGGTAACTGCTCGAACCTGCCGCCGAACCTAAGTATCCGGGGGTCCCGGACATTCTCTAGTGAAATTGAGAGCATAGGTATCGAGGGATCCACTAGGATAAGAGTCGAGCCCTCCAGGTCCTCCTTAATCACTTTGGCAGATGTGCCTGGCCCCGCTCCGAGGTCCGCGTATACTCCCTCGCCTTTCAAGACGAGTCGCGCGGCTTCTCTCCTAAGCGAGTTAACAAGGCCCAGGCTGAGTACCTGGTTCACCTTCTCATAGCATCCGGCGGTAGCTAGCAGCTCTATGTCTGATACGAGGCCGTGCCAGTCTATCTCTGTCAACCAGTGTCACCCACGTACTACTATGCCTCCGCGTTGATACACCTAGGCCTATACTATATGATATATGGGTGGGGTGCCGCCGAGTGCCAAGTATAACTCTTCTACCGCCGCCTAGACGGGTCGGGAACTATGATCTAGCCAAGGCTATCAACATATTCCTAGATACCCTGGCGGCAAGCGGGGCTTCCGAGAAGACCGTTAAATCCTACCGGGCTGCCCTCAAGTCGTTCCAAGAGCATGTCGGCGGCGATACCCCTGTGAGGGAGATTGGAGAGGATCACTATACCTCATGGTTATCGCGTCTGCGTAGGAGGAATCCTCCGCCCAGTAAATCAACCCTCCACTACTATAGCATCTTTGTCAGAAGGTTCCTTCAATGGCTGGGCAATGTTGATGAGCTGCCAGCTGTCCCCGGCGGGAGCAGGGAGTATAGTCATGCCCTTTCGTGGGAGCAGGTTGAGGCTTTGATGTCGGCGGCGAGGGATCTCAGGGAGCTTGCTATGATTGCTTTGATGGCCGAGTCCGGGCTTAGAGCCAGCGAGTTACTCTCGCTTACCTGGAGGGACGTTGACCTTGGGAAGGGGATGATACGGGTTAGGGGTAAGTATGGTAAGGAGAGGATAGTGCTTCTAGGCCCTGTTGCGAGGGAAGCCCTTTCCGCGCTCTTCGAGGAGTCGAGGCCCAGATTGTACGATAGACTCTTCCCCTTCACATACCAGGCCCTCTATAAGAAGGTGAAGAACCTGGCTAGGCGGGCCGGCATAGATCCCAGGCTCGTGAGGCCACACGTTCTCAGACATACGTTTGCGACTGAAGCCCTTAGGAGGGGGATGAGCCTGCCAGCCCTCCAGAGGCTTCTCGGACACTCCGACATAAAGGTCACGCAGAGGTACCTCCACCTAGTAACCGAGGACATAGAAAGGGAGTACGTGAGAGTATTCGGGGAGCCTGTGGACTCGAGGCACTCCCCCTATAATTCCTACGTGTATAGGGCTAGGGGGATCCGCATAACAGGCTAGTTAGCTCTTGCAGGTCAGCGTACCTGTAGGCCTTTCCATCTACACTACCGTTGACGAACTTGACGATGACTGTTGACTCGCTCGCCCCACCCCTCTCCAATATATTATTCGCCAATGCATTGGTTGTCGGATCTGAGAGGGGGCCTACTATTATCAGGTAGACTTTAGCCTGCGGGCATTGTTTACTCGCCGCCAACAGGGTTTTCCAGAAGTCCATGGTTATCTGTTGCCCGTCCTTTCCTATAACGCCTACAATAGCGGTACCTAGCGACGCCTCCCTTACATCGTTTATGCTGATAGGTGTAAGCTTGCCATCTTGGAGTATGTATGTTCCTTCGAGAGTGAATCGGAAGTCGGTTGAAAATGGCTGTGTGCAGAACCAGTCACTGGGAGTTACGGTCTTCATCTTGCCAGTTAGCGTTGCGTTTAACACGTATTGCCTGTTCATGAATAGGATCTGGTCGTCGCCGTAGATCGTATAATTAGCATCTACCAGGATCCCGTTGCTCTTGTTGTATGCTAATTGCGCAGTTATCATGTATCTCCCGGTGGAGACGTTCATAGAGTACACGTAGACGTCCATCGTCTTATTGTTTATCTTGATCTCCCTTGTCTCTACGAGTGTCAGGTTGGCGCATAGACCCGAGTTCACGGCGGGTATAATTATAGGTATACTAACTTCCTGTTTTCCAAGCATTTCTAAGGGTAGGACTACGTTTCCTATAGCCATCCTCGCTGATCCAGTGGTGTTTTGACCGTGTATGTTGTAGACTCCTAGTATGAATGGCCACTGTATTTGCGTGGTGTTTATCGAGTAAATCGTCTTCTGCGCCACATTGCCCTCACTGGTCATGTAGGAGTTATTGTAGGTTAGAATGCTCCCAACACTCACCGTTATCGTGTATGTCATTTGCCGACCCAAGCTCATCGTCTCAGTCGTGGTTGTCTGTGTGCTGCCTCCTGTTGTCGGGCTTGATCCCTGTGTGTATCCTAGGTAGACTAGGACGGCTCCAACGATAATCATAATTATAAGTATGCCTATTAGCAGGTTTTTCCTCGTCGCACTTCACCATGGCTAGCCGTTTGCCTCCACATCCTAATATAGGCTCGGCCGTGCTACTTTGTGAGACCCTTTATCGCTCTGGAGGCGATGAAGTCTAGGAGGACCTCTCTACTACCTTCTCCGATATCCAATACTCTAGCGTCCCTGGATAGTCGCTCTATCCTGCTCCACCTCTTCAAGCCCCTACCGCCTAATGCTTGAGTCGCAGCCCATGTAGCCCTCTGGGCTATTGAGGCTCCCAGGTTCTTTCCGACCGCCGCTTTCAGGGGGTCGATCTTGCCCTCTGACTCGGCCTTCTCGGCTGTGGAGTAGACAAGGGCCTCCAGCGCCTCTCTCTCCATGAAGAGTTCTGCTATCCTCCATCTCAGCCCTTGGTAATCGATTAGCTTCTTTCCGAAGAT
>WAKH01000005.1 GCA_015523485.1 Thermodiscus sp. | reverse complement strand
GGGTTATCTGTGCCTTCTTCCACGCCTCGGCCTCGGCTGTGGCCTGGCGTATATTATTTCTCGGTCTTTTGTTAACATGTCGTATATTCTTATCTTTCCATCCACTATTCTTACAAGGAGTTTCTCGACGACTACCTTTGTGCCACAGGCTGGGCACCTATAGTATCTGGTTATCCTCCTCTCGTTACTGCTCTTCTCCGCCTCCATCAGGTATATCATTGGTACCTTACATCTCGGGCATAGTACTGCGCTTGCACCGTTTCCACCTACCATACTTCACCACCTCTGCTTCCCGTGTCTGCTCCTCTACCTTCTTCTTGTCTCGGCGTTGCTCGTCGGGGTATCCATCGGCTCCCCTGTTGCACGCATTCAAATAGATAATGCTCCCCAGACCTTTATTATATCTTGGGTTCGACTACTTCCATAGGTTGATATGAGTATATCACGCGTAATTTAGGAGGTGAGGCTTATGAAGATATGGGAAGTAATGAGGGAACCCGCGAGGAAGGTGCTACCAAACACACCATTATCCAGTATAAGGGTACTATTCCGCGAGACTGAGGAGAGGATAATCCCAATCGTACGCGACGAGAAGACGGGTAAGTACTCAGGCTTCCTTACGAGGATAGAGGCGATAATCCCGACAAGCGCGAAATCCCCGCTAAGAGTAGTAGATGTTGCAAGAGACCATCCAGTACTTAGAATGGATCAGAGTATTGATGAAGCCTTCCGGATAATGGAGGAGTTCAAGGTAGACGCCGCACCAGTAATTGACGAGGACGAGAGAATAGTTGGCGTAGTATCCCTGAGAGACTTGATCTCAGCCTTCCAGGCGAGGGGGTTCAAGCCGCTAGCCGAGACAGTCTCTGAGGCAATGACTGTCGAGGGCCTCGAAGACTATATTGTAACACCAGATACGACGGTGAACAAGGTATGGTCCAAGTTCGTCTTCAAGGGCGTACCAGCCCTAGTAGTTGTTAGGAGCAAGGAGGAGCCCGTTCCAATAGGCATCATAACACCCTTCGACCTCATCAGGAAGGGGAGATGGAGGTTCCATAGAGAGATCAAGGCTGGGAAGATCGTTACCCCTGCAAAGGTCAGGAGGATTATGACTCGTGGAGTAGTCGTAGCAACGCCTGACACCCCGATAGAAGAGGCTGCCAGGGTTATGGCTGAGAACGACTTCTCGATTCTACCAGTAGTAGACGATGAGGGGAGAGTTGTAGGTATACTAACACAGGCAGACGTCGTGAAGGTATACCTAGAGGGTGCGAAGCCTGGAAGAGTGCCAGTAAAGCCTCTGCCACTACCCAAGCCTGTTGCAAGAGAGGAGCGCGTATACTATCGTACAGAACAGAGCCTAATACAGGAGGTAGTAACAAGGGCGCCAGAAGGAGTCTACAGAGAGCTTGGAGTAACTGCTAGGGAGGTAGCAAGAGAGGAGCTACCAGCAATCACCATAAACGACACCGTAGAGCACGCCCGGCGTGAAATGCTGAGGAGGAGAACAGACTACCTACTAGTACTCGACGACGCGGGACGTATTGTGGGAGTCGTATCAAAGTGGAACATGCTGAAGGCGATAGCACTGAAGGGACCCATATGGAGGAGGAGAGTATATGACAAGTTCTTCATAGACTACGTCATGACTAAGATAGTGCCACGAGTTAAAGCCGATGAGCCTTTGGAGAACGTTGCACTCACAATGCTATCGAATAACGCTGAGGTCGTGATAGTCGAGGACGAGAATGGTAACACTATCGGTTTCATTACAAAGGACGACTTGATCGAAGCATACGCGAGACACCAGACAGGTAAGCTCTACGTTGAAAACGTAATGATACCAGTAAAGACTGCAAGAGTACACCCACACCACAGCCTTGCTCATGCTATAAACAAGATGACGACCTTCATGCTAGACGCACTGGTAGTTGCTGAAGGCGACAACGTATACGGCGTCGTCAGTGCCAATAGACTACCCTTTGTAGCCTATGAGGACTCGCTAATAGCACGAAAGAGTAGACGCCTAGTCTGGGTGAGGAAGCTAATCAGAGCTGGCAGAAAGATGGGTAGGTACGTCAAGGTAATGCCACTAATAGTGAGCGATGCAATGACCCCGGTAAAGACGAAGCTCAGCCCACGAGATACCGTCCTCAAGGCGATACAAGCGTTGAAGGAGGAAAACGTAGACGGGCTACCAGTAGTGGACTCTGAGGGAAGACTAGTAGGCCTCGTATCAAAGAATGCCATACTGAGAGAAATGGCTAGACACGCTAGGATCAAGCTGCCAACCACGCCAGTCGAACCAACTAGAAGAGAAGCCCCCAAGCAAGAGTAGAACAGAACATAACCCTCCGACTCCTAACTATAATAAATGGCTATGAGGATGGTGGAGCGACGCGGACCCAGAAGCGGGGATGAAGACCGACTTTCCACTGAGCAACCACCTACCCTTCGGAAAACGGTGTAAATCTTTAATTACCCTCTACTTGAAACCCCCAACTTTCGGGGGCTCTACCATAAAGTCAAAGGGCCCGTAGCTCAGCCAGGTAGAGCGCCCGGCTCATAACCGGGTGGTCGGGGGTTCAAATCCCCCCGGGCCCACCACCCGATAACAAATTCATCCTAGTACCCAAGAAGGAGTATCCTCGAGTCAACCTACACACGCCGCCATGAGATAATTAGAAGAGAGGTAGCTGCCCGGCTCATAGCGAAGTCGCTATAAGCCATGATCATTCACTTTGAATATTAAGAGGGGAGATTAGATTTTCCAGCTAGCGAGGTATTTTTTCTGCTTCTCCGTCAATTCATCTATCCTTATACCCATGGACTCTAGCTTTAGCCTGGCAACCATCTCGTCCTGCTCCCTCGGAACCTGGTACACTGCTGGCTTGAGGTTTCTTCCCTCATCCTTCAACCGGAGGAGGCTTAGTGCTTGGTTGGCGAAGCTCATATCCATGACCTCGCTGGGGTGCCCCTCAGCGGCTACAAGGTTTACCAGCCTCCCCTCGGCGAGCAGGTATATTCTCTTGCCATCCTTCAACCTGTACTCCTCCAGGTATGGCCGTATCAACCTCTTGCCTGTGGAGATCTCTTCCAGGTCTATCACACTGACCTCAACGTTGAAGTGGCCAGCGTTAGCAAGTATCGCGCCGTCCTTCATCTCAAGTATATGCTCTTTTCTTATCACGTCAGTGTTCCCGGTGGCGGTTACGAACACGTCTCCTATCTTCGCCGCTTCATCCATGCTCATTACCTCGAATCCGTCCATGACGGCCTCCAACGCCCTTATCGGGTCCACCTCGGTTACTATGACTCTGGCTCCCATACCCCTCATCCTCATGGCTATACCTCTACCTACCCATCCATAGCCTGCCACTACCACCCGCTTACCGGCTAGGAGTATGTTTGTTGCACGGAGTATGCCGTCGACCGTGCTCTGGCCAGTGCCATACCGGTTGTCGAATAGGAACTTGGTGTATGCATCGTTCACCGCGTATACCGGGTATAGGAGGCGGCCGGCCTTCTCGAGGGCCCTAAGCCTGATCACTCCCGTTGTAGTCTCCTCTGTTCCACCAATAATCTTCTCTGCAGCCTCCCGTTTCTTCTCATGTATGTATACGTGGAGGTCTCCGCCATCGTCAACTACGAAGTCCGGGTTGACTGATGCCATCTTCTCAATGGCCCAGAAGTATTCTCCCTCGCTCATACCCCTCCATGCAAACACGTTGATCCCATCCTCTGCTAGAGCCGCGGCTACATCATCCTGGGTCGATAATGGATTACTCGCCGCCAAGTATACCTCGGCTCCCCACGCCTTCACGGTCCTAGCAAGTACCGCCGTCTCCTTAGTCACGTGGAGAACCATTGACACCCTGTACCCCTCCAACGGCTTCTCCTCAGAGTAGCGTTTCCTCAGTAGCATGAGGACAGGCATGTGCGTCTCAGCCCACTCTATCTTCTTCCTACCCTCACCTGCCAGGGAGGGGTCCTTCACCTTGTACTCGACCATCACTACACACCCTTACACTAGCTCCAGGCTAGAACCAATGGTGATCAAAATAAATAACACCACGGGTAAGTGGCTCTCCTGGAATAATGAAGTGGTGCTAAGGAATGGGTAGGAGGAGGAAGAGGAGGAAGAAGATAGTTAAGAAGAGAACGCTGCCGCCAAGATACTTCCAGTGTCCAAGATGCGGTAGCATGACACTAACGGTTGATTTCAAGAAGACCGATAAGCTGAGGATTAAGAGGGCAATCGTACGCTGCGGTACCTGCGGGCTACACTGCGAGTTCGAGGTGCCGGAAGTCCTAGACAGAGTGGACGTCTACAATAAGGTCGTCGACCTAGTCTATGAGAATAGGCTTGAGGAGTGTATGGCTGCCGAGGAAGAGGGAGTAGAGCATGGAGAGGCTCCTGGAGAGGCTGAAGAGGCTATCGGAGGAGAATAGGATCCACTTCACCCTGATAGATCCGGACAAGGATGACCCAGAGGAGGCGTATAGGAGGGCCTCCATAGCCCGCGACGCTGGCACCGATGTAATCCTCATAGGCGGCTCTACTGGGGTCCACGAGCCCACCCTGTCGGAGACCGTTAGGAGGGTTAAGAGCCTCGGCCTCCCAGTCATCCTGTTCCCCGGGAACCTGAACGGGCTGACCCCTGAGGCGGACGCCGTCTTCTTCATGGTTCTCTTGAACAGTATGGATCCATACTATCTGACCGGTGTACAGGTGCAAGCGGCCCCCATAGTATTGAGGATGGGCCTTGAACCCATACCAACATCCTACATTATAGTAGGGTATGGAGGGGCGGCCGGTTACATCGGGAGGGCTAAACCAATACCCTACGAGCATCCTGAGCTCGTGGCCATCCACGCTCTAGCCGGGGCCATGATGGGCTCCAAGGTAATATACCTGGAGGCCGGGAGCGGTGCCCCAAAACCCGTGCCCCCAGAGGCTGTAATGTACTCCAAGAAACTCCTACAGGCCAGCGGGCTCGACCCGATCCTCATAGTTGGAGGGGGAGTGAGGGACCCCGAGACGGCTAGAGCCCTAGCTAGGGCTGGCGCCAATGGATTAGTCACAGGGACCCTGGCTGAAGAGGATCCATCCAAGCTGGCCATGGTTATAGAGGCCTTCAAGAACGCTTGAAGAATACTAGAGGGTCCCTTGGAGGGACCCCTATGGGGCCTAGCCGCATCCACCAGCCGATAAGTCGCCTCCATACTTGGATTTGAGGGCCTCCTCCACGTCTATACCGAGTAAGTTGGCTATACTGACTGTCCAGGCGATCACGTCGGCAATCTCCTCCCCAATCTTATCCACGTCGCTAGTGCGCAGGGCCTCGGCCAGCTCACCGACCTCCTCGACGAGCCATGCGAAGGTCTTGTATAGCCCCCTATCCCGATCCCTCTCAAGATAGGCCTTCCTCATAGCCTCCGCCAAACACTTCACTGTTAGCTCCAATCCCGATCCCCAGCCTGTTAGAGGGAGGGTCCCTTCAACTAATCTTTACAGTCCCACCAGATACCGGCCCTCAACACTTAATTGCCCTACACGGCTCAAAACTATACACGGGGATGATATAGATGGCGAAGAAGAGGAAGAGAGAAGGAGGGCCAATGAGCGCTGCTGGACTAATAGCCTTCTACGACGAGTACGAGGGTAAGGTTAAGATGTCTCCTATAACGCTTGTTCTAGCCTCAACCGTCTTCGCCGTCATCGTGGTCGTAGCCCACCTCATCGGCTAACGCCAACAGCCTCCTAACACTATACGCGTAGGGACCCGTTAGGGCCTCCCAAACGATCGAGACTACTTCTCCAGGAGAAAGGCTACCGGATATGTCCCTGTAACGCCCCTCCCGCAGGGCTATCCTGAACGCGTAGACGTGGGTGCACCCCATGATCCCCTTCCTAGTCGTCCTCATTGTGAAGCCCGGACAGCTACAATAGTACCCCTCGACTATTACGTAGTCCCCATTCTCACCTAGGTATACGGCTATCAGGGGGTCCCTCCAGACTACCACGAACCTGTTAGAGTAGGCGGCTCTCCTCACCCTATCCATCCACTGGGCTGGAGGCTCCGACTCCAGGAGCTCCTCGGCGCTCCTATGGTATCTTGCTTCGCTCGTACCTGAACACCTCCCACTGGCAATCCTCCCTTCCAACCACGACGTAGTCTGTATAGCCTATGAAGAGCCCCGTCTCGACCACCCCAGGTATACTTTTCAGGAACATCTCAGCCTCCAGGGGGTCCCTCAAGGGACCCGTATACACGTCTACTATAACCCCGCCCCAGTCAGACACAACGGGGCCATCCTTACCCTGACCCCTCCTCACAACCGCGTTGGGGTATCGCTTCCTAATCAGCCTTAGAGCCGGCTGTATAGAGTCCCTCACAACCTCCACTGGCACAGGCTTCCTCGAGCCAAGAGCCTCAACCAGCTTTTCACTAGTCACGATGATTATATTTAGGCGGCTCTGGGAGGCGAGTATCTTCTCCCCTAGGAGGGCTGCACCCCTAC
Organism: Thermodiscus sp.; assembly: GCA_015523485.1. GTDB lineage: Archaea > Thermoproteota > Thermoprotei_A > Sulfolobales > Acidilobaceae > Thermodiscus. The sequence goes on along the minus strand of WAKH01000005.1, from coordinate 1,817 downwards.
CCTTGATCAGCCTGCCCTGTGGATCAACCTCGTCGGCCCCGTCAACGTAGGCATCTAGCACTGGTGTCAGGCTTGGATGGATGATATTGTACCCCTTCTCTGATAATGTGAGGGCCGTGTCGAGGCTTGAGGCAGCCACAACCCTGGGCTTGATGTTCTCCTCCTCAAGCAACTCTATGAATCTTGCAACAGTCGACCCAGTACCCACCCCCAGCCTGTCAATGTCTAATCCCTTTAGGAGCTCGAGGGCACCCTTAGCCGCCATCCTCTTCGCATCGCATTGGACCAGGAGTCTTCACCACTCATGGTGTATGGCTGGGGGAGGATATAATGGGAAATAGTGGGCTCCAGTGGAAACTGAGGGGTCTATTTAAACCTGTATAGACTAGTTGAGGGACCCCCACACCCCAGTAATTCAAGTGGAATCAACTAGACTAGGCCCTCACTACCCTATCAGAGGGTCCCTCAAACCCCATACATAGGAATAAGGACATAATTCATCAATATACAAACATCATCAAAGAATACCCCAACACAACACTAAAAACAAACGCAGCCCAGACAATATTCCATATGAAACGGTGGGGTCCCTCCCTTACCCCACAATTCTCCAGTGGAAACAGGGGGGTGTTTAACAAACGGTTAACATGAACTCCTACCATATGCTAACAGGGGAGGCTCAGGCCCATAGGAAGCAACACAATCAACCCTCAATGCCTGAGGCTCAAACCCAGTACTTGGACTCCACCAGTTGAACCTTGTAAGGTGTCTTGCAGATGAAACACTAGGCGTGTATCTCCCCGACATGAGCCTCCTAGGGGAAACTATTGGGATGGGAGAGGCACTGGGGTTCCTGAAGCCACACTTCCTGCACCTGTAACCCTTCCCTCTACCCATACTCTTCATCCTAGACCCGCACCTGGGACATCTTGGGGCCACATAATGGATCTCCCCGGCCAGCTTCTCTACATACATCTCGTCGACGGCCAGCGTGGGACCCTTACTCCTAGGGATTACTCCTCCCTCCACCACTATCATATCGCCAGGTCTCAACATCCTGGCAGCGTCTCGTAAGGGACCCGTCTCACGGTAGAATGCTACTGTAACGTCTCCCCAGCCCGTCTCCAGGTCTACGAAGACGTGTCCCCCCGGCGACTCCCTAGGCGGGGCTTTTACGACTCCCTTTAATCTTACATAGTTGTAGGGCCTGGGATTGAGGGACCCGGGTCCCTCCCCAGGCATCCCGGTATGCTGGTTACTCCTATAGAGCACCCACCCAGCAGGCTCCTCGCATAGCAGACTGGATAGCTTGCCTAGACAGGAGGGGTCCCTCCCCCTGAACCCTGCGAGTACGGGGTCCGGCCCTCCGGGCGATGATGCCAGCTTACCTTGCAACAGGTCATAGTTTGCGAAGGAGCACAGACTTTCCTCGGAGGCCAGGCGGGGGTCCCTCTTAACACACCTCTCCCTATCCATGTTCTCCTTTCTGCGGTAGGCGATGAGCTCGTAGGTGTATGGGTCCCATGGTGCTAGTGCTGCCAAGGAGGCTGTCGCTCCAACTACCCCGCTGCCCCCGGTGACCTCTAGGTCTAGGCGTCTCGCTATCTCGTCTATGATATCCCGTGGGATATAGGTTCTTAGAGCCCTCAGGTAGAGTCTCCTGAGGAGAGGGACCCTCCATGCATTAACATCCCTGTATAGTGCTATGCCGGGTCCCTTGCCTGGAGGCCTCCTCCTACTATACGATTCTGCCAGGCTAATAGCCTTCTCTAGCAGTTCCTCCTGAGGGACCCTCGAGTATCCCCTGATGACTACCG
>WAKH01000004.1 GCA_015523485.1 Thermodiscus sp. | reverse complement strand
CTAGGCCTACAGTCCCAGCCTGGATAGTGTATACTCCAGAAGAGATTGAGAGTATAATTGAGGAGCTAGCCAAGAAGGGCTATGGACCCAGCATGATAGGGATCATTCTAAGAGACCAGTTCGGCATACCACTGTCAAAACCACTCCTCGGAAAGAAGATAACCCAAGTATTGAAGGAGAGGGGAGTAGCACCCCCGCTCCCAGAAGACCTAATGACGCTTATCAGGAAAGCAGTAAACCTAAGACGCCACCTATCAGAGCACCCGAAGGACTATCATGCCAAGAAGGGACTACTAGACCTCGAGTCTAAGATTAGGAGGCTTGTAAAATACTATAAGAAGAGGGGAGTCCTACCGCCAGACTGGAGCTATAGCCCAGAGAGGGCAAAGCTCCTGGTAGCAGAATACGGATAACCATCCATCTCCTTATCCCATTAAATCCCTCCTAACCACACACTAGACTCTCGGTTGAGATAGTTGCTCAAGCTAGTACTGGAGCCTGGAGACAACCTAGATAGGAGTCTATCTGCAGCGGCAAGACAGCTTGAGAGAATTGTTGAGGAAGGGATAAAGGAGGGGTATGTGAGGGTAAGAGCCTATCCTAGGCCCGATGTCGTGGTGGCGTCGGCGGCAATTCTTTCTATGCTATACTCATTTGGAATAAGACCGCTGTTCAAGGTATCCGTGAGACAACCATCCAGCATTGATGTACCGACTATTCTCATAGGTTATAATAATCCCAACTATAAGTCGCGGGATGTATCATCCTCACTATTATCAGTGTCGTTGGAGGCGAATAATCCGCCTCCTCCCAGTGCGACATACATATCTGGTCAGGGAAGCGTTCCGGCGATGCTCGGACTAATGATGTCTAAGGCTGGAGCCAGTTATGGGAGGAGAGAATACCTCCTCTTACTATTCTCCGCTACGTATTGGGGCGGATTCATTGAGAAGACTGGGAAGATGCATGGTTTAGACAAGCTCTTATACGACGCTCTAGTGGAAGCCGATACTGGCCTCGAGATACTAAACACCCTGAAGGTTTACAAGCCTATGAGTATGACACTATGCCAGGCAATATCCAAGACAATCGACCCATATTATCCGGGGTTGACAGGCGATCCTGAGGGATGCGTAGACCTTCTACAGGGCAATGGTGCTGGAGATCTAGCAGGGAGGGTGGTCGCGACCCTGAAGCGTGAGGAGTTAGAGAAAGCTGCCCTAATTATACTATCCCACATAAGGGAGGTTGTTGGGCGTGACGTGGATGTCGGAGAATATGTTGCTGGGCTCACCTTATCTAGAGTCCTAAACTTTGATCCAAGATTACGGGCGAATAGCATACTATATGCAATAGACCTTGAGAGGGACCTGACGCCAATAGTCTCTATAGCTTCACAGTTAGATACAGTAATCGAGAAAGTCGAAGACTATCACATTGATATATCGTCGTACTTTGCGGATATAATTGAGGGTATCAAGCTCGTCAAGACTAAGGTTCAGCCTTGGATCAGAGGATACAAGATAGTATCAGAGTCGAAGACTTCGCCGCTCTTCATGTGGCGTGCTCTAAAGCTTAGCGGCCGCGTAGGCGATTCACCTTTATTATTCGAGGTTAACGGCAAGCTATGCGCATCGACCCTACAAGTAGAAGAGGCCCTCGGATACGGGGAGGCTAAGAAGCTAGTCGATGTAAAGGCCGTGGAGGAGGTAGGTCTGAGCCTATGCGTGAAGGAATCTGCATAGCTAGAATTCAGGTACCAACACCTTTCAGCAGCCACGTGGCGAGAGCTCTCCAGCCAGATAACCAGAGAACGCCTCCATATCTTTCAGTCTCATGTAAAGAGGTCCAGGGCAATTTAGAGTGTGAAGTAACTGTGGAAGGATGCAGTGATCCGAAGCGTATACTAACACTTAGAAACACAGTGGATGATTTACTAATATCAATTCGCGCAGCGCTTGATTCCCTAGAGTAAAAGGTAATAACACCTTTAAACTCAGATACAAGCAACTCCCTCGGAAGGGTAAGAAGGGTAACGGTGGATGAGAAATGGCTAGAAGGAGGCGTGGAAGGCCTTCGGGCGACACGTGGAGGCTGAAGAAGTGGTACAATGTTGTAGCCCCGCCTGTCTTCGGTGAGGCGCCCCTGGGCACGACGCCAGCCGACGACCCGGACAAGTTGATTGGAAGGGTTATGGAGGTAACACTCTTCGACATAACAGGCGACTATGCCCACGTTCACATTAAGCTATACTTCCAGATAGTAAAGGTTGAGGGAGACACTGCTTACACAAGGTTCAAGGGACACGAGCTCCTCAGAGACTACATACGTAGCCTTACCAGGAGGAAGAGCAGCAAGATAACGGGTATCTTCGATGTATGGACTAAGGATGGTTATGGTCTAAGAGTAACGGCCATGGTATTCACAAGATACAGGTGTAAGACGAGTCAGAAGAAGCTGATCAGGAAGAGGATGAAGGAGATAATAGAGAGGAGGGCCGCTGAAAGCACGCTAGACGAGTTCATACAGGCAATGGTATTCAGCGACCAGGAGGGCAGCCTGGCACAGGAGATTGACGAGGCGGCGAGGAAGATCTACGCTATAAGGAAAGTCGAGATCGCCAAGTCCAAGCTCCTATGGGTCCCTGGCCCCGAGGGACCCCAGAAGGCAGTCGTAATATCGCCAATACAGCTAAAGGCCCGATAACACCTCCGCCAACCTAGTTGAGGGATTGGAGAACTTGAATTCATCCTCCAATCCCACACCATGTATCCTAGTCAAGACAAGTCTCAACATGGAGAAGGTCACTGCTGCTAGGATCGAGGAAGAATTCCCCTGGTTAAAGGCGAAGGCTTCTCCTCTAGGCTTCAAAGGCCTAGTCCTAGTAAGCGGGTGTAGGGGAGGGGAGGCCGAGGCAATTAGTGAAAAGATAGTGGAAGCCGACAGGATAATCCCCATCCATAGAATAACCGAGGCTATACCGGAGAAGATAGCCTCGGAGGCAGCTGATCTAGCCAGGGATCTAATAAGTAGGGATGAGTGTTTCGCTGTGAGAACTGTTAGACGAGGTAAACACGACTACACGAGTATCGACGTGAACGTTGTCGTGGGCGACAGAGTGAAAAACGCGACTGGCGCGTGCGTTAACTTAACTTATCCAGATAAGATCGTCCAGGTCGAGATACTTCAGGATACGGCTATGATATCGATACTCCCAGGCTCTATCGAGTGGAAGAAGATGAGGCCGGGTAAGCACGATGTCACTAGGCTATTCAGGAAACTCAGCATTATACAGATGCCGTATCTCGGTCCATTAGAGGCCTGCAGGAAGATGGGAGTCAGGATAGGGAGGGAGGTGCAGAACTTCGAGGTCAAAGAGCTAGTAATTGCTCCGATAGGCAAGGTCGACGCGAGACAGCTTGCAGAGTTCCTCATAGGAGTGCATGAGGGGATAGAATCCCGATACCGGATACAGTCCAAGAGCTATCACAGGAAGACCAGGCGAGTACCGGTCTATGTACAAGATCTCCACCAACTAGTCCGCGAAAGGAGAGACGAGATCATAATAGTACTCGAGCCAGAGGGCGAACCAGTCTCTAAGGTCGCCGACAAGCTATGGGAACTATTCAGGAGAGGTAAGAGGATCAACATCCTCGTCGGGTCTAGGGAGGGTATACCGCTTGGAGTCTATCGATTCGCCGACCTGGTAGTTGATATCGCGCCGGGAGTCACCCTCTCTACGGAATACGCCGCCGCATCAGCACTAATAGCGTTCGCGACAATACTTCATGACAGGCTGGGTGGGCTGGACGTTGAATAGCCTCATAATACTGGCCGCAGGCAAGGGCGAGCGCCTAAGACCCCTCACTGAGACGAGGCCTAAACCCCTTATCCCCGTGATAGACGAGACGTTACTCTCGAGGCACTTGAGACTCGCATCCAACTACTTCCAGCCCGACGAGGTGATCATAGTCTCTTCATACATGATGGATAAAGTGACTCAATACGTTGCGTCGCTCAACGTTGAGGCTAGAGTCATCAACCAGAAGGGGGAGCTTGGGACGGGTCATGCAATAAACGAAGCGTTAAAGGAGGCTGAAGGCGACGAGATCCTGATAGTATACTCCGACATCTACGTAGGGGAAGGAGTCTACAAGGCGATGTCAACGGCCGAGGCACCATCAATACTAGCCGCAGTAACCGAGACCCCCTGGGAGTATGGAGTCCTCAAGATCCGAGACGGCGGATTCGCGGGGATCGTCGAGAAGCCCGAGAAGGGGAAGGAGCCAAGTAACCTCATATTCGCAGGCATGATAAAAATCACCTCCGACCACAAAGACTACTTCAAGGATCTCCCATTATCTCCCCGAGGGGAATACGAGGCGACAGACGCACTAACCTCGATGGCGAAGGACTATCCAGTCAGTATAGTGAGGGTCCCTGAAAGCGATATCTGGCTCGACATAGGTAGGCCCTGGGACCTCTTCACCGCGAGCAGGTATAGGCTAGAAGAACTTCTCCAAGAGAAGGAGGTTGTCAAGGGAGACGTATCGCCATATGCTCACATAGAGGGTCCCGTGGTCATCGAGGAGGGAGCCCGCATTAAGCCATATACGTACATCGAGGGACCCGCCTACATAGGGCCCGGGGTAGAGGTGGGTCCCCACGCATACGTGCGGCCATGGAGTATCATGATGAGTAATAGTAAAGCAGGCCATTCCACGGAGATTAAGGCTTCAATACTATTCGAGGGCGCCAAGGCACCCCACTTCAACTACATAGGAGACAGCATAGTTGGAGAACACGTGAACCTAGGAGCAGGAACAATCACCGCCAACCTGAGATTCGACAAGGGAACAATCAAGATGACGGTTAAAGGAAAGAGAGTAGATACCGGGAGGAAGAAGCTGGGAGCGGTGATCGGCGGGTACGCGCAGACCGGGATAAACGTCTCCATCTACCCAGGCGTCAAGATAGGCTCGTACGCGTGGATCTATCCGGGCTGTGTTGTAAAGAGAGATGTTGAAAAAGGCGGTGTCTTTAGGTGTCAAGAGGCCTCGACATAGCAATCCTCTACCTAAGCGATAGGCGGGTGGCTTATTCCAGCCTTGCATTCCACATGCTCAAAGGCTACTTATCAGAGCTAGGCGCAAGGACAGCCGTGTACTTCAAGGAGGACGGGATAATAGCTGAACGAGAGGCTCCGCATCCTTCAAAGTCCAAGATCATACTGACAAGCCTACCCTACGAGTTGATGTACATCGACCTTGTAGACATGCTTGACTCTCTAAGTATACCAGTCTGGAGGAGGGACAGGCGGGAGGGACCGATAATCCTTGCTGGGGGACCCGCCATTACGGCCAACCCCACCCCACTACTCGATATACTAGACGTAGTTCTCGTAGGGGAGGCCGAACCAGTCCTCGAGCAAATAGTAGATGCCGTAGAACACGAGTCTCGGGAGAGAATCCTGCAGGAGTTATCGGGTATCGAAGGCCTCCTAGTACCCGGATACAATGAACGAGTCAAACGCGTATACGTCAGGAACCTAGATGACGCATGGTATCCCATCGATCAAAGGATCCCCAAGGATATCGAACCTGTCTGGGGAAGATCATTCATGTTGGAAACCACTAGAGGGTGCGCGAGGGGATGCAGGTTCTGCATGGAGGGCATGATATTCAGGCCGAAGAGGGATCGATCCTTCCAGAAGCTGAGAAGCATCCTCGATGAGGGTATTGCCGCGAACCGTGTTGGTAAAGTGAGCTTCTATAGCCTGGCCTTCTTCGACTCGCCGCACGCTCAGAAGATCCTAGAATACGCGGTATCACAGGGCCTAGAGGTGTCTGTGCCTAGTATTAGGGCTGAGACCCTTACGAGGGAGAGGGCAGAGCTGATCTCCCTCGGCGGGCAACGGACTATAACGATAGCCCCTGAAACCGGTAGTTGTAGAATAGGAGAGGCTATCAACAAGTGCATAGGATACGAGGGCACGATGACCGCTATAGATAACGCGTTAGAGGGAGGACTACGGAACGTAAAGTTGTACATTATGATAGGCTTCCCGGGCGAGACGGATGAAGACTTCGAGGAGACAGTCAAGCTAGTAGAGGACGCCGCCTACAAGGTGGGGAGTAGTGGAGGGACCCTCAAGGTGGCAGTGAACCCCTTCATGCCGAAGCCTGTCACTCCAATGCAATGGTCTAGGGTCCCTGATCCAAAGATGATCGCCGAGAAGATGCGAGTGTTGAGGAAGAGGGCGTCGATGAAGGGTGCTAGGGTATCATTCTACGATCCCAAATGGGCGGTAGTACAGACAGTCCTCGCCCGGGGAGATAAGAGGGTGGGCGAACTCGTGGTTGAATGGGCTAGGAGGGGTGGGAGGCTAGGCGCTTTCAAATCAGTAGCCCGGAGGCTGGGAATCAATTTAGCCGAGTACCTGGAGGAGAAGCCTGTTGAGTGGACTCCTCCGTGGCATGAAATAGTCGAGCATCCCTATGCAGGCTTAAGGATGCTGAGGTTCGAGTACGAGTCTCTCCTGCGATCTATCTCGTGAGGATACTGACTATCCGTGCAGGATGGCTTGTTAGCCAGCTAGCCGTGTATTCTGCGGGGACCCCGAAGAGTTCTCCCACCCCTATAGCGGATAATGGATGCCAGAGATCGCTATCGGTTCTAGCCGCGCTCACTAGGGCTAGGTCTATCCTATACGCGTAGGCTCTCCTCAGGGCCAGATAGTAGTATCTCCAGGTCCTCCGACTCTTTCGCTCGGATAACAGGCGGTTTAGTGTTACGAGGACTATTCCCCAGCCACGCTCGTGAAACAAGGTTTTCGTGCTCCTATCGATAAGCCTCTCTTGACCTGGTACTGCTAGGAAACCAGCGAATTTCTTGTTGGCACTCGAGTATCTGGCTACGTCTTGATTGGTTGCCTTGACGAAGAACAAGGCGTTACGCGGTTTACCGGATAAGCTCCTCGCTACTTCGCTCCTACTTTCGCCTTCGAGGATTACTACCCTTACAATCCTAATGCCGATCTCTTGGGAGATAGACTTAGCCTCCTTCCAGTCTCCTTCGTATTCTACGCCTAGTAGACAGTAGCCTAGGCGTTTGGCAGACTCTAACAGCTCTATGAGGGCGTCGCGGTCAGCAGGCCTCGTATACAAGTCATAGTAGCACTTCACTCTCTTGCTTCCTCCAGCTTCTTCCTATATTCTTCTAGGGCTTTTCTCCTCCTACCCTGGAAGCTGATTGATACTCGGACCACGTCGTCGGCCTCATATACGATTAGCCTTCCTAGATACGCGTCTTGCTTACTCAGCCTAAAGTATAGTGTCCCGTTCTTATCGACCCTCTCATCCAGGCTGTGTAGGAGAATGGAGACGTCCCCGTGGGTGAGCCTGGATAGTATTGATTCAAACGCCTTAGATGCCTTGTCGGCGTCGTCGATCTTGACTGTCAGCACGGTTACTGGGTTCCCGTAGTGTCCCTCGTATCTCTCCTCAGTTACTTCGGCCTGCTCCCAAAGATCCTCTCCAAGGATCGATTTTAGGGCTTGTATGACGCGTTCCCTTTCCTCAGTGGCATGTACGTAGGCTCTCAGCTCTAGCGACTTTATGCCCAATAAGGACCACTCCCCGGGTATAATCTGGGTGGATAGTTATGTAAGGATTATGGGTGTTTACTGTAGGTCTCCCTTGTGGTACTTCGCCCTTATCTCGTCGGGCTCTATCAGCCTCGCCCTGCCGCTTGCCTCGTGCCTCTTCTTCAGCTTGCGCTCCTTCTGCTTCTTCTTCCACTTGTACTTGTGTGTTCCCTTGAGTCCCCTGCTCTTGCGTAGTCCCCTCATCTTCTTGCCTGCACTGGTCAATCCCCTGAATGGTCTACCCTTATGTTTCCCTGAGGAGACCCATGAGAGTTCTGGATCGGACATTATCGCTGGATGGTTCGGGTCTACTAGTATGACTTCATACCACTTGTAGAGCCCGTCTTCGCCTACATAGTAGCTGTTCAATACTATCATGTTGGGGTACTTCCTCTGAGCTCTCTCTTCAGCGATGAGTCTGATGCTCTTAGCCGGTGCGAATCCATATACACCCATTCTCTTGGGCCTGCGGCCCTTGTTTGGCCTAGGCTTCCTCCTGCCTCCTTTCCTGACCCTCACACGTACAACTATCACTCCCTGCTTCGCCTTGTAGCCGAGAGACCTTGCCCTGTCTAGGCGAGTCGGCTTGTCTACCCTGAGTATGGCTGGCTGCTTCCTCCATTCGATTAGCCTTAGCTTCATTAGCTCTCCGTGTTCGCCGTCATATGGCCTCCTCCAAGCCTCGGCGATGTAGTGATACATTGACTTCGCCATCCATTGCACCCCTGCCTTACCGCATACATCCAGGCGGTAGGTAGAGGTGTTTCTGAGGATTTTAAACTGTCCCCCGCCCACCTGGTGGGGTTTTGGAGGGCTAGGTGTCGTGGAGGCTTCCCGTATACTCTTAGGAGTGGTTGGAAAGACGAATGTTGGAAAGTCGACGTTCTTCGCCGCGGCGACAGAGGCTGTTGTAGAGATCGCGAATAGGCCGTTCGTCACGATAGAGGCTAACGTGGGAGTATCATATGTCAGGAAGACTTGCGCTCATGTCTCCCTGGGTCTCCCGAAATGCGACGCCAGCAATAGTCTATGCATTCACGGGGAGAGGTTTATCCCAGTTAGGATGATGGATGTCGCTGGCCTCGTACCAGGAGCCCATAAAGGTAGGGGGCTTGGAAACAGATTCCTAGATGATGTTAGGCAGGCAGACGTCATGCTCCTAGTAGTCGACGCAAGTGGCAGTACGGATCCAGAAGGGGTCCCTGTAAAGCCGGGCTCCTATGATCCGGTAGAGGAGGTTAAAGAGATACTAAACGAGATAGACGAATGGATGTATTCTATCGTTGCGAGGGACTGGAGCAAGTTCGCTAGAACAGTGGATACGAGTGGTACCCTAGATGTTCCCGGAGCCATAGCACAGAGGCTATCGGGTCTAAGCATACGCAAGCCTCACGTGATAGAAGCACTAGAGAAGACGGGATTAATGGATAAGAAGCTGTCTAGCTGGACAACCGATGAACTCAGAACATTCATGAAGACTCTCAGGAGGATAGCGAAACCAGTCGTGATCGTGGCCAACAAGATCGATATCCCTATCGCCGAGGAGAACGTGGAAAGGCTACGCCAGGAGTACCCAGAGTACCCGGTGGTTCCAACTAGTGCTGCGGCTGAGCTTCTACTGAGGAAGCTCTCCAAGGCAGGAGCAATAAAGTACCTACCGGGAGACAAGTCATACACTATAGTCAACGAGAAGGCTATCGATGAGAAAACCAGAAGACTCCTAGCCATAGTTGACAGAGTTCTGGAGAAATGGGGGTCCACCGGCGTACAGGCTGCAATCAATAAGGCGGTATTCGAAGTACTAGACCACATAGTCGTTTACCCAGTAGAGGATCCAAACAAGTACACGGACAAGGAAGGCAGAGTGCTCCCAGACGCGCTACTCGTGCCGAGGGGGACAACCGTCAGAGAGCTCGCATACATGATACACACAGACTTGGGTAAAACATTCCTCTACGCCATAAACGCGAGAACAAAGCAGAGGATAGGAGAATCATATATTCTGCAAGATAACGACGTTGTAAAGATTGTTGCAGCGGCGAAATAGTAATCGAGAATTATTTCTTACGGACTCCTGCCCTCTTTAGGGCCTTCTTTAGCGTACCACTTGTATAGAGAGGAATCAACCTTACTCTCTCATCTCCAATACTTCTAACCATGCCGAGAATTGCTAGAGCCTGGTACTTGTACGTGTTCTTAACCCGGAGCACCCCAATCCTTCTATCGACATCGTATATCACGAGGTGAATTCCGGAGTCGACAAGACCCGTTTGCCCGAGCACTTCCCTTGCCTCGTCGATAATAGCCTTCGCTACTTCCTTTTCGCTATGATTCTTTCCTGACTGGACTTCGAAGACTATGTACCTCTTCCTAGGTTTCTTCGCGGTTTCCCTAATGCTCTCAATTATCTTCGAGTTAACCGATATTGCTGATAATAGGTAGGAAAATCTACGTTTAATCCTCATTATAGTGAATAATGCATATATTGATGTCAGTAACGCTGCGACCGCTATTATTAGTGCCGCTATACCAGCTGTATCCATATCCTACGCCCTCCTCAGTGGAGAGAAGCTTCGATCACCCCGATCACTGGTCGGTCTCTTCATCATCGGCCCGTTTTGAATAGCGGTCTCTAACTGTATTATTTAAAGCTCTGATCCCAACCAGGAGGTCTTGGAGAAAAGAGGGTGTAAGTACGATGGCAATGCTACCCCAAACGGCCTATGATAGGGCTGCAATAATATTCTCGCCGGAAGGAGATCTCTACCAAGTAAGGTATGCGTTCGAGGCTGTAAGGAAGGGTTGGACAAGTGTTGGAATTAGGGGCAAAGATGCGGTTGTTTTAGCCGCGGAGAAGAGGAAGCTGACGAAGCTCCTCGACCTCGAGAGCATCGAGAAGATATACAAGGTTGATGAGCACATAGGCGTTGCCTTCGCTGGTATGGGAAGCGACGGCCGCATCCTGATAGATCAAGCTAGGCTGATAGCGGTTAGACACAGACTCCTCTACGGTGACCCGCCCACTGTCGACTATGTAGCTAAGACGATATCGGACATCAAACAACTCTACACCCAGCACGGCGGAGTTAGACCATTCGGAGTCTCCCTCATATTCGGAGGCGTGAACCCGGAGGGTAAGGTCCGCCTGATAAAGACGGACCCTGGAGGACAGTACTTCAACTATTACGCGGTAGCCATTGGAGCCGGCGAGTCCTTCGTAAGCTCATTCCTCGAAGAAAAGTATAGGCGTGACATGGAGTTCGACGAGATAGTAGACTTGGTGCTAGAGGCTATATTCCGGAGTAAGCTCGAAGCGGCTGGTGAGAAGGTTAACGCAGAGGAGCTATTCAACGAGTACCATACCCTCGTCGAGATCGGCTATGTAAAGGTTGACGAGAGGATATTCAAGAAGATGACAAGTGAGGAGTTAAGGGAGAGGATTGACGCGTTAAAGGACAGACTCCTCAAAAAGTAGTCCTCGCGATAGCCTCTAGTTTTTACCTCTCTAGTACCCACTGGATATTCTGGGGGAGCTATTATGCCTGGAAAGAAGCCCGACTATGTTATCGCTTGGATAGAGTTGAGGGGTAAGAGGTTCGAGATACTAGTTAGGCCTGATCCAGCCTTCAAGTACAAGGAGGGTGAACAGGTCGACATAGACGATATTCTATGGACTGATACGATCTATAGGGATTCGAAGAAGGGGTTGAAGGCTAGCCCCTCGGAGGTTAAGAGCGCCTTCGGCACGGATGATCCTCGTAAAATTGCTGAGAGGATCTTGAAGGAGGGCCACATTCAGTTAACGGAGGAGCAGAGGAGAAAGCTGATTGAGGCGAAGAAGAGGCAGATAATAATGTATATCGCTAGGAACGCGATAGATCCCAAGACGGGCAGACCCATACCTGAGACAAGGATTGAAACAGCCTTCGAGCAGTTAAGGATAGGTGTAGATCCATTCAAAGACGCTGAGACTCAGGCGATTGAGGCCGTGCGTAAGATAGCGACTCTTATGCCGATTAAGCTTGCTAAGGCTCTTGTCCGCGTCGAGATCCCCCCTCAATTCGCGGGTAGACTGTATAGGGAGCTCGCACGGCTAGGCAATCTACTTAAATCCGACTGGAGGCACGACGGAACCCTAGTCGCCGAGATAGAGATACCGGCAGGATCGCAGGTCGAGGTCGTCTCGAGGATCCAGGGCCTCACCAAGGGCCAGGCAAGGGTAGATGTGAAGGTGGTGAAGTAGTGTCGGAAGAGGCTAAGACTAGGAAGCTCGTGGTCCCGGGAGAACGACTCCCGGATGAGGTAGAGCTGAAGGAGCCCTACGTTGTGGAAGTGGAAGGGGCGCGTGTAGCAACTGTTATGGGAGTGTTGGATCTCCACGGTGAGAAGCCGAGCTTCATACCTCTACAGACGGTCTATGTTCCGAAGCCAGGCGATGTAGTGATAGGTATGATACAGTCGATAGGTGTAATGAACTGGCAGGTGGATATCAACTCCCCCTATGTGGCGGTGTTGAACGCCCAGGACTTCTTAGGCCGTCCATACAATCCGTTGACAGATGATCTATCACAGTATCTCAATATTGGAGACTATGTTAAGGCTAAGGTTGTTGCATTCGATAGGTCCAGGAGCCCCATACTTACAGTCCAGGATAAGGGTTTGGGTAAGATAACAGAGGGTAAGATTGTAGAGATCCAGGCGGCTAAGATCCCGAGGGTTATTGGGAAGAAGAGGAGTATGATTTCAATGTTGCAAGAGGAGCTTGGATGCGATATATTCGCGGCGGTGAATGGAAGGATACATATTAAGTGTGCAGACTCCGAGAGGGAGTCGATACTAGTGCTTGCTATTAAAATGATCGAGCGTGAGGCTCATACAGTGGGGTTGACTGCCAGAGTGCAGGAGTACATTCAAGAGTTGAAGAAAGTAAAGGGTGTTGAGTGATGGCAAAGGCAACGGACGTGAAGCTGATAGACGAGTTCGGGAGGCGGCACGACGGCCGCCTGCCCGAGGAGATGCGTCCAGTCAGTATGAGAATAAATGTACTGGATAACGCCGATGGCTCTGCTCTCGTAGAGTTCGGTAGAACAAGGGTTCTCGCAGCAGTATACGGGCCTAGGGAGCCCGTGCAGAGGTTCATGATTCTACCGGACAGGGCTTTGCTCCGAGTAAGGTATCATATGGCCCCGTTCTCAACAGCTGAGAGGAAGAGCCCTGCACCTTCCAGGAGGGAGATAGAGTTATCAAAGGTTATCAGAGAAGCCTTCGAGGACATAATCCTGGTTAAATACTTCCCTAGGACTGCGATCGACATATTCATAGAAGTCCTACAGGCTGACGGCGGAACCAGGACAGCCGCCGTTACTGCGGCCTCTCTAGCCCTCGCAAACGCTGGTATACCCATGAAGGCCCTCGTCGCTGGCATAGCAGTGGGGAAGATAGAGGGAGTACTAGTATTGGACGTCGACGAAGTGGAGGACGGAGTTGGAGAGGCTGATATGCCCGTGGCTGCTGCACCAGACATAGGGAAAATCACCCTGTTCCAGCTGAACGGAGTACTTACAAAGGAAGAGGTGGAGAAGGGTCTCGACATGGCCCTCGAAGCGATAAAGAAGCTGGTCGAACTCGAGAAACAGACCCTTGTGGAGGAGTATGTGACTACGGAGGAGGTGTGAGAGAAGTGAGTCTAACGCCTTTCAGGGTACCCATAGTTCCAGAGTTGAGGAAGTCTACAATCCTGTCTCTAATCGCAAAGGGCTTGAGGATCGAGGAGAGGGACCTATACACGCCCAGACTAATCAAGATTGAGGCAGGCGTGGTAGAGAGGGCCGAGGGCTCGGCACAGGTACAGCTGGGTAAGACGCAGGTCCTAGTAGGTGTAAAGGTGGATGTGGGAACACCCTTCAAGGATACACCTGATGAGGGTGTAATCGCTGTAAACGCAGAGTTCGTGCCCATAGCCTCTCCAATGTTCGAGCCAGGACCTCCCGACGAGAACGCTATCGAGCTGGCCAGGGTCATTGATAGAAGCCTGAGAGAGAGCAATGCAGTTGATAGAAAGAGCCTAGTAATCATACCCGGTCAGAAAGTCTGGGTCGTACACGTCGACATATACGTGTTGAACTATGATGGGAACCTCTTCGACGCAAGCATGCTAGCAACCATGGCAGCGTTGATCGACACGAGGCTCCCGGACTATGAGGAGCTTGAGACTGGCGAGATAAGGTTGAAGGAGGAGAAGAAGACCCCGCTACAGATAAACAAGATCGTGACAACCGTGAATATAGCAAAGATAGGGGACTACCTAATAGTAGACCCCAACCTCGACGAGGAGACTGTGGCTGACACTAAGCTAATCGTGGCATACGACCATGAAGGTAACGTTGTCGGGATACAGAAGTCCGGAGCCGGTTCTATGACGAGGGAGGAGATCCTGAAAGCGATTGACATAGGGAGCAAAGCGGCCCGTGTATACTTTAAATCCCTTGAGGAGGCATTGGGTGAACGGTTGCCGGTGAAAATAGGCTAACAGGGAGGTGCGTGGAATGGCGAGGAGAACAAAGATCGTCGGACCAGCGGGATCGTTTGGGCCAAGGTATGGTGTGAGTGTTAGGAAGAGGGTAAGAGACATTCTAGTGAGGAAGAAAGCGCCACACACATGCCCATTCTGTGGAAGAGTGGGAACCGTATACAGGATCTCAGTAGGTATCTGGGCCTGCAGAAAGTGTGGAAACGTATGGGCTGGAGCCGCCTACACGCCGAGATCAGGCCTAGCACCCTACTTCAAGAAGTACATCATAAAACAGTAGTGATGGAGGAATGCCAAAATTTCTCATAACCTCCAGCCGTCGTCCTACCCCACGTATTAGATCTCTGGTAAAGGACCTCGTAGCAATCCTTCCAGGCGCAGAGAAGTTTACACGCGGACACTACTCCATGCGAGAACTAGCCTCCGAGGCGATGCTCAGAGGCGCAAACCGGGTGGTCGTTGTAGGCGGGAAGCGGGGCAATCCCAGCATAATTAGGGTCTACGAGGTAAAAGATGACGATCTAAGCAATATTGTTACTTTCATAGTGAGGGGAGTCGCTCTATCCAGGGAAGTTAGACGACCCCTCCCCTCCGAGAACCCCGAGGGCATGGTGGTCGAAACAGATGGCACACCGATAGCCGACGAGTTCGCCGACGCCTTCATTAAAGCCTTCGAGGCAAGAGTATTCGAGAAGCCTGGGAACAGGGATATTTTGGCTGTCATAAATGCTGAATCGGATGACAGGGTGCGGGTCGAATTTATGTTCAGGGAGAAGCTGGTTGGCCCGAGGCTTAGGTTGGCGAAACCCCAGTCGATGATTAAGGGGTAGGACCCGTTGAGAGGAGAGTATAAGCTCTGCCTGGGTAGTGACTCCATCCACGTCTACAATTCCCTCCAAGCCGAGGTTAAGTCGAAGGGACCCGACAAGGGTAGGGTCGAGTTGAGATTAGAGGATGACTGCGTAGTGATTATTGTGGAGTCCGACTCTCCCTCGGGCCTGAGGGCCCTCACAAATTCGTTCCTCCTCCTAGCACACTCAGCCTATAGCGCAATAAAGTATTCAGAGTAGCGGATCCTACTGCATTGCGCTTTTAATAAGCTGTGAATCAGTCCGTCTAGTGGTGACCAGGGAAGTGGGTGCGATCGAGAGAATACCACCTCAGGTTGAAGCGAAGTATAGGAAGTTCCTCCAGGCACGAGAACTCCTAGCCAGGGTTACACAGGAGAAGGCATTGTTGGAAGCGTCCCTAGCAGATGTAGAGAAGCTCATAGAGGAGCTGAAGAATGTGGGTGACGACGCAGAGCTCTACAGGATGAAGGGCTTCGTCCTCATAAAGACTGAGAAAGACTCGCTGATGAAGGAGCTGGAGTCGAGGAAGGAAAACCTAGAGTTAAAGCTCCTAGCCCTAAAGAAACAGGAGGAAAGCCTACAGAAGGAAGTAGAGAGGCTTGGTAAAGAGCTGACTCAGATGCTAGGAGGATCTGGTGGAGCACCTGTTGGAGGAGCTGGATGAGGCTATAATCGAGAGAGCCCTGGAGAGAGCTGAAGAAGCCGCTCGTAGGGTGATCGAGCAAGCCTTGGGGCTGAGAGCCCTCCACTACAACATCCAATTATCAACGATCTACGATGAGGACGGCCTCGTCAGACTCGTAGTGGATGTTTCGATCACACGGCCCCGGGCGGATAAGACTATATTGAACGAGGTGATTGAAGCTGCAATCGCAGTGGCGGAGAAGACATTCGAGTCGGAGATTAAGAAGGCTATGGGCAAAGACTCTAGTAGACTCGATAAGAAGCATTGATAGCGCGATTATAGCTACCCATTCTAATGCTGACCCCGACGCGATCGGTTCCCTCATAGTCGTTGGGAGGATCCTAAGGGAATATGGGGTAAAGGCGTGTCACTACGTCCCGGAGGGTCCCTCCAGGATCTCCAGGGAGATTCTGGACAGCCTGGGCATAGGGCTTGAGATTTGCCACGACGTAGAGGGAGATACTCCGGTAATCGTGGTTGATTCCTCGAATCCATCACAGCTCGGAGAGCTGGGCGGGAAGCTAACTGGTAGGACTGTTATCCTAATAGATCACCACGAGCCAGGGAGACTGATGGACCTAGCCAGAGTAGTAATTGTTGATAGACAGGCAGCCTCTACTTCAGAGATAGTGGGTGTTATCGCTGGAGAACTAAATGTATCCCTGGATCCAGCAGAGGCCTCCGCTGGACTAACCGGGATAGTATACGATACTAGGAGATTCAGGATACTCGGCGACTATACATTCGAGGCAGCGGCATACTACGTCTCACATGGAGGCCAGATAGTAGAGGTGCAGGTGGAGGAGGTAGAGTTCCCCGAGCGTTATGCACGTGTCAAGGCGGCTTCGAGGGCACGCGTCTCCAGGGTATGCCAGGATATTGTATTAGTTGTAACTCACGTGGGTAGCTATGAGTCTAGCGCGGCCAGGGCGCTTCTCGAGATGGGCGCTGATATTGCGGTAGTAGTAGGTGGTAGCGGCTCAGCGAAGAGGATCTCTGTCCGCGTGTCTCGGAGGGCTGCAGACAGCGGAGTTTACGCCGATGTGCTGGCAAGGTATATTGCTGAGAAGCTTGGAGGAGAAGGGGGCGGTCATAGACAAGTGGCAATGGTGCATCTATCCCCGGGGGCCGGAGACCCCTCTAATATAGCCGATGTGCTCGCTAAGAGTATACAGGGTAAGGCGGCCCGCCTTTGTACTCAGTGGAGGTATAGGATTAATGGGTAGAGACGACTGGAAGAGTAAAGTGATAATATACGCTGACGTGAGGGAGGAGAGGAGCGGCATACCAGACATACTCCGATCCTCCAACTTGATGGTTGTGTTGAAGCAGTTAAGCCTGGGAGACTACGTTGTTTCGGATCAAATAGTTGTAGAGCGTAAATCTGCGTCGGACTTCGCACGCTCCCTCTTTGACGGGAGGCTCTTCGACCAGGCTCGTAGGCTCACAGAGCACTACCCCATAGTAATTTACGTGGTGGAGGGGAATCCCTTACGCCTCTACAGGTATAGGAATAAGGTGAAGCAGTTAACGGCCGCGATATCATCGCTAATAATTGACTTCAACTCTAGAGTGATTTACAGTGAGGGACCCTGGCACACAGCTATGATAATAGAATCCCTAGCGAAGAGGGTTGCTCAGACCAGGAGGTCCGTTGTACTACACAAGAAGCCTAAGCTTTCCTCCACGCGGGAGTGGCAGTTATACATAGTGGAATCGTTTCCAGGAATAGGTCCAAAAACGGCTGAAAGGATACTGGAGGCGTTTGGCAGCATTGAGAGGTTCGTAAACGCGAGCATCGTAGAGTTATCAAAGATCCCTGGGATTGGCGAGAAGAAGGCGGAGACCATAAAGAGGATACTCAAGTCGCCATACAAGCCTGGTGGTAGGAAGAGGGGAGGGACACTAGAGGATTTCGTGGGTGGAGTGGGGGAGGATTAGACTAGTCTTCTGATTTTATAAACCCTAACTTCTGCACCTTCACCAACGGAGTAGTTTGATAGGGGTGTGTATCAATGGGAGCAAGAGTAAAGATGGTCTCCGAGATCGAGAAGATCATGAACAATATCGAGCAAATAAGGAACATCGGTATCATCGCGCACGTCGACCACGGTAAAACAACGCTTAGCGACTCTCTACTCGCCGCGGCAGGTATCATAAGCGATAGAATCGCTGGCGAGGCCCTTGTACTAGACTTCCTTAACGTCGAGAAGCAGAGGGGTATAACTGTAAAGTCGGCTAACATAAGCCTCTACCACGAGTACAACGGTAAGCCCTACGTCATCAACTTGATCGACACTCCAGGCCACGTCGACTTCTCTGGTAAGGTTACGAGAAGCCTTAGAGTCCTCGACGGAGCTATAGTAGTCGTCGACGCCGTCGAGGGCGTGATGACGCAGACCGAGACAGTTATACGCCAGGCCCTAGAGGAGAGAGTAAGGCCACTACTCTTCATAAACAAGGTAGACCGTCTCATCAAGGAGCTCAAGCTACCCCCAGAGAAGATCATGGAGAGGTTCATTGAGATAATCAGGGAGGTCAACAACCTAATCGACCTCTACGGCGAGGGCGAGTTCAAGAAGAAATGGAAGCTCAATCCACAGGAGGGTACAGTAGCATTCGGTAGCGCTAAGGACAAGTGGGGAATAAGCATACCAATGGTTGCTAAGAAGGGTATAACATTCAAGGAGATCATAAAGGCATACGAGTCTGGTGACAAGAAGGAGATAGCAAACCTAGCAAAGCTAATGCCCGTACACGAAGCCGTCCTAGACATGGTTGTTAGATTCATACCAAACCCGAGAGAGGCCCAGAGGTATAGGATCCCGAAGATATGGAAGGGAGACCTAGACACAGAGATAGGTAAGGCTATGCTCAACGCCGACCCCAACGGCCCCCTAGTATTCTTCGTAAACGACGTCAGAGTAGAGAAGACCGGCCTGGTAGCCACAGGTAGAGTGTTCTCAGGGACCCTTGAGCCTGGCAGAGAGGTCTACATGCTAACCGCGACCAAGAAGGCCAGAATACTCCAGGTAAGCCTTTACATGGGACCCTTCAGGGAGATCACAAAGAAGATCCCGGCAGGAAACATAGGCGCCGTCATGGGCTTAGAGGATGTAAGAGCAGGCGAGACAGTAGTCGACCCCAGTACCCTAGAGCAGGCGGCTCCATTCGAGCAACTAAGGTATGTGAGCGAGCCCGTAGTCACAATCGCAGTAGAGCCTACCAAGGTACAGGATCTGCCTAAGCTCATCGAGGCTCTAAGGAAGCTGACAATCGAGGACCCCAACCTGGTAGTAAAGATAAACGAGGAGACAGGAGAGTACCTCATCTCAGGTATGGGACCCCTACACCTGGAGATCGCTCTGACGTTCCTCAAGGAGAGATACAACCTCGAGGTCAAGGCCAGCCCGCCAATCGTGGTATACAGAGAGACTGTGAGGAAGGAGTCATCAGTCTTCGAGGGTAAGAGCCCCAACAAGCACAACAAGTTTTACATAAGCGTAGCTCCACTGAACGAGGAGACGCTAGAACTAATACAGAAGGGAGTGATCTCAGAGAACATGGATCCACGTGAGAGGGCTAGGATCCTTAGAGACCAGGCCGGATGGGACTATGACGAGGCAAGGAAGATATGGGCTATCGACGAGGGCCTCAACATATTCGTAGACAAGACAACCGGTGTACAGCACCTAAGAGAGGTAATGGACACCATACTAGCAGCCTTCAGGATTGCTGTCAAGGAGGGACCCCTAGCGGCAGAACCGGTGCGTGGAATCAAGGTAGTACTACATGACGCCGTGATCCACGAGGACCCAGTGCACAGGGGACCCGGACAGATCTACCCGGCAGTCAGAAACGCGATATGGGCAGGCATACTAGAGGGAAGCCCCACGCTACTAGAGCCCCTCCAGAAGCTAGACATAAGGACGCCGATGGAATATGTGAGCGCGATCGCTGGAGTAGTGGCTAGGAAGAGGGGCAGGATACTAGAAGTACAGAGCATGGGCCTCGCTGCAAGAGTCATAGCAGAAGTGCCAGTCGCGGAGAGCTTCGACCTAGCAGCCGAGCTGAGAAGCGCTACCGCAGGCAGAGCCTTCTGGGGAGTGGAGTTCAGCCGGTGGGCGCCTGTACCCGACAGCCTGCTAAACGACCTAATCAAGAAGATAAGGGAAAGGAAGGGATTGCCCCCAAGCCCGCCGAGGATAAACGATCTAATCGGGTTCTAACCCTCCTCCTAATCCAACTATAATCCCACAGCTTTTCTGGGTGTTTTATAAATACCCTGTATTGATCTCATTATCTAGACACTAAAACTACCATATATAATTATGCAGACCCTTCTCGTTATTCTACGGGGGCCTTAACCCCACCGGTGGGTAACTATGTTAGAGTATCTGTCGGATACGCTGATTAAAGCGGCCACGAGCCTAGTAATACTACCAGTCATACTAGTTGTCCTCCTAGCAGTAGTCGTGTTATTCATAGACAGGATCACTAGGGCCAGGCCAGACATTGTGGCACAGGAGAAGTATAGGTATGAGAGGTATGAAGCTGGAAACCCTCCACCAAAGTCGGAGGCTAGAGGCAAGGTCTCAATGCAGTACCTAGGCTATCTCATAGTCTTCCTCGCCGTCGAGCCCGCAGTAGTCATCTTCGCCATACTACTAGCGGCGCCGAAGCTCGTCCTAGGCAAGCTCCTATGGCTATATGCGGCATTGGTAGCAGTCTATGCTCCCCTCCTAGTATACGCCCTCCGGGAGTCTAGGAGAGTTGAATCCTGGATGTTAGAGGGGTGATTCCACATGCCCGAGGAGAATGGTAAGGTTTACGTGGGAAACGTTAATGTCGCGGCGAAGCAGGCTAGAAAACTCCTACTCGGCAAGCTCCGCCTCGGTAAACTAGTGGACTGGGGAACGGCGTTTTCGCTATGGCCAGTCCACTTAACCACTAGCTGTTGTGGGTGTGAGTTCGCCGCAGCCTGGAGCCCTAGATTCGATAACGAGCAGCATGGAGCGCTCCCGTGGATCGGTTCACGCCAGACTAACATGATCTTAATCGAGGGTACAGTGTCGAAGAAGATGGCCTGTGCAGTGAGAGTTGTATGGGAGCAGATGCCGCAGCCCAAGTTCGCCATAGCTATGGGTGCATGTGCTATTGATGGAGGCATCTTCTATAACAGCTACAATATCGTGAGGCCGTGGGAGATCATACCGGTGGACATCTACATACCTGGATGTCCTCCGAGGCCGGAGGCTGTCGCTAGGGCGATCATCGAGTTGCAGAGGAAGATCCGCAGAGAGGGGATTGCCAGCAAGTTCGTAGAGGAGGGTTGGAGGCCCGACAAGGACTACGTCAAGCCGAAGGAAGACCTATGTGCTTGGTGGAGGGGGTAACCTGTGAGTAGTAGTGAGGTAATTGAGAAGATCAAGGAAGCTTTAGGTGATATCATAGAGTCTATCGAGGAAGGTAAGGGAGTCGTACACGTGTTTGTCCCAGTCGATAAGATTGTCGAGGCTGCTAGAAAGCTCAAGGAGCTAGGATTCGATCACATAAAGGACGTCACTGCAATAGATTACCCGAAGGAGAATGTAATCAAGATAATCTATCATGCGTCAAGCTATGGTAATGTTGAGCTGTCAAAATACATTGTCGGCTTAGGCTATAGTATTCCTAGAGATACTGAGAGGGTCCCATCACTCTATAGTGTATGGACCACCGCTGATTTCCAGGAGCGAGAGGTATACGAGGCGTTTGGAATAGTCTTCGAGGGTCACCCAGATCTAAGACCGCTGCTTCTCTCGCCGCCAGTGGCTGAGCTCAAGCCGCTTAGAAAAGACTTTGTCGTAAAAGAAGAGACAATATTCAGAAAATAAGGGGGTGGTTGATGTGTCTGGTTTCGTTTCAACTAGGGGTCAGGTAGGCTTCAATGATCTAAAGATCCCGGGTGCATGGTCTAGAAAGATAGGTAAGGATCTCTACGAGGTCTTCATAGGCCCACAGCATCCAGGTTCGGGTCACATGAGGATTATCATCAGGATAGATGGTGACGTGATTGTTGAAGCAGACCCCGACATGGGATACGTTCATAGAACCATGGAAAAGCTAGGAGAGGGTAGAGAGTGGATTAAGGGTATTCCCCTCTATGAGAGAATGGCTATTCACGATGCTTGCAACGTAACATTACCATATGTTAGGGCTGTGGAGCAGTTGCTTGGGATCGAAGCGCCGCTGAGGGCGAAATACCTCCGTGTACTTCTATGCGAGATAAACAGGATTGCAGCCTACCTGTATGGATTCGGTATATTCGGCGTATTCGTTGGGCACTCGACAATGTACATGTGGCCATTCGGAGATAGAGAGGTTTGGATTGAGCTGGCGGACTGGTTGACAGGAGCTAGGCTGACTCACTCATACCCTGTATTCGGAGGTGTAAGGAGGGATGTCCCAGCAGACTTCACCAACCAGCTGAGAAAGGCTATCAGGTACATGAGGAAGAGGCTGGAAGAGTATAGGAAAATCTATGTGGATAACCCCGTGATAAGGGCTAGGCTTGAGGACGTCGGTGTAATCCCCAAGAACCTCGCAATAGAGCTAGGTATAACTGGTCCTAACTTAAGGGCAAGCGGAGTTCTATACGATGTGAGGTATAATGATCCATATGAGGTCTATGACGAGCTCGACTTCGAAATACCGGTATTCCAGGAGGGTGATGCCCTAGCCAGGGTGTGGCAGAGGGTCGAGGAGATCAAGCAGAGCCTTAGAATCTTGGAGCAAGTGGCTGATTGGCTCGATAAGCATCCCAGAGAGCCAATCCTCCACGACAGGTTCTGGAAGACGGCTCCTCCGCTCCATAAGAAGATCTTCGAGACAGAGGGGAGGGCGAAGCTAGTTCCATTATACGCCCTGCTGAAGGTCCCGAAGGGTAAAGCCTATGCTAGGGCAGAGACTGCAAGAGGAGAGATCACATATTATGTCGAGAGTGATGGTGGCCAGAAGCCGTATAGAGTGAGGATAGTCTCTGCATCTGCCAGGAACGCCATAGTCTTCAAGTACATTCTACCAGGTCATCGCGTGATGGACCTTCCAACGATCTATGGAAGCATCGACTACTTCCCGCCTGAGGCGGATAGGTAGGGGGTGTTTGTAATGGATGTGATTGACGTAATTGTGAAGATAATAACCTGGCCTCCCCTCTGGCAGTTAGTAGTCCTAGGCCTCGTAGCACCATTGGGTGTAGTCGTCGGTATACTATGGTTTGAGAGGAAGACTGCGGCAAGAGTGCAGAGGAGATTCGGTCCATTACACGTCTCGCCAAGGATTGGCGGAGCAATACAATTGATAGCTGACCTCATGAGGTATGCATTCCAAGAGATAATCATACCCAAGACTGTTGATAAGGGGGTATTCCTCATCGCCCCCCTAACAGCTCTAGTACTCAGTATCGTACCTGTTGTAGCTGTACCCTTCACCAGCGTTTCACACTATTGGCCAATACCAATGGAGTATAGCGTGTTGATCTCACTGGCTCTATCAACGATTTCAGCAATATTCATAGTACTAGCTGGCTGGGCCAGTAACAACAAGTTCTCCATAATCGGAGGTATGAGAGAAGCCTACATGATAACGGCTTACGAGCTCATGATAATATTAGCAATCCTATCGGTATCCGCAATGACGACGTCATACAACTTCGTGGACGTTGTGCTCGCCCAGACAGGAGGCAAGTGGTTCATAATCCTAAACCCGCTAGCCTTCCTAGCCGCATTCATCAGCGTGCTAATGGCTACAAGCGGCTTCCCATTCGAGATACCCGAGAGCGAGAACGAGGTGGTCGCAGGCCCCTTCACAGAATACTCAGGTCTACTCTATGGTGTCAACATGGGAGCAGCGTACATTAAGAGATTCGTCTACTCGATATTCATAACACTAGCGTTCCTGGGAGGATGGCTCCCCTACGGGCCTGGAGACGGCTTCATAAGCGGGTACCTGATTCCATCACTAGTAATCATCGTTAAGGCGACAATACTTATGGCAGTATTCAGCTTCCTGAGAGCAGTCTACGGCAGGTACAGGCTGGACCAGGCACTAGACTTCGCATGGAAGCTGCTTTTCCCACTGGCGCTGATGGGATTCGGCCTCGGACTATTGGAGGCGTATATTGGGTTAATTGGTTAGGAGGTGATGGATGGTGCCGCCTAAACCCGTTCCAAAAACCAAGCCTAGGAGGGGTATATTCCACGCGTTCAAGGGTAATCTAGAAGCATTGATGATAGGAGTAAAATACTTCATTGACCCGAAGAGGTTCACATTGATCTACCCGAAGGAGTACAATAAGCTTAGAGAGGGCTACAGGGGATTCATCGTATTAATCAAGCAGAAGTGTATAAACTGTGCAAGCTGTGCTAGGATTTGCCCAGCAGCAGCGATGAAGATGATCCGAATACCAGAGGTAGACGAGAAGACGGGTAAGCAGAAGGTGAAGAACTGGCCTGTAATCGACTACAGGAGGTGTATATTCTGTGGCTACTGTGTTGATGTATGTCCTACGGAAGCCCTCTATCACGTCCCCTATCATGACGTAGTGTATCAAAACATGGCTGAGATGTACCTTGACCTAGAGTCGTTCCAGAAGCCGCCAGAGTACAAGGCTGCCGAGGAGGGCATACCTGTACGCTACATTGTCGATGAGGAACGCGGCCTCGTAAAGGTCCCATATAAGGAGGGTGAGAAGTGATGGTGGAGGAGTACATTCCATTAATTGGAGGAATACTCGGCATCCTCATGATACTCTCGGCTTACTTTACAGTTAGGCTAAATGATCTCGTATACTCCAGCGTCTCGCTGGCAATGCTAGGCCTCTTCAACGCGGCCCTGGTCGCTTTACTGGGCTATACCCTAGTGGCGGTGTTCCTAGTCATAGTCTATGTAGGAGCCGCCGTCATGTTCATCATTATGAGCGTTTCAATGCTTGGTGGCGGGGGAGAAGAGAAGAGAGACGAGGCTGCTGGCCTTTTTGCGGGAGCAGCTGTTGGCTCGGCGCTCCTCCTGTTACTCGCTGGTACGGGCATCTACAAGGCGTTTACAAGGGCTTCCGGCGTCTCGGTATCACATGTTTCAGAGATACTAGCGTCCGACTATGGCGTCGTGCTTGCGATAATCTTCGTCGCATTAGCAGCGACGCTTGTCGAAGCTATATCGATTGCTAGGAGGGGGTGATGGGAGATGGCATTTGTTGACGCGGCATTAGCGGGAGTTGCAGTGGTCTCGGCCTCAGTGGTCGCTGGTCTAGCAGCCTACGGGATGTCTTCATCGAGGAACTTCTTGAGGCAGATGCTGTCAATAGAGGTGCTATTCAACGCAATACTACTGATAATATTAGTCTTAGCTGGAGTCAACCCAGCTTATACAACGGCGTTCGCCATCTTACTAGTATCAGTTGTTTCAGGAGAGGTTATTGTACTGGTGTCTATCGTAGTGGCCTTCTACCGGGTAGCGAGAGAGCTCCAGTCAACCGCGTTGGAGGAAGAGGGGGTGTAGAGCAGTGGAAGCAGGTATACCCATATGGTGGATCTCGGTTTTACTTCCAATCCTAGTAGGGTTACTCGCTCTAACTCGCAGAGGAGAAGCAAAACTGATGGGATGGGTAAGTGCAATCTCACTACTCATTCCAGGCGCTGCAGTATTTGCCTACTGGCTCAAGGGCGACATTAAAGCCGGCGTCGTCGACCCACTAGTCATCGACTTAAGCAAGCATGGAATCGGTAAATTCTACATGCTGGTAGATGGTTTATCGGCGCCTATCGTTGTTGGAATAAGCATAGTCTCGGGACTAGTCGCTATTTACAGCCTAAAGTACATGCTGACCCGTATAGAGGAGATGGTGGATGAGGGTGAAACACCCCCAAGCATGGGAGCCTACTACTTCCTATACAATCTATTCGCAGCCTCAATGCTAGGAATGGCGTTCTCCTCTAACCTAATCGAGTTCTTCGTATTCCTAGAACTATCACTCGTCTCATCATTCCTGCTCATAGCATACTATGGCTACGGAGATAGGAGGAAAATATCACTACTCTACTTCATCTGGACACATGTCGCAGGAGCATTATTCCTAGTAGGAGTCTTGTATTATGGCATACACGCCGGCTCATTTGACGTTGTAAGGGTTACACCCACAGAGATTACGTATGTCGCTCCAGCCTACACGATCCTAGCCGCGGGAGCCAAACTAGCAGCGGCCCTGATCATCATAGGCCTCTTCATAAAGATGGCGGTAGTGGGCGTACACATGTGGCTACCATACGCCCACGCAGAAGCACCAACACCGATATCAGCACTCTTATCCCCGAACCTCATCGGAATTGCTGGCTACGCGCTGGTAAGGTTTGCATTACCACTATTCCCTGACGTCTTTGTGAGCTTACGAGACTATCTTGTCGCGCTGGGTCTTGCAACCATAATCTATGGAGGGTTAGTTGCACTGAAGCAAACAGACTTCAAGAGACTACTCGCATATTCTAGCGTTAGCCAGATGGGATACCTCCTACTGGGTATAGCGACTCTAACAGCATACGGTATAGGTGGAGCTATGCTCCACTATCTAAGCCACGCCTTTGGAAAGGCAGTCCTCTTCATGACCGCCGGAGTATTCATAACAGAGCTGCATGGGTTGCGTGACATAACAAGGATGGGAGGACTCGCAAGAGCCTACCCGCTAACGGCTGCGGCAGCGCTTCTCGGATTCATGCATCTAGTAGGAATGCCTCCATCGCTAGGAATGTGGAGCGAGATCCTCATTACGCTAGGCGTTGTTAAGGCCTACGCTGGAGCCACCACGGGTCAACTAGTTGTGTTGGCGATAGCCTTGATCATAGCATTCACAATCAGCGCGGCGTACGCCTTCATAACTATGCGGAGGATATTCTACGGCCAACTCTCCAGTGACGCGGAGAAGCTCGGTGTGAAGCCTGGATTCGAGGTACTAGACACGTTTAAGGCAATAGTCGTGTTGGTCGCTATCATCGGAGTATTCTACTTCATCGCGATAACGCCGGTGATGGACTCTCTGAAGCCCGCATCAGAAGTAATCGTATCCTTATTGGGGTGATGATGGGATGGAGGCGTCGGTGACTGTAACTGGCTTAATGCCCTGGTCTCTCATCTGGATATTCCCGTACATTGGAGCGGCAGTACTCGCTTTACTATACCTGCTAGGAGTAAAGAATGAGAAGATATACGCATGGGGCAGCGTGGCAAGCATAGGTGTCTCAGCTATCCTATCAACACTGGCAGCACAGCAAGTCTTCTCAAACGGGCCAATATACAGTCTCTACGGTAAAGTCTGGGTGCCATGGCTGGATATCACCGTTGGAACTTACCTGGACGGCCTCGGCGTCGTCATGGCGCTGGTAGTGTCATGGATTAGCCTACTAATAGCAATATACAGTGTAAAGTACATGGAAGGAGACTGGGGAGCTGCAAGATACTTCTTCTTCATAACCTTCTTCGTAGCAAGCATGCTACTACTCGTATTAGCTGACAACCTAGTACTACTCTTCATCGGCTGGGAGGGAACCGGTATAGCGAGCTACGCACTAATCGGGCACTGGTACACGGATGAGGAAGAATACTGGGTGGGTGTACCAGGCAGGAAAGCACTAGGACAACCAATGTACTTCGAGCCAAGCCACAGCGGTGTAAGAGCTATACTATTCACCAGGATAGGCGACATAGGCCTACTCATAGGAATGGCCGTAATCTACCTCATAACAGGAACGTTCAACATACCAGAGCTGGCTGCAACATCAAGCAGCTGGCTAGGATACCTTGCTACGAAGGGAATCCTAGTACCAGTACTGCTCCTATTCAGCCTAGGAGCCCTAGCCAAGAGTGCGCAATTCCCGTTCCACGAGTGGCTTGTAACTGCAATGACCGGTCCAACACCAGTCTCAGCACTCATACACGCTGCGACAATGGTAAAGGCTGGGGTCTACTTCATGCTGAGATTCGTCCCCATTATCTTCGCAGGAGCCTACGCTCTACTACACACTGACCCTGCCGTAGTTGAATCAGTAAAGGAATACTTCCTGATTATCTCTGGACTAGGTGCGATAACTGCATTCATGATGGGAACAATGGCCCTAGTATCAAACGAGCTCAAGCTGATACTCGCTTACTCGACAGCAAGCCAGCTTGGATACATGTTCCTAGGTGCAGCGGCCGCAGGTCTACTAATAGAAGCAGGCTACGAGGGCCTATCTCTAGGAATAAGCGCGGGCCTATCCCACCTAGTCAGCCACGCGGTATTCAAGGCAGCCTTATTCCTAATAGCAGGATGGCTCCTACACGCGGCACACAGTAGATTCATAGATCCCATGGGCAAGTACGCCAAAGTGATGAAGATAACCGCTGTATCCATGTGGCTCGCTGGACTAAGCCTAATGGGTATACCACCGCTGAGCGGCTTCTTCTCTAAGGAACTAGTACTGAAGGCTGCAGAGGAAGCACACTTCACATGGGGCTACACGCTAGGAGTAGTGACTGCCGCCATCACCGCTGCATACACGTTAAGGATGATACTAAGAGTCTTCCACCTAGAGCCATACGAGAAACACGAAGGTCACGAAGTACATGAAGCTCCAGGCCTGATGTTATGGCCATACACCATACTAGCAATAGCTAGCCTGGTACTAGGACTATACTGGACAGGAACCAGCCAGGCCATCTCTAAGGCAGTTGCCGAAACCCTCAGCATTGGAGAAGGTATCAGCCTAACAGTGAGCTTAACAGGAGCAGTGTTAATGGTCCTAGGATTGGTAGCAGCATCAATAGTAATCGTAGCGACACTCTACCTCGTAGTCAAAGTAGACTTCCCTGGACTGATAAAGAGGTCAGCGCTAGCAAGAGCCATACACGACTTCCTATACGACAGATGGTACATCAACTCAATATACTACATAGTCATAGTGGGAGGCTTCGCAGCACTAGCATCGGCAGTGGCAATAGTAGACTTCGGAATCGACATATTCTACCACTTTGCAATCCCAATAGTCTTCGCTGCAGGAGCAGCGGCTCTAAGAACCCTCCACCGCGGCAGGACAGACTACTACATGATGCTATACCTGTACTTCGCAGCCATAGTATTACTCTTCCTATATTTGGCATGGGGGTGAAGTGAATGGAGCTGATCACGTTAGGACTATATGGTGTACTGGCGATATCACTCATAATCCCAGTCCTATCAATCTTTACCTCTAGAACAAGCAAGCTGATACCAGGTTTAACATGGGCTGCGATACTTATCTTCATACTCGTATCCGTTGAAACCTACGCTAAAGCGCCGATCAATCTCTACAATGGACTAGTCCAGCACGACCAGTTCACGGCGGTACTATTGATGGCCATCAGCCTCGCGGCAGCAATATCAGTGTTAGCATCAGGCAGAGAACCAGCATTCTGGGAGAGCAGCCCAGCCTACTACAGCCTAGTGCCACTAGCACTATTCGGCTCATACTACATGCTTGGAGCAATGGATGCACTACTAGTCCTCGCAACCTGGCTACTAGTCTCAATTATAAGCTATGTAATGATGGCTCTACCAAGCGACAGGGACAGTAGGGGAGCGGCAATACAATACATATTCCTTGGAGCAATAGCAACACTATTCCTCGCAATATGGGTTGGAGGAGACTATGTGTTATCATCACAGGCTGGCAACCTAGGCTTCTCATTCGCTAGCCTAACCATCGATAAATTCAGTGCAATAGTACTACTATCGCTCATAATAGCTCTAGGATTCAAGCTCGGCGTAGTACCATTCCACTGGTGGCTACCAAGCGTATACTCTAAGGGCAATGGATACATGGTTAGCATCGTGACAGGAATGATAAAGATAGCATTCATAGGCTTAATAACAAAGATAATCCTATATTCATCAGCAAACCCGATAGTATCGACCAGGATAGCAATAGTCCTAGCAGTTCTTGCAGTCCTCACTATGACGTACGGTAACATAGCAGCGCTGACAACTAAGGATATTCGGAAGCTATTAGCCTACAGTAGCATAGCACAAGTAGGATACATCCTAGTTGGATTAAGCGCAATCGCATACCTAGCTCCACTAGACACTCCAATGAAGACGATAGCGCTAGCAGCTATAGCACTACAAGCTACAGCCTACGGGCTCTCGAAGGCAGCCCTATTCCCGATTGGAGTAGACGAAAGCAGCATCGAGAAACTCAAAGGCCTACTCTCCGGGAACAAGGTAGTTTCAATATCAGCTGGCATGCTCCTACTAAGCCTACTAGGCCTACCGCCACTACTAGGCTTCTGGGGCAAGCTCTACCTCTTCTACGCAGCATCAGCCTACTCTATAATACTGGTTGCAATCGCATTGGTCAACAGTGCAATAAGCTCCGCCTACTATGTAAGGGCGATAAGAGACCTAGTAGCCTCCGAGAAACCGGAAGTAACGCTGAAATGGCATATCGGAGCCGCAATAGTGTTATCTGCAGTGGCCATACTAGTACTAGGCTTAATAGCTCCAGTCTACGTTACCAGCCTAAGCTAATTATTTTTATTCTAATCATTTTTCCCTTTATACAAGTACTATACTGTATAAACCCTTCCAAGCCAGATTCCTACGGGAACGACTAATGGGCACGCAGGTAATCGGTGGAATGATTCCAGACCCGCCGTGGCCAGCGAGAGAGGCATGCGCTAAATGGGCCCATACGAACAAGGGAGATCTAGACTCGTATCCAAACCTAAGAGAAGTACATGATGACGTAGTCAGAAGATTCTCGAACATAGTATTTGGATCAAAATATCCAGGTATGATGACAAGTGGAGCAACGGAGTCCAACATACTCGCACTACTATACTGGCGTAAACAGGGCAAGAAACGAGTAGTAGCCTTCCCCCACACTCATTACAGCGTTAGGAAAGCGGCCTACATCCTAGGCCTAGAATACGTGGAAACAGATTATGCAAAGCTTGCTAGTAAGGTGAAGAACTCCGACGTTATCGTAGTAACCCTCGGAACCACAGAGACGGGAGCCGTCGATCCGCTAAACGAGATAGCAGAATTGGCAAGTCGAAGGGGGGCCGTGGTCCATGTAGATGCAGCCTATTATGGAACAATTCTTAGACACTCTAACCGGGTGGAAAATATTGAACTTGGACTAGACGATACTATTTCCACAATGGCCGTCGATCTTCATAAAATACCGGAAGCACCGCCGCCAGCAGGAGTTCTCTACGCGAGAGACGAAGACATACTGGAATCTCTCTGGTTCGAGTCACCATATTTGCCAGGTAAGAGGCAGTTTGGACTACTTGGAACTAGGCCGGGATGCGCCGTATATGCAGCGAGTATATCGTTGAAGCTCGTCGTCGAAAACTGGCCATCGGGCCCAGTAGGGCTGGCAAGGGACTTGGAAAAGATGGTGGATAACATTGTAGAGGAATTGGAAGCAGTCGGCTACCGGGGCGTTGGTGGACCAGCACCGATTAGATGCCTACAACATGAGCATATTGATAGAATTATACACAACATTGAAGGAATGGGATATTCCGTCTACAAGTGTCTCGGGAGAGGAATAAGAATCGTCGCAATGCCACACCATATATGGAAAGGATATAGATGGATGATTAGTATACTCCAGAGAGCAGCCACTAAAGGTGCTGATTAGAAATGTCGGGTCAAGTAAACGAAAGGCTAGAAGAATTCAAGACGGCGCTAGACAAATATCTACACCTTCTAAAAGGAGGATCCATCGACAGGGAGAAATCGATTAACGTAGAACGAGTAGAGCTCAAGATTATGGATGAATTAAGGGCCAACAATGCGTGTAGGGGAGAGCTCCAATCAGTAATTGACGGTCTCTTATCCAGTGGTTGGCTTGGGGAGGCATTTCATAGAGTTGCAGAGATGGTTGGCTTATCCTTAACCCGAGATGTGGATGTTCGCATCGTTCTAAGGGAGTTTCTAGCTGGCAATATGGAGAGGGAAGAAACGACGATAATGGCCATCTTGGTTCAGGCTATTGCTAGATGCGTAGCGGAGGAGAGGCTGAATGAGGGAGTTGAAGATAGAACCGGTCCAATCTGTCCGGTATGCGGTGCAGAGAGTAAGACTATGGTGGTGAGAGACTATGGCTATCATATGGTATGCCCGTTCTGCTCGTATGAGTGGCGTATATCGAAAGACCGTGTCATTTGCCCCTATTGTGGTAACTCTGATCCCGTTTCGATAGGTGTGTTTACTGACAAGAAGAGGAGGATTGGTTTACTGGTATGTCAAGAGTGCGGGGAGACTTGGAGAGCGATTCTTGATAGAGGGATTAGAGCGCCGAGGATACTCCTCCCGGTATTAAGCATGGGCGCCGAAGCCTTCAGGAAGTTCCTCCACGAGGATATGGCTAGACGAAAGTAGATCCCTAATATCTCGTGATATACACGCTTGTAGCGGCGATAGTGCCGCTCCCAGACTAATTATCAAGTAAATATAATTGTAGTACCTCCTGCAGGCTAGATCTTGTATCGGTTTCTCCCTTACATGCTCGATGATATCCTTAACTGTAGAAGCTATTATGAGAGACCCTAGTATCGAGTAATAGAAGCCCGTTAGGATAGCTGCTCTGCCGATGTATTTGATCAGCGAAGGGTCCCTACCCAGTAGGATATCTCTAGCCCTCAATAGTACAATTAGTGTGTGGAACTCCAGGTAGCCTCCTATTACCCCTAGGGAAACGGCTATGGGTACTAGTAGCGTGCTTACTTCCTTTGGTGTCAGGGTTGAAATGTAACCAGTGATCATGGCGAGAGTCATTAGGAAGGGGCCTAGGTAGATATAGCTACTGTCCAGGTGATCGATTAACGCTTCGATTAACCTCTTATCTCCTTCTTCTACACTCGTCATTTTCTCCTCACCGGCATATGTATTGCTGGTATGCCAAGTCTTCTCTCTATGTATTTCGCTGTGAACCAAGCATCCTTGCCGCGGTAACCATCCACTATTACTTGTTTCGGCATGGCATCTCTAACATATTCAATGATCTCTCTAAAAGTTGCATGATCACTGAACGATACGTTGAATACATTCTCTCTAATCATGCGTACCATGGATTTGATCTCCCAGCCGGTGAGTCGTATATGCGTCCCTTTTAGTCTAATTTTTCCGTTTGTTTTTGATGAATGTATGAATATGACGGCACTCTCATCAGGCTCTCCTCCAAGATATGGTCTCAGATCGCCGAGATCCACTCCATACTCTCTCGAAGAGACCTTAGCCATTTCAATCGCTAAAGGCTCGGCTAGGAAGGGATAGTCTATCCCCCTCCTCCTCAATTCTATCATAATTTCCTGGATCTTTCCGTTGAACGCGTAAATCCACACGGGTCCCTTATGAATTCTCTCGTCTATCAAAGCGATTAGCGCTGACAGAGCTTCCCAATCACTCCATCGCCTCTGGTATCGAGGACTCCCGTATGTAGCGTCTATGATCAGTGTATCGAGATCTTCAAGGGGAGGAGTACCTGGCAGCTTGAAGTCACCAGTATAGCCGACTCTGTAGGAGGGCGACTCTACTAGTACCTGGGCACTACCTGCTATGTGTCGTGCTCTTACAAGTGTTATAGTCTCATTCTCAATAGTGATAGAATTATTATAACTTAGTGGTAGTTTTTTATCCTCTGGAATCTTATAGCCGAGCAGCTTTAGGAATTCAAATGTTATTGGAGTTGCTATAACATAGATACTCCACTTTGTACTCCTTGAAAGCCCACGGGTATGGTCTTGGTGTGCATGGGTTACCACTCTTATTAGGCGTTTCTCGAAGGCGTCGGCAACAACGTTTCTTCCTAGCAGTATCTCTCCCTTATCGCCTACTCTGGCGTAACGACAACATTGATGGTAGAGCTCCATAGTTTTAGCCCTCGGAGTCTCTTACGTCTCATCCATGTATCTCTCTTTTCTATATTTTAATAAGGATTCCCTACCTGTACTGGAGGAATGACTTTATAGCCCGAGCAATTATCGCCAGGCTGGCCACAGTTGTGAATATTCCAAGAGTCTGTTTATGTATTGGCTTACCGCATACCTCTCCTGTTGCTTGGAGGATATCGAAAAATACGACTATTTTATATCCTCGACCTATATCATTCATTATTATTCCTCTTAATGGAATGTTACCATATGCTATTTCATAGTCGGGACCGCGGGAGATCCCTACATTGCTGCAAACGTAGAGTTCATTGCCCTGTGCTTCGTTTAGATAGTAGATTTCTAGATTAGCATTTCTCTCCGGCTTCGTCTTGATTACTTCAGTAAAAATATCTTTTATGAAATTTTTCATTTTTTGAGGAATATAATTGTTGGACTCATAGGTTGTCGGAAAGGATATCGTGCCTGTATCATAGTCTACTTTAATTAACGCTCTATAGCCTGAGTAGCTAGTTAACGCGTAGAGTCTACCTGTGTCTGACAGGTTAAGCGAGATCCACGAAGGTACCTGGACAATGACAATGGAATAGTATGCTGTTCCGGATTGGTACCCAAACGCGTAAGCGGTATATATGGTAAAGATAATTAAAATAATAAATATAAAAGCTAAGAATTTTTTCATTTCTAGCCACTCTTGTAGCGCTCAATAGCCTTCTTTATCCTCTCCTTAGCCTCTGCCGCGCTCCTCCACTCCTTAACTTTGACCCATTTCCCAGGCTCGAGCTCCTTGTAATGCTCGAAGAAGTGCTTGATCTTGTCTTTCAGTATATCTGGCAGGTCGCCCACGTCTTTTATAGTAGAATACAACGGGTCTAGTTTGGCCTTAGGGACTGCTAGGATCTTGTTGTCGATACCCTCTTCGTCCTCCATTATTAGGAGCGCGACGGGGACCGCTTCAATTACGCTTCCAGGCACTACTGGCTCTCTACTTAGAACTAGTATGTCTACTGGATCACCGTCTTCCTCCAACGTTCCGGGAATAAAGCCATAGTTGAACGGGTACACCATACTAGTATAGAGGAAGCGGTCAACCTTGACTAGGCATGATTCTTTGTCAAACTCGTACTTGACCGAGCTGCCCATAGGTATTTCGACGACGACATTGACGAGGTCGGGAGCCTTACTTCCAGGACCAAGCTTGTCGAGGCATCCCATATGCATTCCCTCCATGTTACCACATTCCAATTACCCGAGATAACTTAAATACCCTTAGGGAGCCACGTTGATTGTGAGACGACCCAGATAGGGGAGGAGGATGAAAAATGAGTAAGCCGTTTTACGTAAAATTCGAGGTCCCGGAGGATCTAGCCCAGAAGGTATACGAGGCAGTCGAGAAAGCAAGGTCTTCAGGTAAGATAAAGAAGGGAACCAACGAGACGACCAAGGCATGTGAGAGAGGGATCGCTAAGCTAGTAGTAATAGCAGAGGACGTAGACCCACCAGAGATTGTGGCACACCTTCCAGTTCTATGTGACGAGAAGAAGATACCCTACGTCTATGTACCAAACAAGAAGAAGCTAGGAGAGGCGGCAGGCATCGAAGTACAGGCAGCATCCGCAGCGATAATTGATCCAGGAGAGGCAGAGGCGCTAGTCAAAGAGATAATAGAGAAGGTAAAGGAGCTAAGAGCTAAGGCTGGAGTCTAGCAAACAACCAGCACACACATTTTATACCCTTAAAACGGCCGGTTTCCAAGGTAGCTAGGGGTATAGAGGAAGGGTGAAGTAAGAAGTGTCACTAGAGGGGAGGCAATTCAGGTACATAGTAAGGATTGCTGGAACCGACATAGATGGTAAACTGAAGCTACCATATGGGTTAGCAGAGATAAAGGGAATAGGCTATACAACCGCACTCGCAATTATCAGGCTCCTAGGACTTGATCCAAACATGAGGACCGGATTCCTAACCGAGGAGGAAGTGAGAAAGATAGAGGAGGTTGTCAACGATCTAACCAAGCTTGGCCTACCATCGTGGATGTACAATAGAAGGAAAGACTATGAAACGGGACTAGACAAGCACTTGATCGGCCCAGAATTGCTATTCCATGCAAGGAGAGACATTGAAAGAGAAATCAGGATAGGTTCGTGGCGTGGAGTCAGGCATAAGCTAGGACTAAAGGTGAGAGGCCAGAGGACTGGAACAACCGGAAGGCTCGGCATGACTGTAGGAGTAAGGAAGAAGAGGTAGGGGTGGCTAGGACATGGGTGATCCGAGAAAGCCTAGGAAGAAGTGGATTGGCCCTAAGCATCCCTGGATTAAAGAGAGGCTACTTGCAGAGATAGAGCTTGTAGGAAAGTATGGGTTGAAGAACAAGAGGGAGCTATGGATAGCGGGGACCCTTGCCCGTAAGCTAAGGCACAGGGCCAGACAACTACTCGCCCTGCCAGAAGAAATAAGGGAGAAGCAGACCAGAGCCCTTCTCGATAGGCTATACGCTATGGGACTAGTTGAGAAGGATGCAACACTGGACGACATTCTCGGCATAACTGCGGCCGATATACTGGAGAGGAGGCTTCAAACGATCGTCTACAAGAAGGGATTGGCGAGGACAATATACCAGGCCAGGCAACTCATAGTTCACGGTCACATAGCCATAGGAGGTAGAAGGGTAACCTCTCCAGGGTACCTAGTCTGGCGCCACGAGGAGCCGCTGGTAGACTATGCACCGGGTAGCCCATTTAAGGAGCGTGCAAAGGAGGCAGAGTAAGGGGGGAGGTGACGTAGTATGGCGTTTCCAATGAGAGAACTCAAGTGGGGTGTGGCCCATATCTATAGCAGCTTCAACAATACAATCGTGCACATCACTGACCTAACTGGAGCAGAGACCGTTGCTCGTGTAACCGGTGGTATGGTTGTTAGAGCAGACAGAGAGAAGCCATCGCCCTACGCTGCTATGATCGCCGCCAGCAGGGCAGCTCAACAGGCGATGGCTAGGGGGATTGTAGCTATCCACATAAAGGTTAGAGCACCCGGAGGTCATGGCCCAAAGACTCCAGGGCCAGGGGCACAGGCAGCTATTAGAGCACTAGCCAGGGCAGGATTCATAATTGGTAGGATTGAAGACGTTACGCCGATACCACACGACACGACAAGGCGTCCAGGCGGTAGGAGAGGTAGAAGAGTCTAGCCAGCCAATCCTGAGGTGTTTGTATATTGCCTAAGAGTTCAAGCAAATCCATCCAGGTGCTGGAGAAGAAGGACAACGAGATACGGTTACAAATATCCGGCTATCCCGTAGTACTTGTCAATGCACTAAGGAGGCTAGCCCTCTCAGACGTACCCACTTTAGCAGTGGACTTCCTACATATCTACGAGAACTCCTCAAGCGTGTTCGACGAGATCCTCGCCCATAGAATGGGTCTAGTGGTTCTCGATAGCTCGGAGGCCATAAAGAAGCTCAAATCGCCAGAAGAATGCATCAATGCCGACGAGTCGGACGAGTCTTGCTTTGTTAAGTTAATACTCAACGTTGAGGTTGACGAGAAGGAACAGCAAGGCCGATACGTACTAGCGGGGGAGATAGCAATAGATTCAAACATTACAAGGATAGTATATCCTGAAACTCCGCTACTCTACCTCATCCCGGGTCAGAGAGTCCACGCCGTAGCCTATGCTAGGCTGGGTAGGGGTAAGGAGCACTCCAAGTGGAGTCCTGCAACAGTGGCGATCCTAAGATATTCAACCCAGGTTAACTATGATGGTTCCAAGGCGTCTAAAGAGTGCTTAAAATGCCTCCAATCCTATCCAGACCTCGTAAAGAAATTGAAGTCCAAGTCAAAGGGGACTATCGAGATCCCACCGGACACCAATACGAGCGGTCTATTATACTGTGCTGAGTCTGAGTGTTCTGGCGCGATCGAGGTCGTATATAGTGAGGATAAGCTTATCCTCACTATTGAATCTACTGGTGCTCTCCCACCAGAGAAAATAGTTTTAGAATCCATTGAGGCCCTAGAGTCCAGGGCTAAGGCGCTACTGGCTAGCCTAAAGGAGGCAAAAGGTGAGGGAATGTGAAGAGGACGGGTCCGACGAACATATTGGCTAGGAAGCTCGCGGACGAGTTGAGAAAAGCGGCTAGAAGAAATAAGGCCCCGGTTTGGGAAGCGGTAGCCGAGTACCTAGTAAAGCCGACAAGGAGGAGGGTCGAGGTAAATCTGTCTAAGATCAATCGTTATGCCGAGGAAGGCGAGATGGTGATAGTTCCAGGAAAGGTGCTAGGTGGAGGATTGCTTGAAAAGAAGGTCACAATCGCCGCCTTCTCATTCTCCGAGTCAGCGTTGGAGAAGATTAAAGCGGCCGGCTCACGGGCGTTAACGTTATCACAAGCTCTTCGCGAGAACCCGGAGGGTAAGAAGACCAGGATAATCGTGTGAGGTGGTAAGTGGTGTCCGAGACTGTAAAGTCCAAAGAGATAATCGTTGATGGTTCGGGGTTAATCCTAGGTAGACTTGCCAGTATCATTGCAAAGAAGCTATTGGAGGGCTACAAGGTAGTTGTTGTTAACGTCGACAAAGTAGTTGTGAGCGGTAAGCCCAGCGAGGTAATAAAGGCATACAAGAGGACAATCCTCTCAGTAAGAAGCCATCACGCTCACAAGTGGAGGCCTAAGAGGCCTAGATCCCCAATCCGCTTGTTCAAGGATACCGTTTGGGGAATGCTTCCCAAACACAATAAGCGGGGAAGGGAAGCGTTAAAGCGATTGAAAGTATATGTTGGTGTGCCAGAGGACTTCAAGGGCAAGGAGCTGGTTAAATTTAAGGAGGCTGACTCCAGCAGATTAGCGAGGAGCTACGTCGAACTCGGTAGAATAGCGAAGGAGTTGGGATGGAAGGGTGAGGTAGAGTGAAGAGCAAGATAGTGATAGCAAGCGGTAAGAGGAAAACAGCTATAGCTAGAGCCATAATAAAGCCCGGAAAGGGCAGGGTCTGGATAAACGGTATACCAATAGAATTCGTCACTCCAGAACTAGCTAGGGCCAAGATGATGGAGCCTCTACTACTTGCTGGTAGGCAAATCAGGTCAATGCTTGACATAAAGGTTGTAGTAGAAGGAGGCGGGTTTATGGGACAAGCTGAAGCAGTCAAAATGGCGATCGCAAGGGGCATACTTGAATTCTTCAAGTGCGAGGGTGGAGGAGCAGAGTGCGAAAGGATGAACAAGCTACACGAAGCTCTAAAACAAATCTTCGAAGAACATGACAGGTCGATGCTAGCCGGAGACCCAAGAAGGACGGAGCCGGAGAAGTACATGAGATATAGCGCCAGGAGGAGATGGCAGAAGTCCTACAGGTGATGCTGTAATGCTACAACCACTAAGATGTTTTACGTGCGGTGCGCCCCTTGGGCATTTATGGAAACCTTTTATGGACAGGGTTTCGGCTGGTGAAGATCCTGAAAAGGTACTTGACGAGCTTGGAGTAAAGAGGTATTGTTGTAGGAGAATGTTGTTCACCGCCGTCACGTATATTGATAAAGTCGCCTTGTTTGACTCCCCCAGGACTAGGGAGCTTAGAGTTAAACTATACTCGGTGCCCTCGAAGGGAGTGGGTGGTGAGATATGAGCGCGCCTGTATCAAGGGAACTACTGGTTCCAGCGGAGATGTATAGGAAGGCTGGAGTGGTGTTCGGAACTCAGATCTGTACCAAGTATATGAAGAGATTCACCTATAAGATACTGCCAGACGGATTCTACCTACTTGACGTGGCTAAGATTGATGAGCGCCTGAGAGTGGCAGCTAACTTCCTCTCAAAATTCCCGCCGGAGAAGATAGCTGTTGTATCCGTCAGGCTATATGGCCAGAAGCCTGCTAGGATGATGTGTGAAAGAGTGGGTTGTAAAGCGATAACTGGCCGCGTAATCCCAGGAATCTTCACGAACCCATATCTGGAGTATTACATGGAACCCGACGTAGTATTCGTAACCGACCCGAGAACCGACAAGCAAGCCGTCATAGAGGCGACGAAGATAGGAGTCCCCGTCGTAGCCTTTGCAGACACTGATAACAGGATTGAGAACATAGACCTCGTCATCCCGGCTAACAACAAGGGAAGAAGGAGTCTAGCCCTCCTATACTGGATACTAACAAGGGAAATCCTGAGAAGCAGGGGAGAGATCGGCCCGACAGATTCTCTTGACGTCGAATACGAGGCCTTCATGGCCAGCAGGATAAGAAGATAACCTACTAAACACCATATCCTTATTCTACCCTCCTCGACTATGATTCTAATAGGGGTCTATAGATGACATTACGCGAGATCCGAAGGCCTGCACATGCAGGCACCTTCTATCCCGCACGTAAAGATGCACTAATTGAGGCTATAGAGAACTCCTTCCTCCACCCTCATGGACCAGGAAAACTCCCTGTAAGGGGAGGAGAACATAGGCACTCAATAGGCTATGTGGTCCCACATGCGGGATACATGTATAGTGGACCAGTCGCTGCTCATGCCTACTATGATTTGGCACATCGCAAAAAGCCGGACGTCATTGTGATAATAGGTCCAAACCATAATGGAATAGGCCTAGGTGCCGCAGTATACAAGGGAGACGCCTGGGAGACACCGCTCGGCGTAATAGACGTCGAAAAGGATGTTGCCAAGCTAGTAGTCGAATATTCCCAGTTCTTCTCATTCGATAACGAAGCACACATGTATGAGCATAGCTTAGAAGTCCAAGTACCCTTTATACAGTACATTTATGGAAATGTGCCTATTGTTCCTATCACGATATACGTGCAGACGTTAGAGGTTGCACGGGACTTAGGCACGACCCTCGCCAAAATACACGAAGAACACGGTATAGACATGGTGGTGTTGGCCAGCACTGACTTCAACCACTATGAGCCACATGACGTTACGGTAGAGAAAGATCAACTAGCGATATCAAAGATCATTGCACTAGATGATGCAGGCCTCTATCAAGAATTGGAAAGATATAACATCACGATGTGTGGTCCTGTCGGTGTCGCCGCATTAATAAATTATGCCTTGAAGACAGTATCGCCAAAACCAATACTGTTGAAGCATGCAACCTCGGGCGATATTACTGGTGAGAAAGACTGGGTAGTAGGTTACGCATCTATAAAGTTCCCGGCCCAATCAGAGTAGCGTGACAATAGTGATGGCGCATGAAGGAGTACAAGCTAGCAGCGAGGATACCAGTCATCCTTCTCGGAGTACCACTATCAACATCCGAGAACCCCTTCCTCGCAGTGCCTACTCGGAAGGCGAGTGCTTCATTCAAGTTCGAGAAATGTAACCCTACATCAATATCCGTCAATGGTGTCCCTGAAAGCGTTGGCAACCTAGTCAAGTCGTTCGTTAAGAACCTTGATGAGATCTCAAAGAACATATGTGTAGAGGTAGATGCGAGATTAAACGGTTCAAATAGTCCAGCTGGCACATATGCATTACTAACCACCCTGTTAATGTATGCTATAGCTAAATACTATGGAGAGAGTCTTGACTCATGGGAGATAATCGAGTTAGCTAGATACGCCGATCCCTTCGATAAACCTAGTGGTTGGTCCTATGTTATAGATGCCCTAAGATACTCTGTGATTACTGGGACACCAGCAGTATATCGCAATGATGAGGAGTTCGCCAAGATTGATGTAAAAAGGACAGCCGACACGATCTTCAAAGGGGTAGTAGAGGCTAAATCCCAGTTTCTCTTACGCGATAATCTAGGCGGCGACGTATATAATGCACTCGTGCATCTAGTCGGTGTGCTAGTCCTAGAAGGAACGGTACGTATTAGGGAGAATGAATCACTTGCAGCCATTGTTGATACGTTGGGTAGACTTCAAAACAGTATTATAACAAGCACCTGGAGGATTGAATACCCACCTCCCAACTGTTTATTGGAACCGGGGTTGCCTGGGGAGTTCGAGATACACTGCTGGTGATAAAAAGTGATTCACAGTAAGGAACTAGTTGAACCAATCGTAATCAAGTTAGGAGGAAGCGTTGTAACCGTCAAAGAGAAACCATACACAGTCAACCATGACGCAATTAAAAGATTATCAAAAATAATATTCAAGAATTACAGAGCCGGTAAACGCCTAGTACTAGTCCATGGAGGGGGAAGTTTCGGGCACACCGCTGTCAGCGAGATTAGTCAACGTAAGGGTATACTCGACGTTATAGATGTCGCATTTGTCCAGTATAAGATGCTAGAGCTAGCAACAATAATCACCAAGGCCTTCATAGATGAAGGCATCCCAGTAACCCTATACCCCGGCCATGTGCTCTGTAGAAAATCGGCTGATTGTAACTTTGAACTGCTATATGAAGACCTCGAGAACGGCCTTGTCCCCATGACTTATGGCGACATAGTCTATGGAGACAGGGGATACGCAATAATCAGCGGCGATGATCTGGCCTTCTGGATATCCTCCGCCCTCGGAGCCAGAAAAATATACTTCGTAACCAGCGAGCCAGGAGTGCTGGACAAAGAAGGCCAAATCATAAGGAGAGTCACGAACATCGATCAAGTATCCGACCTTGGAACAAAGGGTTACGATGTAACTGGCGGAATGAAGAAGAAAGTGCATGCCGCATTAGAATACAGTAGTAACCACGACGTTGAAATAAGAATTCTAGACATAGATGGCCTAGAGAAGGTACTCGGCGGTGGAGAGGCAGGATCCATTATAGTAGACTCCCAGAAGAGGCTGGTTAACCGTGGTAGAAGAAAATAACGTAGAGAATAATTTGACACGAGAGAGAAAACTAGACCACATAAGGGCAGTATTGGAAAGAGGCGTAGAATCCCTGCACACCACTCTCCTAGAAAATGTTAGACTAGTCCACAATCCCTTGCCTGAACTAGATTTAGACGATGTGAAACTTGAAACCGAATTCTGTGGAAGGCGTGTAGAGACCCCACTCATGATTACTGGCATGACGGGCGGACATCCCGACGTGGCCAAGATAAACCAGGAACTTGCAAGGGTCGCGGAAGAATATGGCTTGATAATGGGAGTAGGTAGCCAGCGGGCTGGCATCGAGGACCCCAATCTTATCTACACGTACAAGGTAGCACGCGAGGCTGCTCCCAACGCTTTCCTAGTGGCTAACATTGGGGCACCCCAGCTCTCAAAAAGTTATGGACTGAGAGAGGCGCTCGAAGCTATAAACATGATTGAAGCAGATGCCATCGCTATCCACCTGAATCCGGCTCAGGAAGCATACCAAAAGGAGGGCGATCCCTACTATAGGAATGTGATCACTCGAATCGTTGAGTTAGCCGACGGATTAGACACACCCGTAATAATTAAGGAAACTGGTACTGGCCTCTCCTACGAA
Organism: Thermodiscus sp.; assembly: GCA_015523485.1. Lineage (GTDB taxonomy): Archaea > Thermoproteota > Thermoprotei_A > Sulfolobales > Acidilobaceae > Thermodiscus. The sequence goes on along the minus strand of WAKH01000004.1, from coordinate 23,473 downwards.
ACAATACGTGAACTCTACAATCTAGGCGTCAAGTGCTTCGACGTAGCTGGTTTGGGCGGCACTAACTGGGTAAAGGTTGAGGTAATCAGGTCAGCTCTGCGAGGAGAGAAGCCCTTACCAGCGGGTCCCTTAGCCGATTACTGGGGGAACCCGACCGCTATAGCTGTAGTCGAAGCCAGGTATGCAGCACCCGGCGCATACATTGTCGGTAGTGGCGGTGTGCGGAACGGTCTAGATGTTGGTAAAGTTCTTGCTCTCGGCGCGGATATAGCGGGTATTGCGCTACCAGCGCTAAAGGTCCTCCTCAGGAACGGCTACGAGGGTCTCAGAGAATACATTGATAACATACTCTACCAAGTGAAGACGATCCTATACTTAACTGGTAGTAGAACGCCTTGGGATCTGTGGAGGACACCCATCACTATAACTGGTAAACTAAAGGAAGAATTAACTATGAGAGGAATAGATTTAGAGCGTTACATTTCCCTTGTTAGGTTGGAGCCATTGAGGGTTAGATCATGGAGTCATACAGTAACCTTGCAAAAGCCTTAGAAAAGTACCCATCACTCATCGACTTATTCATCTATAAAGAACTAGTGAAGGGAAGCCCAGAGCATCTCTATGAAGCCTCGCTACACCTGATAAGGGCTGGTGGAAAGAGGCTTAGGCCGATTATAACACTAGCAGTTGCTAGAATGCTAGGAGGACAAGAAGCAGAGTCGAAGGCGCTACCATTAGCGGTCGCCACAGAAGTTTTCCACACATTCACGTTAATCCACGACGATATAATGGACCAGGATGAGATGAGGAGAGGTGTAAAAACAGTCCATAAAGTCTGGGGAGAGCCTGTAGCCATACTGGCTGGCGATCTCCTATTCGGCCTCTCCTATAAATCGATACTACTAGCCCGTCAAAGAGGTCTATCCGACAAACAAATCAGAATGGCTGTTGAAGCACTGACTGAGGCTAGCATAAGGGTTTCCCAGGGCCAAGCGTATGATATGAGGTTCGAAGAGGAAGAAGAGGTTGATTATCACGATTATCTTAACATGATCTACCTGAAGACTGGAGCACTCATTGAAACAAGTGCGAAGCTAGGGGGGATCGCTGCGAATGCACCCATGCCCATAATAGAGAGACTTGGAGAATATGGTGCTTTCGTGGGTATAGCTTTCCAAATAAGGGACGATATACTAGGCGTATATGGTGATCCCAAAAAGACAGGCAAACCTGTCTTCAACGATCTCAGAAGAGGAAAGAAGACAATCCTCGTCCTTTATGCTCTAAAACACTCCCATGGCGAAGACCGTGAAATACTGGCCAGGATACTCAAGGGCAATGTAGAAGACGAAGAGCTTCTAAGGAGAGCAGCAGATATTATCAAAGAAACCGGTGCACTCGACTATGCGATAAAGCTGGCGCAAACGTATTCACAGAATGCCATCTCAATAATAGAAGATATTGAATCCTCGGGCCTTGTAGAAGACCAAACACACGCCAACATCTTAAAAGAACTAGCAAGATTCTCCATCGAGAGGGAGAAATAGGTGTCAGAATACTCACCCAGCGACTATCGATTCCCCATAGTATACGTCGAATCAGTCGAGTCTGACGAATATCTGATCCCGGACATATCGAACAACCGATACAAAATAACCAAGGAACCAGCGGAGAATGCTCTAGGCAAGACAATATACGAGAAAGCACTAGAGCTTGCAATAGACCTCGAAAATAGCGTAACGACGCGTGGGATAGCGGTCAGAGTCCCTTGGAAAGGCGACAAAGCAATGTACGTCCAGCGGAACACGCCAGTATATGTTTACGAAGTAGGCGGTGTACAAACAATCTTCTACGCTTACGAAGGGGATGACCTAAAGAAGAATGACGTACTGGCATATGTCTTAACAGGAAAAGGAGAAACTAGGACCATTAGGGTTGATCATGAAGCGACAGTTCTCTACATCGCCTGGATTCCAGGAACACACCCACCTAAATACGTGGCTATCCTAGTTGGAGAGGAGAACCTCATTATACTCGAGCCTGAACAATAGGTTTCCAGGGGGTCAGAAGATTTGAACCTAGAAAAGCTGGTGAAGGGCTACGTATTGAAGAACGCGGTGAGACATGGCGGTCAAGCACGAGTAGGTAGTGTAATGTCCATGATACTAGGAGACAACCCTGACTTGAAACCGCGAGCGAAAGAAGTAGTGAAGCTCGTCCAAAAATACGTCAATGAAATAAATAAACTACCACTATCAGAGCAGAAAAGGATACTCGAAGAAGAGTACGAGTGGCTACTACGTGAAGAAAAGGAAAAGAAGGAGGAGAAAACCCTACCCCCACTACCTAATGCAGTCGAAGGAAAAGTGGTCACCCGATTCGCGCCTAATCCAGACTTCGTTATTCACCTAGGTAATGCGAGGCCAGCGATCCTAAGCGACGAATACGCTAAGATGTACAAAGGCAGAATGATACTAAGATTCGAGGATACCGATCCCAGAACCAAAAGACCGATGATAGAGGCTTACGACCTCATAAAAGAAGATCTAAGATGGTTAAACGTTGTATGGCATGAAGAATACATTCAGAGTCAGAGGATTGAGATATTCTACGATGTAGCTCGCGAAGTCATTAAGCGGGGATGTGCCTATATCGACCTATGCAAGGAGAAATCCAGAGAACTACTTAGAGCAGGCAAATCCTGTGAAACGAGGAACAACAGTGTTGAATGGCAGCTTGAACAGTTTGATAAGATGCTGGAGGGCTACTATGGCGAAGGAGAAGCCGTTGTAAGAATGAAGACCGATCTAAGTCATCCCAACCCAAGCGTCAGGGATTGGGTCGCCTTTAGGATCATAGATACCGAGCGTTACCCTCACCCTCTCGTAGGCTCAAAATACGTGGTATGGCCCACCTATAACTTCGCTGTTAGTGTCGACGACCACATGATGGGCGTAACACACGTGTTACGTGGAAAAGAACACCAGGTAAACACCGAAAAACAATTATACGTATACAGGTGTATGAACTGGGATCCACCCGAGTTCATACATTTTGGAAGGCTGAAACTAGAAGGATTCATCATGAGTAAAAGCTACATCAGGAGTCTAATGGAGGAGAACCCGGATAAATTCATGGGCTTCGACGACCCAAGATTCGGGACAATCGCCGGATTAAGAAGGAGAGGAATCCTTCCTGAAGCAATCCGCCAGCTAATACTAGAAGTTGGCATAAAGCGTGGAGACGCAAAAATAAGCTGGGACAACCTTGCCGCCACAAACAGGAAGATACTTGACCCAATAGCAGATAGGTTAATGTTCGTGTGGGACCCAGTCGAGATCACCCTAGATATAAACGAATGCATGACTGCCAGTATACCATATCACCCCGACAGGCCCGAGAGGAAAAGGGAGATACAAGTATGTCCTAGAGAGAAAATACTAGTCAATAAGAACGATCTAGATAGACGCGATATACGTTTAATGGGGTTAGGAAACTTCTCCATAGAGAACGGAGCCGCCAAGCTTATCAATGTAGAGTTAGACTATGCCCGGCAAAGGAAGCTACCAATAATCCAGTGGGTTCCAGCCAGTAAATCAGTCAAGCTAAAGGTTATGGAGCCGCAGGGACTAGAGTTCAGAATTTATGACGGCTATATCGAATCAGCAATCAGAGAGTACAAGATAGACGCCCGTCTACAGCTCTTTAGGTTCGGCTTCATTAGACTAGATCAAATAAGCGGTGACGAGTACATCGCAATATTATCTCATAAATAACATCTTTTAATAGTTATGATCACGAGACGTACAAGCCTTAATTCTTCCACATCCTCCTTAAGAGTTAGGGAAGGACTACATTGGCCGAGCAAGTATACCGGCTAAGTAAAAGCGAATATGAACTACTAAAGAAAATGCAGGAAAAGGGCGTAACAGAGGGTTATATCGAAGAAGCAGCCGAAAAGCTCAATGTAGAGAAAACCTCGCTAGCCAGTCTAATCATGCTTCTCTCCAGCAAAGGTTTAGCTAAGATAGATGAAGAAATCGAGTCATTAGCACACCTGACAGATAAGGGCTTGAAAGCCCTAGAAGAAGGTCTTCCTGAGGAAAAGCTAGTTAAACTGTTAATCGAGCATAACGGTAGTCTCGACATCAATACTATAAGAGCCGAGCTAGGCAACGAGTCCGGTATCGCTATTGGCCAGGCCAAGAGAAAAGGTTTCATAACGATAGAAGGAAATACTGTTATGCTTAGTGGTGATCCAAAAAAGATACTAGATGACCTAGACGAGCTAAGATCCGCGCTACGTAAGGTAAGGGAGGACCCCTCCTTCGAGCCTCCCGGAGAACTAGTAAAGAGAGGCTTAATAAAAATTAAGAAGATTAAAAGAATGAGGTTCAAGTTGAATGTCTCCCCAAACAAGATACTTGAAAAGTCAGTTGTTGAAGTAGCAAAGCTATCATCAAACTTAATATCGTCAGGTTTATGGAGGCGTGTCGCGCTTAGAGCATATGACGTATCAGCTGAACCCCCGAGAATATATCCGGCCCGAAAACACTTCCTAGTCGAATTCATAGAGATGCTAAGAGATATAATGAAAGAGCTTGGATTCATTGAGGTAAGAGGACCAATCGTTGAAATGGAGCTATTCAATTTCGATGTCCTATTCCAAGCCCAAGATCACCCTGCGCGAGAGATTCATGACACGCTTTGGATAAAAGAACCACGTAGAGCCGACCTAACAGAGTACAAGGATGTAGTCGAACGTGTTGCAAAAATACACGAAGAAGGCTGGGGTTACAAGTGGAATCCAGAGATAGCAGCGAGGCTCCTACTGAGAAGCCAAACCACGAGCGTTTCAGCAAGAGTACTCACCCAACAGCCAGAACCCCCGATAAGATTCTTCACCATAGGTAGAGTATACAGGAGCGACGTAGTCGATGCCACTCACCTACCCGAATTCCACCAATTGGATGGGATAATGGGTTGGCCCGGCTACACCTTCAGAGACCTTATCGGCATACTAGAGGAAGTAGCTAGGAGACTAGGCCTTAAACTCAAACTCAAACCAGGCTACTTCCCCTTCACAGAACCAAGCGTGGAGGGTTACGTTCAACTCCCCAACGGTAAATGGCTTGAGCTGTTCGGAGCAGGCCTGTTCAGGCCAGAAGTATTGGAGGCTGCGGGCGTAGATTACCCTGTAGGTGCCTGGGGTTTTGGAGTCGAGAGATTCGCCGCCGCAGTACTGGGAATAACTGATATCAGAGACCTATACACGCGGGACATAGGAAAAATACTTAATTTCAAAATTAAATTAATCTAAGGTGATAAGAATGCCCGTATTAAGATTCAAACCCGAGAAACTAATAAAGCTAACAGGGCTAAGCCTCGATGAAATAATGGAAACACTCTTCAAGCTAAAATGTGAGAGCGAGCTTATAGATGAAGATCTCGAGGTCGAGATAAACCCTGATAGGCCAGACCTCTACATAAGCGAAGGCCTAGCTAGAGCCATAAACGGGCTACAAGGCAAAAGGAAAGGATGGAAGAAACCGAAGATTATAGATTCCGGTTACTCTCTCGAAGTAAGACCGCCATCAACTAGGCCCTATATTGCAGCAGCTATCGTGTACAATGTCAATATAGATGAAGACTTCTTGGAGGAGCTAATTCAATTCCAGGAGAAGCTACACGACACTATAGGTAGGAGACGGCGTAAGGTAGCAATAGGAATCCACGATCTTGACAAATTACCTAGCAAGAATCTCCGCTATATAGACGAGTCGCTAGACGCAGACATGATCCCACTAGATGATACAAGGAGATACTCTATAAGGCAAGTATTAGAAAATACAACTCAAGGTCAAAAATACGGCAACATATCCCTAAATACGGATAGAGGGACCCACCCGGCACTATACTCTGGAGAGGAGATAATAGCCATCCCACCAGTAATCAACTCTAACGTGACCAGACTCGAGCCAGGAACCAAACACGTATTCATAGACGTAACAGGAACACATAGAGAAACCGTTAACAAGGTTCTAGACATTATTGTCACTGCCCTAACCGAGCGAGAAGGAGCATACATAGGGAGTATCAAAATCTACACCCCACAAGGAGAAGTTACAACACCATTACTCACAACAAAGACGCTAAGAATCACAAGGCAACTAGTCACACAAACCCTAGGATTAGAGCTATCCCTGGAATCCATAACAGATAGCCTTGGGAGAACGCTCCACAACGTTACTATCGAGGAGAACTCGATAATTGTGACTCCTGCACCCTTCAGAGTAGACATAATTCGCGAGGTAGACTTGATAGAGGATATAGCCATAGCTCTAGGCTATGAAAGCCTCGGATTCAACAGACCAGTCGTTGAAAGCCCCGGTAAACTACTCCCCGAGTCAAGGCTCTCACGAGTTCTAAGGGAACTAGCAATTGGCCTAGGCTTTACAGAGGTAACCCAGTTGACACTGATAAGTCCAAAATTACTCGACTATACTCACTTCCATGAGAGAGTGGAGATACTGAATCCCGTACAATACGAGTACAGTGCGCTGAGACCCAGCTTAATACCGTCACTACTGTCAGTTGCAGCTAAAAACGTACACGCTAGGAAGCCGGTCAAGGTATTCGAGATTGGAATGATAGTTAAGCCAGGATCACCGCCCACAGACCACTTACACATGGCTCTACTGATAATGGATGATGAGGTAGGTTATGAGGACATACAGGCATCAGTATACTCAATACTCCGAATACTGGATGTCGATTTCAAAGTGGAGCCAACTAGCCACCCAGTATTCATTACGGGTAGGGCAGCAAGACTACTCACAAGCAACGGTGAGGAATTAGCGATAATGGGTGAGGTCAACCCGGAGATCCTCGAGAAGCTAGAGATATCCTTCCCAATAGCCGTAGCAGATCTCGACGTTGAGGTGTTAGCGAGATGGAAATACAAGACCTCGAACCGACACTAAGAATACCACTAGAAAAAATAGGATTTAAAAACATAAAACATAGGATCAACCTGAAAACCCCAAAAGGAGAGATCATACTAGACCTAAACATGGACGTCACAGTAGCAATTGACGGAGACAGACGGGGCGCCCACCTTTCCAGAAACATAGAAGCACTCTCCGTATCAGAACTCCTCACGCCTTCAGATGCCCATAGTATCGAAGAGTATCTAGAGATGGTCGCAACCCGCCTCCTAAAGCTGCATGACTACGCCTCCCACGCTGAAGCAAGAGCGAGAACCACATACTACATAGACCTATCATTCAATGACATCACAGGACGCGAGCCAGTTGATGTTGACATACTAGTGCGCAAGAGCAGAGAGGGCACAAGGCTTTGGACCGTTTCAGTAACAGTAGCAGGTATGAGTGTATGCCCAAGCGCGCAGTCAACAATAGAATCCATTATTGGAGAAAGCAAGCTAACGCCAAGTCACGTGCAGAGAGTCCTAGTCTCAGGACGTGTAACTACAACTGGCGAGATGGTTAGGATTGAGAGAATCGCCAATGCCATAGCAAAGAGCTTCTCTGCACCAGCATTCACTATGCTGAAAAGGGAGCAGGAAGCGAGGCTGGTGATAGAGGCACACAGACGGCCAAAATTCGCGGAGGATATAGCGAGGGAATCTATTTGCAATATCGCTAGGGACTTAGCCGGATCGATATCAGAGGAGTCAATAATTGAGGTTGAAGTGTTGAGCTTAGAATCAATACATCCCCACAACGTCTACGCGTACACGAAGGGTAGGCTAAAGGACATATTTGGTAGAGAGGGTCTATGCAGTTAACCATCCTCGACAGGGATCTCGACATATATCATAGAGGAGTAGTAGCTCTTCGGCCTCCCACCTAGCTTCTTAACTAGCCTCAATGCCTTAATGTTATCCGCCAGAATGTAGCCATAGACTTTCCTTATCCCGTATTCTTTAGCTAATTCTTTCATGGAAAGAGCCATTGCGGTACCTATCCCTTTCCCTTGCATCCGTTCAAGCACGATTATGCCGCCTTCAGCTCTGCCTTCTTTATCCAATACGAGCTCAGCAACGCCTACTATCTCGCCCGAGGAAGCTTCCTCAGCCACAATAGCAAGTATACCGCTAGATGAAACAAGCTTATCAACATAAGGGTCAAAGTACCGAATGATCGAGAAGAAGCGGGTATAGATGGTCTCATCAGATAATTGCTCATAGAACCTGATAAGCTTATCCCGATCTTCGGGGCATAAGCCCCGAATTACAATCTCATTGCTATCCTTACGCAACCTTGTAAGTATACGGCCACAGAGGGGGCAACGCTTCATGACTCTACCCACACTGTAATTATGGCATCTAAGACACTTATCCACTCGAGAGTACAAAGTATTAACAAATTCAAGGGTTAGAGCAATGAACCCACTATACCAGTACCTCACGCTCACAGGCAAATATGATTACATAGAACCAATCCTTGCCGAAAATAAGAAAGGAATCATTATTCACATGAAGAACGATAAAATAATCCTCCTCTACGATATCGAGTCGAGCCTAATTGATTCATACATAGATTACTACAGTAGATGCAGCAAACATGTACCGAGCTTAAAGCTACTCTATATCGGACCAGATAGTTTATGCGTTGAAATGGTGGAAGGCCTAGTTGCAGCTGACGAGTTGATATATAGACTGTCACTAGGCGATTTCCACGGTTCTATTAACCTGGTAAGATCGATAGGAGAGGCTCTTAGAGATTTCCACGATAACCTTAGAAAATGCAGTAGTAAAATAACGCCTGCATCTTTAAAGCGGACGGTTAATGAAAGGTGTCAGCTGGCCCGTAGAGTTGCTCAGGGATGGGAGCTTCGCCTTGTGAACTATGTATGTAGTAGGCTAGTGAATTACGTATATGAGGTTCAAGATTGTGAGAGAGTATCAGGTCATGGCGACCTCCACCTATACCAGATAGTGTTGGGCGACAAGGTTTACTTTTTAGATCCAGGCGGTGAGCCAGATATCAATGATCCCGTTTGCCTCGAATACGATATTGCATCATTAATTCGTAGCATAGAGTATGCTGTTGAAATGTCCCATGTTATATTCTTTGAAAAGGAGTATTTGAAAAAATTATTAGTGAATGAATTATTTATTGCCTATAACACTTCAGGTATTAACTTAAATGTATTAAATACATTATATTTAGCGAGGATATTATACGAGTACTATTACGAGAAGACACGCCAGACGGGTCTCGAATGGATTCCTATAAAGGCTCTTCAAGAGTATCATGATATCGGCAGTACTTTAATAGAGAGGGTGCTTAGTCTTGAGTAATAGAGCGATTCTAAGACTAGTTCAGAAAAAGATAACAAAGCATAGGGACTTAGACCTCGAGTACAGTGGATTGCTTGGCAAAGAAACATGGACGATAAAGGAATACATTGTGGAGCCTGACTATCTAGTTCTACAGAGACTCGATCAACCTGATGCGTTCAAAGGCGTAGATAAGAGAATAAGGTTAGCACCCCTACCCTGGAGGCCATATTGTAGATGGCATGACGGACCGCTATGGCAGAAAGACGAACCGTGGAAAAGACTATACTGCGTTGTACAAACCGATTCCTACTGCAGACAACATAAGAGGAGTATACGTGCTCTTTACGAATTATGCATAAGCACGCACTCTCACAATTCACTAGAGATATGCAAGAAGATTGACAGCATGGGTCGGACAAACTACGTCGTTTACCTAACAGATGCTGGTGCTGGAAGAGTTAAGGTTGGTGTAACAAGGGAGTTCAGATTCTACGAGCGCCTCGCAGAACAAGCGCATAACATCGCTACAATCCTACACGTAGTCGACAGCCTATACGAAGCACGTAAACTGGAAATACAAATAAGCAAGAAAAACCTGGCATCACAAGTAAAGTCGAGGCGACCAAAGAAGGTGTATTTACCCAAAGTAGCAGCACTAATCAGCAATGCAGCTGAGAGAATATCGAAAACCGTCGGAATCGATTGGAGCGGGGAACTAGTCAGGGTAGTGAGTTCGAAACAACGTGTCGTATTGGAGATGCCGGAGGCCAAGCCAGAGAACATAGCTGGCAAGACATTCACAATAACGGGATACTGGGGAGGCCATTTGATATTAGAAGATGAAGGTGCTGGGCGAATCCTGCACATTAGTGATAGGAGACTCTTGCACACCGACTCTCTATTACTCGATTATTGAGTCGAAGATAGCTGGCGCTATACTTTTCACCTTCCTCGTTAAGGTCTCCTTGTCGATGAATTCCGTAGAACCTATTCTGTTAGTTATTATCAATACAGAGGAGGCCTCAAACCCTCTTGCTTTGCCAAGTGCGTACAATATAGCCGTCTCCATCTCTATTGCTATGACACCCAGCTCCTCTAGCTTACCAGCCAGCCCTTCGTCTTCCGAGTAGAAGGCATCACTGCAGAACACGGGTCCCACATGCACCGTCTCCATCTCGCGTATTTTCTCGACCAACTTGGTTGTCAAATCGATTGATGGCGCCATAGGAGGAATAAAACCATTGAAATATTGACCGAGACCGCATCCCCCGATAAGCGCCGACGCGGAGTCTGCTACTACAACTGTGCCGGGCGCGACTTTTGAACCGACTCCTCCAGCTGTACCGAAGCGCACGATTCTTCTAGCCCCGGATTTCACCAGCTCTTCGAAGACTATCGCGGCTGAAGGCGCTCCCATGCCATGAGTTGCAATTGTTATTTTGCGACCTCTCCATTCACCCGTATAAACGAGTAATCCCCGATTGTCGTTCACGAGTCTAGGATTGTCCAGTAAGTGAGATAAGAGGGTAGCCCTTCCCGGATCACCGACCGCTACAACACTCTCAGCGATATCTCCTGGTTTTACTATGATGTGGCTAGCCAACAATTATCACCTGGGCAGTCACTTATTACTCGGACTGGCTTCGATATAATAGTTAAAGGTGTTTGGGTTATGGCGGATTACATTTTAGCCCTCGATATAGGAGCCTCTAAGATCATTGCCGCAGTATTTGATCACCGCGGAGAAATCATAGACGTTGAACGAGCAAGGACGCCGCGCTCAAACGTCGAGAAAACGATCGACCAAGTTATAGGAAAACTACTCGGGAGGACAGGTATCTCCTATATTGCGAAGGCAGGGATAGCAGCACCAGGACCAATTAATTATCGGGAAGGGGTACTTGAAAAACCGCCAAACATCGATCAGGATAGAGTCCATGTTACGGATGTTGTGAAGAGATACACGCGTCATGTGATCATTGCAAACGACGGAGTCGCTGGCATATGGGCTGAGAAAGCACTGGTCAAGCAAGACCTAAAAAACGCGGTTCTGGTAACCATCGGCACTGGCATTGGCGGGGGCGTTATCGTAGATGGGAGACTACTCATAGGGTCCAATGGAAATGCACATGAGATCGGGCACATCGTGGTAGACGTGGATTCCGGGCTGGAATGTGGGTGCGGGGGAGTTGGACACTGGGAAGCATTAGCGGGCGGTAGATGGATACCGAGAACTGCCAAGACGCTGGCATCGTCGACGAGTTTTGATACTGAACTATACCATAAGGCGAGGAATGGTGATATCACTACTGGAGACATCTACGAATATGCCAAGAAGGGAGACGCGTTTGCACTACATGTAGTTGATTATTTAAACAAAATCCACGCGGCCGGAATCGCTAGCATTGCATCCACATACGATCCCGAGGTAGTCTACCTATCGGGTGGCTTATTTGCAAGGCACAAAGAGGTGATCCTAGACGGGATTCAGAGATACCTTGATAAGTTCGCTGGAAGGCATCTACGCTTCAAAGTAATTGAATCATCATTTCTTGAACAACAGTCTCTCTACGGAGCGTATGCTATAGCTTATAGCCCCCCGATCGAGCTAGTTAAGTTGAACCAAGAATGAAGCAAATAGAGTAATGAATAGAGGGTGGTGGTACTCGAAGCGGAGTATCGCATGGCTACGCGGCGACCCAGAGTCAATAAGCTTCATCAAGCAGATCATGAAATTATTAGAGATACAGGGAATCAGGATTCTCCTCCCAAGACAGGAGGAATTCATAGACGCTGACATCCTAGTTCTCCCTAAGAGAAACTCGCCAGAGGAAAAGTTCTTTGAGAGAGCTGTGTCAAGCTTCAATGGCCCGCTAATATCTGAAGAGGACCCGGTCAAAGCCCTCGTGTATGCAATTACCTATCCTAGGAAAGGCTTCAAGAAACTCATATTCGGTATTGATCCAGGAAAGGAGTGCGGTATAGCCAGTATTGGAGATACGCTAATAGTGTTTGTTTCAAAGGTAGACTGCAACATGGTCGGTTCAACTATCCGAGAACTCGTTAAATCTATTCCAGCCAAGACGAGCGAGGTTTACGTAGGTAACGGTCACGGATTCATAGAGGCAGTAGCATCTCTCTCACAGAGTGATATTGAGTACTTTATTGTGGACGAGACGGGAACTACAGGTACATCTAGCATAAACCATGTCTCCGAGATTGTTAAGGACAGAGACATAATAGCTGGGATTACCATCGCATTACGTGGTGCCTATGGTGTCAAGCGCATCAATAGAGACTTTTACAAGGAAATATAATATCGAAGACTACGGCGTCCTAGACCCTGTATACGAGGTAACTCGCATACTCAAGAAGACAGAGGAAAAAGACCTCATACCAGCTTTTAATGTGAAGGGGACATCCACAACCAGCGTTGGTAACCTAGTATCGACTCGTAAAAGGCTACTGGAAGCCCTAGGAGTGGAGAACGAGGAAGAAGCCTACAAGAAGATTCTGAACGCGGTCGAGAACCCCAAGGAGTTAACCTGGATCGGCGACCCAGGAGGCTATCGGTCTGTCGATAAAGGCTTCAAAAGCCTGCCATTCGCAAAGTTCTTCGAGAAAGACGGTGGACTATACCTCACAGCTGCCTTCATAATAGCATGCTGGAAAGGCGTATGCAACGCGAGCATACATAGGATGATGTATATCGATGAGAGGAGGGTCGCTGTAAGGATCGTTCCTAGGCATCTATACAAGCTATACAATGACGCGGTTAAGGAGGAGGGCAGGCTGCCCGTTACAGTAGTGCTAGGGGTACATCCGGCTGTACTGGTGGCAGTTTCGACTTCACCGAGCCTCGGCCAGTTTGAATTGGGAGTCGCGTCAAGACTACTCAACGGTCTAGAGGTATTCCCAAGCCCAGTGCATGGTAACCCGGTTCCTGTTGGTGCTGGCGCTATCGTGGAGGGTTATTTGACTGCCGAGAGGGTAGAGGAGGGTCCCTTCACGGACATATTGATGTTGTATGATAAGGTTAGGAGAGAACCAGTGTTGTATGCAGAGAAGGTATTCGTGTCAGACAATTACACCCATGTAATCCTACCTGGTGGGCGAGAGCACATGCACTTGATGGGATTCCCGCGGGAAGCTCAAATCTGGGCTTCGGTATCAAGGGTTGTACCACGCGTCTATAAGGTGAGGCTTTCGCCGGGAGGAGGCGGTTGGCTCCATGCTATAATATCGATAGAGAAGAATCATGATGGAGATGCTAAGAACGCTATAATGGCGGCGTTCGCGGGCCATCCTAGCCTCAAGCACGTGGTAGTGGTCGATGGTGACATTGATCCTGACAACTATGAGATGGTTGAGTGGGCGATAGCTACAAGGTTCCAGGCTGACAGGGATCTAGTAGTGATCAAGAATGCAAGGGGGTCAACGCTAGATCCTTCGGCGGATAACGGCTTTACTGCAAAAATGGGTATTGATGCTACAGTGCCCCGGAAGGGTGATCCACACTTCGAGAGAGCTAAGTGGCCAGGGTGAAGGAGTCTAATGTATCTAACTAGGGAAGAGGAGAGGATACTTTCTGGCTACGAGGGCGAAGCTAAAGCGTTAGCCATCAAGACACTAGTCAAGGTAGGCGAAGCGCTAGGTGCCGAGAGGCTAATCCCGATTAAGCACGCTCATGTCTCCGGGATATCCTATGGAACAATAGGAGAACACGGTCTAGCTCTCTTAGAGGAGCTTGTAGAGAAGGGAGCGAGGGTAGAGGTCCCCACAACGGTCAACCCAATAGGATTCGATAGCGAGGAACCCAGTCTAATGTCACATATAGGAGTCCGCCTAGATGATGAATTTGTTAAGGGGCAGATGAGGATCGTAAAAGCACTCAGAGCAATGGGAGCTCAGACAACACTAACATGTACGCCCTACTACCTACCCGATACCAGATTTCTCAAGCCCGGTGATAGTGTTTCTTGGGGAGAGTCAAGCGCTATACTCTACGGGAACAGCGTGATAGGTATAAGAACCAATAGGGAAGGAGGACCACTAGCCCTCATGTCCGCAATTGTTGGTAAGACATACTACTGGGGGCTACACATCGACGAGAACCGGAAACCGACTACCGGGTTCAAGGTCGATCATAACGAGCCGCTTGACGAAGTCATGGCCGGCCTCCTAGGCAAACTTGTTGCAGAGAGATACGCCGGAGTAAGACCGCCATACGTTAAGGTAGCATTACGAGACGAGCTTGCAGTAAAAGAGATGCTCGCTGCTGTGGGAGCCGCAGGGTCCCTCGCAATGATCTATCTGGATGGGATAACGGGTCCCTCAATAGATATTGTCAAGCTAGAGAGATTCGAGACTATTGACTGGAGAGAACTAGCTAGTTTATACGAAGAGCATAAACCAAGCGAGAAGCCCGACGTAGTATTTCTGGGCTGTCCGCACTCTAGGGCTGAGGATCTAGCCAGGCTTGCTAAGCTTCTAGAGGGTAAGCCGGAGCCGAAGTCAAAGATCGTAATAACATTGTCCAGGTCCGAGTATAGGAGATTTAGGGAGAGTTATCCAGAGTACCTGGGCGTTTTGAAGGAGAAAGCCGTGATAGTGCGGGATACTTGTTTGATTGTTTCACCCTTCGGAAGGGATGATAGTGGATTAACGGTTGTAACCAATAGTTATAAAGCATACTTCTATTTATCTAAAAGAGGATTAAAAGTGGGCCTCTCAACAATCGAAGACATGATTCCACTATTGTACATGTGATGGTGGTGAATAACATGGGCACCATAAAATTCCATGGAAGAGTATTAAACCCGGGAAGCGGGGAGGGACCCGCAGTCGTTGAGGAAGCACTGAGCTTCTACGGCGAGGTCGACCCAAAGACCGGTACAACGGTTAGTGGCAAGACCATCCATGACAGGGTACTTGTAATAGGAAGGCCTAGGGGATCCACCGTGGGCTCCTATACCCTATACGGCTTGAAGTACTATTCCAGGAAGCCATTAGCGATCATAGTAGAATCAGAGGCCGACCCTATACTTGTGGCGGGAGCAATCCTCGCAGACATCCCCCTGTTCGATAAGGTCAAGGGCATAATGGAGAGGGTTAGTGATGGTATTATTATAACATTCAAGGATACAGGAGAAATAACAATATCTAGCGACGGCTAGTGATGAAATCGACTATTTTCTCCTTGATTTCCCGGGCTACTTCGTCAATACTCCTCTCTCCTCCAGAATCTACGCCGCTAATCTTGATAACGACAACACCCTCCTCCTCAGCCTTCCTCAATACGACTTCGTAATTGCGGCGTATTTTCTCGAGTAGCTCAGCCTTTTCATAGTGTTCCCGCGCGACTCCATTCTTGGACCTTAGCTCTATCCTTCTAAGAGCCACATCTACAGGAACATCAAGGTAAACTATAATGTCAGCGTGAGGGACCCTCGAATTGATTATCCACACCCATTCTAGATCTGTGAAGGCACCCTGGTATGCGGCGCTCGAATACTTGTAGCGATCGCTAACCACTATGTATCCTTGCTCCTTCAGCAGCGCTATTGGTTTGGTTGAAGCGTGATAATTCCATAGCCTATCAGCCGCGAAGAGTAGTGCGAGTAGATCGTGGCGGACTCTATCATCGCCTCGGAGAAAGGAACGTATCAGGTCACCGATGGGTCCCTTGGTTGGCTCCTTGAAGTACTCGGATTTATACCCCATATTGGAGAGTTCATCTACAAGTCTCCTGGAGTGGGTTGTCAACCCGCTACCGTCTATTCCTTCAAAGGCTATGTGTACTCCTCTCCTTGTGTTCTCCAATACTTGGCCCCTCCCTTAGTATCGTTGTGTATGCTTTAGGTATATGGCTCTTGAATACAATAATTAGATAGTGGGGGAGCCCTATTGGAAATAGTATTCCAACTCCTTGATGTAAGCTATGAAGTAATTGGCAACGAGCCAATCATCGACTTGTGGGGCAGGACGGAGGATGGAGAAAGGGTCCTAATACACGTGAAAGGGTTTCGACCATATTTCTACGCGGTGCTGGAGCAAGGCGTGAATGTTGAGGAGATTACAAGAACAATCAAAACATTATCTAAGCCATCGAGCCCAATCACACAGGTTCAACACCTGAAGAGGAGATATGTGGGCAGAGAGGTAGACGTGTTAAGGATTGAGACTCTTATCCCAGCCACTGTTAGGGAGTATCGCGAGGCTGTCGCGAGGGTCCCTGGGGTAAGGGAGGTTCTCGAGGCAGATATTAGGTTCTCGATGAGGTACTTGATCGACAATAACATCTATCCTATGAGGTGGTATAGTGTCGAGGTAGAGGAGGGTAGGCTATCTGGGCTCAGGGTTGACGCGTATTATATCGCGAAAAGCCAGCTCATAGAGCTGGAGGAGTATTCTAAGAGGGACCCTCTAGAAGGCCTACGGATTATGGCGTTTGACATAGAGGTGTATAATCCCCAGAGAAGCCCCGATCCCAAGAGGGACCCCGTGATAATAATAGGCTACATGACTGATAAGGACAGGGAACCAGTCCTCTTAGTTTCGGATGGTAAGAACGATAGAAAGATAATAAACGAGTTCAAGGACGCGATACTGGACTATGATCCAGACATAATTGTAGGCTATAATCAAAACAGGTTCGACTGGCCATATCTAGTAGATAGGGCCAAGATACTGGGGATAAGGCTCGACATAGGCAGGAGGGTTAACTCTCCACCACAACCGAGCGTCTATGGCCACTATAGCATCCCAGGAAGGCTTAACGTCGACCTATACGATTTCGCCGATGAAATGTACGAGGTGAAGATGAAGACGCTAGAAGAGGTAGCAGATTATCTCAGTGTGATGCCAAAGGAGAAGAGAGTCATACTGGAATGGTGGCAAATAAGCGAGTACTGGGATGATCCCGCTAAGAGAAGGATCCTACTAGATTATGCACGAGACGACGTATACTCTACCTACGGCCTAATCAGCAAATTCCTACCATTCGGTGCACAGATGAGCCAAGTAAGCGGTATCCCCATGGATCAAGTTATGGCGGCCAGCGTCGGCTTCAGACTGGAATGGAGGCTGATCAGGGAAGCCAACAAGCTAGGCGAACTAGTACCCAATAGGAAGGAGCGTCGGGAGGAGTCATATACGGGAGCTATTGTATTGAAGCCGAAGCCTGGACTCCACGATAACATAGCAGTACTGGACTTCGCCAGCATGTATCCAAACATAATGGTTCGATACAATGTGGGACCCGACACTCTCGTGAAACCAGATGAACCGGTTGATCCAAGCAACGTGAATAAGGCGCCCGAAGTAGGCCACATGTTTAGGAAAGAACCGCCGGGCTTCTTCAAGAAGGTTGTAGAGAAACTACTAACGATAAGGAAGAACATCAAAGCCGAAATGAAACGGTACAAGGAGGGCTCCCCCGACTATAATCTACTAAACGAGAGACAAAGGGCTGTAAAGGTCCTAGCCAACGCGTCCTATGGCTACCTAGGATGGCCATATGCTAGGTGGTACTGTCGGCAATGCGCGGAGTCTATCACAGCGTGGGGTAGAACCCTTATAATGAAGGCTATCAGAAAAGCCCGCGAACTCGGCCTCGACGTCATATACGGCGATACCGACAGCCTGTTTGTAACCAACAACGAGGAGAAGGTTAATCAACTAATATCTTGGATCGAGGAGGTCCTAGGATTCGATGTAAAGATCGACAAAGTGTATAAGAAAGTGTTCTTCACTGAGGCAAAGAAGAGATACGTAGGTTTAACAATTGACGGCAAAATCGATGTTGTAGGCTTTGAAGCTGTAAGGGGAGATTGGAGCGAGCTAGCTAAGGAGACCCAGATAAAGGTGGCAGAGCTTGTTTTGAAGACAGGTAATGTGCAAGACGCGGTTGACTATGTGAGACGGGTAATAGAGGATCTAAGGAACCACAAGATAGACATACGTAAACTAGTCATATGGAAGACCCTCTCTAAACGGTTAGAAGAGTATGTTGCAGAGCAGCCGCACATTGTTGTGGCTAGAATGATGCAGAGGATGGGGATTAAGGTCGGCCCCGGCTCAAAGATAGGCTATATCGTGGTGAAGGGATCGGGTCCCCTCTCCAAAAAAGTTAAACCATACTTTGCCGTCAAGCCAGATGAAATAGACGTAGACTACTACATCGACAAGCAGGTAGTCCCTTCGGCACTGAGAATACTCTCTTACTTCGGGGTGACCGAGAGGAGGTTAAAAAGTGGAGGGAGGCAGACAAGCCTCCTAGACTTCTTCGGGGGCTAAGTCAAGTCATTAAAGGTGAAGAACAGCACGTCTTTCGGCTTGCTAGCCAGCTTGGTACCTGTCCTAGCACCAATCAGAATCTTCACTCCCTTCTCGGCTGCAGCGTCAATTATTCGCTGTGTAATGATACCGTCGAATAGCACGCCGTATATCTGGCCTGGCTCCGCCTTCTGGAGCTCTGGATAAAGGTCCCTTACACTTATCTTCTTGATTGGCTTCCAGTTCTCATCGTATAGGATGGCTTCCAGACTCCCCTTCAACTTTGGTATCTCATCGATAACCTCCTTGGGTATAACTGCTAGTTCAACGGGCTCAGGCTTCTTTTCCTCAACAGCTTTAGCCGGCGCCTCCTCTACCTTTACTTCCTCCGCTTTAACCTCTACCGTTACGGGCTTCTCAACCTTCGCTTCAGGCTCTTTCTCGACCTCGACGGGTTTTTCCTCCTTAATGAGGCCCAGTTTCTTCTTGTACACTTCGGCTGGCATCATTTGTTCGAGTGCGTGTGCTATCTCTTTTCCAGTGAGCTCCTCAACCTCCATACCCTTGGGCGCTCTAGCTACGTAGTCTATTTGAGCCTGGTCTAGGAGTGTCTTCAGAATTAGTTCTCCACCACGATCTCCATCAACTAGTGCTATTGTCTTCTTTTTCTTCGAGAGCTCGATTATCGTCTTCGGGATCTTCTCTCTGGCACCTTCTAGGGCGATGACGTTAGTGTAACCGTATCTGAGCAGGTTTAGAACATCCGCTCTGCCCTCGACTATGATTATAGTGTCGGATTTGTCTATGTCTGGGCCAGCTGGCAGCTTCTCTGGACCATATTCTACTAGCTTAGGTTTTTCTTCCTCTACAGACTGGACTTCTCTTAGGATCTCCTTTAGATCCGGCTCAGTCTCCTTCATCATTTTTAGTATTTCCTTGCTCCTCTTCAACACTTGTTTAATCTTTTCAGCACGTAGATCCTTGATCTCTTCTATCGTGATCCTCGCATTGTAGGGGCCAATTCTGTCCACGGTTTCAATCATGGCTGCAAGTATTGCCGTCTCGACTCTATCTAGGTTACTGGGTATCGTGATGTTACCTATTGTCTTGGTGCCTTGGTAGCGTATTTCAACATGAACTCTACCGATCTTATCTTTCTTCTGTAGTTCCTCCAAGTTGAACTCGCTTCCCAAGAGTCCCTCTGTCTGGCCAAATATTGCGCCTATTACATCGTGTTTATCTACTCTACCATCGACCTCGAGTTTCGCCTTGATCAGGTATTTCATAGCATGTCACCTCGTTGTAAGACCTCCGATCATTTCCACCCTTGTTCGACTAGCAGGTGTGGGGTGTAACCCCGGGAGCGTCTTCACTTATATGAATGACCAAAGCGACCTCTTTTTATCTTGTGCTTCTAAAAGTTGTGGGTCTTTCTAGGAAGGATAAAGGACTACTATAGTGTTTACTGGCTACTTGTTATATTTAATCCATAATATTTCTCAATTGTTATTATCGTATCGAGGGTTTCTTTATCCGAGAGGAGTCTATCCCTTATAGGTGCTAGAAACTCGATCAACGCGTTGGCCGTAGCGTTCTTCAGGTCGGCTGGATGTAGTTTTCCTTCACGGAAATCCCTCTCGAGGTCTTCGAAACTATCATATACTACAGTGCCGCCGTACTTTGCAGGTCTCTCGACTACTAGCTGGAACCCGTCCTGTTGGAATAATAGATACTTGTTGATCTCAATGACTGGGTTATATTCGGTTTGTCTAGCCGGGCAGTAAGCTTTTCGTATTACCTCTCTTATCTTCTCTGGAGGGTAATGAACGAATATCGTGTATTCTGGCTTGCTCTTACTCATCTTTACTTCAGCAAGAATCTCGTCCTTGTCTTTGCCCGCTACATCCATCCTACCTACTCCCTTAAGGCCCGTAAGGATGGGTGTATGGATTGCTATGGGCTTCTTCATCCCTAGTTTCTCTGCTGTATCTCTAGCCAGCATGTGGGCTTTCCTCTGGTCCATACCGCCTAGTGCAATGTCCAAGTCGAGGTAGAATATGTCGGAGACCTGCATCATAGGGTATAGTACCTTCGATGCGTCTATTTCAGCTTCCTCCGCCTTTCGACCCATTATAGTCATTGCCCGCTTGACTCTGTGAAGCGTGTTATTCTTCGCCACTTTGATAAGGAGTGCCCAGTAATCCTTATCCGAGGCTAAATCCTCCGCGTCAACATAATGAAGCCTGTCCTCGGATACACCTATCGCTTCGAAGACTGCTCTAACGATTTTCGTCGATTTACGGATTAAGTCCAAGTCCCCTCCAAGCTTGTCGTTAATGTGTGCGTGCCATGTGGCTTCTAGAACGGTGAAGTCAACGCCTGCATCTACGAGATCTTTTACCTTGAACATCCATATTAGCCATCCGATATGGACTAGTCCGCTTGGTTCGTATCCGATGTAACCCTTTAGTCTATCCCCAGTTTCTAATTTTTCCATTAATTCTTTTTCTGTTATAACTTCTTGTGCATTCCTTGTAATTAGTTTGAATCGTTCCTCGACACTCATCGTCAATTATCCTACCCCGGGAAGAGTCTCTTAGGTTATGTGTCTTAAACGCTTTACTCTTAACTTATAAATCTTTATTAATTATATGATTCATCAGTGTTGGTCACTCGATTCCATCACTCCTATGAGGCCAGCCTGTTAGTATTAGAACTCCCGTAGCTGTCAGCAGTGAACCTATAAGTATGAAAACTATTAATATAAATATTTTCAAGAATTTTATGAAGGTTGTGTAATCTAGATTCAATAGGATATATGAGAGTGGTACTGCAAGCACGAATCCCAGCAGAGTCAATGTGACCCCAGTAATCTTGTTTTTCATGTTCATAGAGACCCCCTAGTATACCTAGTTGCCATCAAAATATATCGTAAGGGTTATGTTAATAATTGTGGTGATGATTGTGTCAGATGACAAGCTAAAGAGTGCGGCGATCCCACAAGATAGTGAAGGCCGTCAATACCACTTGGAAGTCAAAAAAGGAGATGTCGCTCGCTACGTACTTTTGCCTGGTGATCCTGAGAGGGTCGATTTAATCTCAAGCCTATGGGATGAGAGAAGACTGGTTGCTCATCATAGGGAGTTCAGAACGTATACTGGCAGGTATAAGGGTGTACCTATTACAACAACGAGTACCGGTATTGGTTCGCCTAGCGCGGTTATCGCGTTGGAGGAGCTAATTCGTGTTGGAAGTGATACGTTCATTAGAGTAGGGACAATGGGTGCAATTAGAAGCGATATCCCGCCTGGTACGCTGGTCATTGGAGTTGGGGCGGTTAGACTTGAAGGTACTAGTAAACAATACGTTATGCCAGAGTATCCTGCAGTCGCACATTATGAGATCGTGATGGCGCTCATTGAAGCGGCCGAGATCCTAAACGTGGATTATAGGGCAGGGCTGGTCGCTAGCACAGATAGCTTCTATCTCGGCCAAGGCAGACCAGGATTTAACGGATACTTCACGAGTCAATCCGCGAACATAATCCCCGAGTTAGCCAACGCCGGAGTCCTAGGGTTTGAGATGGAAGCAAGCGCGTTGCTTACAGTATCATCAATCTACGGAGCGAGGGCTGGTTGCGTTTGCGCTGTAATAGCAAATAGAATAACCGATGAGTTCATACCAGGTAAGGGGGTAATTGAGGCGGCAAAGGTTGCCAATGAAGCTGTAAGGGTGTTGGCGGAGTGGGACGAACTGAAAAGAAGAGCTGGAAAGAAATTATTTTATCCAGGCTTGCTGAAAAACAGACGCACATAGCGGTAGGCAACATAAACATTGACATCAGCGTTGAGGTGAACAGCTACCCCCAGGAGGATACTACTAGTTTCGCTAAGAGGGCCTGGATCGGGCCAGGAGGCGCGGCGACCAATTATGCGGTGGCTATCGCCAGACTGAATCATAGGGCTATACTAGTCGCTAGGACTAGCGATGACTTTGTGCGCCTAGGATTAATGGAAGACTTGAGAAGGATGGGTGTAGATACAAGCTACATACACGTTGCTAAAGGCGAACCCCCTGGGATAGTTGTAGTGATAGTTTCGCCAAATAACTCGTCTCGGACCATGATAACCGTTAGAGGAGCAAATGAGGGTCTCACAGGCTCACTCATCCCAG
Organism: Thermodiscus sp.; assembly: GCA_015523485.1. Lineage (GTDB taxonomy): Archaea > Thermoproteota > Thermoprotei_A > Sulfolobales > Acidilobaceae > Thermodiscus. The sequence goes on along the minus strand of WAKH01000004.1, from coordinate 714 downwards.
GGCTAGGCGACATAGTACATTTCGCCAGCGTTAAGGGCAGGGTGATACTAGAAGCCTCGAGGATAATTGAGAACCGTTTAACCTCGTACGACCCGGGCGGCGAAGTCTATAGAAATCCCGGGGAAGTTATGAAGGCGGTGACAAGCGGGTTAGTAAATATACTCTTCGTTAACGACAAGGAACTAGACGAATTAATGAAGAACACGGGATACACGATAAGCGATATCCTTCAAACCGGGATCGAGACCATTGTAATCAAGAAAGGAAAAGGAGGCGCTAGGGCATACACCCGAAATAACGAGTATGAAGTAGATCCACCCACCGTGCCAAAACCCGTCGACGTAACAGGGGCAGGTGATGCTTTCGACGCTGCATTTAACGTCTGTATTATCGGTGGATGCGACGTGCTTGAATCACTCAAGTTCGCTGTAGCAGCTGGAGCCGCTAAGGTTCTCAAAAAAGGTAGTTCTAACATGCCTGATTTACACGAAATCCTCAGGATGGCATAATGGATAGCATTTATATGGATAGAATAATTACTATAATGATATTATCACATAAGGTTTGAGAGTAAGGTTTAGGATGACTGCTCTTCTTTCGAGAAGACTTCTCTTAGCTCGTTGACCTTACGTTCTGGCAGCATTATTCCGGACTCTGCAGCCACTTTAACGATCAGATCGAGGAATTCTAGTGGTTTAATCGCTTCCCTTATCT
>WAKH01000003.1 GCA_015523485.1 Thermodiscus sp. | reverse complement strand
GCAAGTGGATCGACTATTGGCGTTGCTGGTGAATAAGCGACATTGAGCGAATCAAGCACCTTTCCATTGTAGAGTATCTCTCCTTCGTAGTCTATTATACCCGCGATAGATTTTAGTAGGGTTGTTTTGCCTGCACCGTTTGGTCCTACGAGACTGTGTATTCCTGGCCCTAATTCTAGAGATATCTTATCAAGGATGATTCGCCTCTCAATAGTTACAGTAACGTTTCGTAGCACTAGATTGGCATTATTCATGCTACCACCCTGTTTTCTTTGAAAGGTAGAAGAGTAGTGGTCCCCCGAATAGTGCTGTAAACGCTGTTAAGGGTAGCTCTTGGCTGGGGGATGCTATTCTTACAGCAATATCTGATAGTAGTGTCAGTAGTATTCCGACTAATATCGCTAAGACAAGTGTTTGTTTGAACTCGTTGCCTGCCATTAACCTAGCTAGCCATGGCGCTGCTAGTCCAATGAAGCCTACGGGACCCGCTAGAGCAACCATAGCTGATGAGATTATAGCGGATAGTATTAAGGAGGCGTATCTAGTTGTGTTTACATCGACACCCATACTCTCACTCACGTCATCTCCAAGTATTAGAGTGTAGATTCTCTTCGCCATCACGAATAGTGGTATTAATCCTATTATCAATAGTATTATACTGTATAATAGTGTTTCCCTCAGTGTATAAGCCACAGTACCGAATAACCACATGAACGTTACATTAATCTTGTTAATATATTTAGTTATAAGGATAATTATTATTCCAGTTATAGCATAGCTTACCGAGACGCCAGCAACAATAATCGATGTAGGGGTCCCTCCACTCCTAGCCCCAATACCTATAACAACAAAGAACGTGATGATACCGAATATCATCGCAACCGAGTATATAACTAGAGGATTGGCATTATTGATGAGGACAAGGACCAATACAACGCCGAGAGCTGCTCCCGATGAGACTCCTAGGAGAAAAGGTTCTGCTAGAGGATTCCTCAATGCATATTGCATAGTCAAGCCAGATGCCGCCAGTCCAGCTCCTAATACCATGGCTGCAGTAGTTCTAATCAGCCTGTACTGGATTATTCCTGGTTTACCTGCTTGGCTTCCCTTAAAGAAGTAATTTATTATATCTGATATACTTATATTTTTATATGGCCCGGTTAAAAGCGACACCATAAAGGCTGCTAACAATAAAACAATTATTATAGGAATATATTTGTTCATTTTTCCACCAGTCTATGGCGAGGCTAATGGTATGCTGGGTAGCGTTGGGAAGCTTGTCGAGTTAATACATGCTGGCAGTGTTGTGTAATTATATCCATAGATCTCAGGATGGATAACTAACTGGAGCGCTACTATACCATCGATTATCCTCGGACTCGGTCTACTCAACATATCACTGTATGGATAGCCAATACAGAACACGCGGTTGTTTGCGATCGCAGGTATTTGTTGGGCCGCGTCTCCAAGCTGTTGCGTTAAGAACTCGACGATTGAAGTAGAGTTAACACCGACACCCACTATTATGTCCGGTGCTGCCTGCACCAGCTCCTCTGGGCTTATAGTGGTCCACCCCGTATAGTTTTCGAACACGTTTACACCGCCAGCCCAGAATATTGCCTCTGACTGGAAAGTAGAGTTTCCGGCGATCCATATCGGATTCAGCCACACGATTATAGCTACCTTAGGAGTAGTCGCGTAGCCAGCATACTTGATCCTGGCTAGAGAGGATTCGAATGATATAGCAGCCTTGACAGCCTCATCTATGTTTCCTGTGGCGCTACCGACGATTAGAAGAGACTCTTTTATATCCATCAGACTCTTCTGTGGCAACAATATTACTGGTATCCCATATGCTTTGAGTAACTGCTTCACTTGCTGGTGGGCTGTTACACCATTAACGCCTATAACAAGGTCGGGATTAGCTGAGAGTATTGCCTCGACACTAGGATTGAAGAAACCTCCCACATCAACTAATGTTCCATTAGCTCTTGCATCAGCAATCCATTCTGGATAATTGCTATATGAATCCACACCAACCAGTCTGTCAGTTGCATTTACATAATAGAGTATTTCTGTTACTGAGGGTGCGAGTGATACTATTCTCGTAGGCTTTGACTGTATGATAATCTTGTCTCCGCTCCCGTCTGTTATTGTTACTGGGAATAGTATTCTTTCTTCTAGTTTCTTTATTTTTTCTTCTAGTTTATTGAGTTGGTTTAGGAGGTTTGTCTGACTCTCATTGAGCGAGGCTTTGAGAAGGTTGACCTGCTCTGCTATATTTATTAGATCATCAGCAGAGGCAACGTTATTCAAGCTACTGTTGATTTTTTCAATACTCTTCAGTATTTTCTGGTAGTCTTGGGTCTTATTCAACGAGTCCAGCTTATTTGATAGATCAGTGAGTTTATTGTATGTCCTTGTCAGTTCACTTGAGGTTTTATAGAGCATATATCCGGACAGTGAGATGCTGAGTATAGCTAGTATAAGTGCCACATAGATTATCTGCGTCTTCCCCCTTCTATTGGACACGGTATCCAGCACCGAGGAGGGTTATAGATAGCAATAGAATTATAAAAGTCATCCTACGTATAAGCCTAAAATCACTAATTATAGTAATAGAAAGAGGGAAACCGCCTCGGAGCTTGCACCCTCAATCATTTGAATCATACTAAACACTCTTCTCCTCACGGGCGGTCCCTACTCGTTTATGTGAACTACTGGATAGACTATTATTGGTTGAGTCGAATACAGAATGATGTGATCCAGCGTACTACCCAATATCCAGTCTAACACGCCTTTATGCACGGTTCTACCAACGACAAGCGATCCACGAATCGACTCGGCGAATTTTACGATAAGCTTCCCCGTCTTACCAGACTTGAGAATTGCACGTTTAACAGAAGACGCAGCGTCCTGCAGACTCTTGTAAACCCTGTCTATCAATTCGTTGACCATTTCATCTGATTCTTCCGATTCAATGACGTGTAAAAGGATCAGCTCCTCGGTGTTCGCTGTCTTTGCCAGATCCCTAACGTATGATATCAAGGGATCGGAGACGTTCTTGTCGATTGAGAAGACTAGTCTCTTCGCGAATGCTGGTTCTCCATGTACGATTATCTCCTTAGATTTTCTCGAATAGGATACGTGGTAAAGGATCACTGGCACCGATGAGAGCTTGATGAGCTCCTTGACCGTACCCCCTATCAGAGTGAATCTCTTAATTCGCCATCCCTTCTTAACTATTAGTATCTCTGTCGCTCCAGCTCTCTTCGCAGCATTACTTATAGCAAGCGCGGGATCCGCAACAGGCATCTCATCATATATCTCGACTTGTACACCTGCTTCTTCCAACTTTTTCTGGTATTCTTCCAGTTTTTGCCGGGCTTTTGCTTCTAGTGTGGAGATTAGTTTTTCTGGGTCGTATCCTGCTGCCGCGTGTTCGATGACTAATGAATCAATAGAGTGGAACAATATTAGTTCGCTGTTATAGGTCTTCGCTACCTGACCAGCTAGTTCTATATGCTTGTCACTGACTGGTGATAAGTCGATTGGGACAAGTATTCTCTCTAATGGCCGTGTGTTCATCTCAACCACCATGAAATAAACGGTGTGTAAATGCTAATATGTAGACCAATCACTTCGATTATCACAAAGTATAGTAGGAGGAGGACTATTCCGAAGGGCACACCTATCCTAGCCCACTCCTTACTCGTTATCTTTAGCCTGCCAGCCGCTACTATGTTTGGAATGTTGCCCGGAATCAGCATACCACCCGATATTAGGAGGCTCATTAGCGCGCTCCTTATCTGTTCAACGGTTAATGCCTTGTTGATCTCGGCCGCCGTCAGTGTAGCGTTATCAACTACGGCGCTGATCGTGTTTAACCAGTAGAGTTGCCATGGTGGGAGCTTGCTGAAGTAGCAATATGCTAGATAAGAGAAACTGTGGCCCAAGAGCTCTAGCGCTGCCACGAAGATGTATACCCTAACGGCTCGCTCGATAACGCTCCGAATAGTCTCGCCGTATGTTGCTTCGACGCCATAGACTATTACTCCGCTCTTCTTTAGCCTATAGGCAGTATATGCTGATACAAGTAGAACTCCGCTTATCACGTAGACTCCTAAGATCTTGAGTAGATAGTCGAAACTCTCTTCCAGCTTTGATATAGCGATCGTGCTTAGCGGCTCACCTACGGGTGTCAGAGCGGCGCCTAGTCCGACGGCGAACGATGCTAGAACTACGAACTCTATCTTGTATTTTCGTTCGATTTTCAAGGCTGCAGCTATCTCGGCTAATATGACTGCCGTTACTATGACCGATATTAAGCTTGATATCAGTCCAAAGAAGAGTACAAATATGAAACTGAATGTTATGAAGCCTACTTTCTCTATTAATATATTTAGTAATTTATATATTTTTTCATGATAATAGTAAAATAACAGACCGAATAGTAATACAACCTGCGTGATTCCTATC
>WAKH01000002.1 GCA_015523485.1 Thermodiscus sp. | reverse complement strand
CGATCATAGCCGCGCTGTACCATGGTCCTATGAATGATAGGAATAGTAGTATGATCATGGCACTCTTACCAAACTTCTTCCATCCATAGTATGTTAAGTAGACGAATACAACTTCTAGTAGGAAGGCGAAGACCTCAGCATATAATGGGAAGTAGATATATCTACCCGCCGCCTCGGTTAGGTTGGGCCATAGTAGGACTAGGCCGAACTCGCTGGCTGTACCGGTTGCGGCTCCCACGGCGAATACTATGACGAAGCCCTTAAACATTGTATAGGCTAGGCGTTCCCACTTCTTGTCGTTAGTCTTGGCATATATTAAGTAGGCAACAAAAGCTAGAAAACTTAGTCCCACCACATATTGGAGTATTGCCCAGTGGACTTCGATACCAATTAGCGAGAGGACTCTATCTGAGAATGCTGGATACTGGCCCCATTGACCTAATAGATCTGCCAAGCTCTTCACCCGTCAACTACTTATTACAATGCTCTGTTTTACTTTATACAGCCAGGTCAAATAAATGAGTTCCGTTTGGAAATGAAGAATTCAAAGAAGAAATTGTTTCTAACCGCATCCATTTTGTGGAATAACGTTTTTCACTAGAGGAGGCTTCAATCTTTTTAATCCCACGAAAAACTCTTTTTTCTCAGCGATATTACTCCGACTATGCTAATAACTATGATGAGGAATGGAATAACGACTTCTATGCTACCATACAATTCTGCCAATACAGCCAATAACAGCGAGAACACTAGAAGAGACAAGGAGATCCTCCAAGTTAAAGCAGATATTCGTGAAGGCAGCTTGATTGCCGTTGTTAGGAAGGCGTTGATGTCAGTGAAGGCTAGGAGTGTGGCTATAACAGTAAATTTGAAGAGCCACGGCTCAATGTATAGTATTGCCAGGCTGGACGTGATTAGGATAGCGAATAGGGTTGACGTTGATCTAATGATGGTTCCTAGGAAGGCGCCCAGGGCTAGTGCTGCAGCGTATAGTGCTATGCCTAGGTATATGTCCGTGGAGACGGCGCTTGGCATGTAGACTAGTTTTGCTATTGAGAGCATTGATATTATGAATGCGATAATAGGTGTTGGTATAGTTCGCTCCTCTTTGTATGGATGGATTAAAGCGTCAGTGAATCGGTCCATGACTTCAAGGGTTACTGCTGGTATTATGGGTGTTCTTTCTTGCAATACTACGACAATGAGTAATATTATTAATATGATTGTTACAATTATGGCGTGTATATTGAAGACCGTGTATGCGAGGGCTACCAGTGCATGCGCGATACCAGGATATATCCTAAGCTTTGCAACTAAGCCCGCGATATCACCTGTGGGATTTCCTCTAAGAATAGACGCCATACTAGTGGATATGCTTAGAGCCAAAGACGATGTAGATAGGAGATATGCGGCCATAGCATGATAGATGGAGTCGTATAACGTTACTAATGACACCGCTAGTACAGAGAATGCCGCCGCGACCCCATAAAGCCTCTTCCTCGCAGATGCTTGACCAGTGTATGGAAACGCGATTCTATAGGAGAAGAACCAAGCTATTCCCCAAAATGCAACAAGCAAAGCAATATCAGTGTACCTATCTGTTAGCAACAATGATACTTCGGCCTCGGTCAAGCTCCATACGAACAACACTATGCCTGTAAACGCGATATACGCCCAAATCCTCAACTGGCTTCTCCATCCTATCACATGGTAAACCGCTAGAGAGGTTAAGAGGGGATATTCCCGACTGGGATATATCGTCCGCGGCAACCTTTCCTTAAGATCTCAGAATACAGTCCCCTTATCTTCGTGGATGCGCCTTCTACGAAAAATGCTTCCATACACTCATCGTTGAGATGTGCATGAAGCCACGCTACAATAATATCCCTGTATTCCTCCGTCACCTCAGTTAATTGACCTGTCCCGGGACAGTGGGCAACTAATATTCCCTTGCAGTCATGTGGAACTAGTAGATGGCTGTGGTCTTCGAGATACCCTTTAATCGCTTCCTCAATCAGCCTGCTCCTATTTACACCAGTCTGGTTTGAGAGTACTTCAAGGGTCTTCGCAAGGGATTCCTCTATACTCACGCCAAACCTCTTCTTCACATCACTCACCTCGCAAAGTATACTATCATAAATTCAATCACGAGCAACAAGCCTGTCATGGCTGAAGGGCTCTGATCAAGACCTATTGAGAGAGCCAACCCCGCTATAGACGAGAATAAGGCTATCAATATGCTTAGAGATAATGCTCTATAGACACCCTTAGAGGAATAGTGAGCTATTAATCCAGGGATTAGAATTAGAACGTGTTCAAGAATAAAGCCCACAGTCCTTATCATAACTATAACTACTAGTCCAATACTTGTGAACAATGCGAGATCATACAGCCATACCTTCAAACCAGACAGTCGAGCATCCTCAACATCTGCACCTATATAAACTATCTCCCTAATACAGGTAAATGAGAAAATAACGAATAGTCCAGCGACAGCAAGCGAAAATAGTACCTCCCGGCGAGTTGATAGGAGAGGATCACCGAAAACAACAGCCCAAATCTTAGATGAATAAGGATATCTAGTTAGCACATAGTATGAAGCCAATACTCCACCGCTCGCAGAGAGGCCTACGAATAGGCTTGTCGCCTCGTCGGGATCCATGCCTCTATAGGTAAGCCAGCCTACGAGGTACACTAATGTTAAGCCAATTACCAGCATCCAAAGGTCCATCGGTAATCTAAGTTTTATAGAGAGCGGTATCGATACGGCAGCAGCTAAAAAGGCGCTATGAGGAGAAGCGGCTGCCATATACATAAGCCTCCTAGAGTAGACTATGATACTTAACGCGCCGAAAGCTATCCCACTTGAGGCCATTACAATAACCCATGATGGGTCATAGTATAATGCGATTACACTTGCAAGAGCTATGGTAGCCAACAGGAGGAGTAGAAGTATGTACGCGTGAGCATTCATTTTCTCCCACCACCGTGTTCGTCAACGATGTGAATGTGCTTCTCAACTTCAACAATAGCTTCTCCATAAACCTTAGCAAGCACTGTTTTACGAAGAACATCCTCTGGAGACCCTATCGCATACACCCTCCTATTCAAGAGAATCATCAGGTCCGTGTATTTCTCAAGTAGCAGAGGATCATGACTAGTCACCACAACCAGCTTTTCATCCGACAACCGTCCCAGTAAATGAGAGAATTCAATTTTTCCCTGTGGATCAATTGGAGCTAGTGGCTCATCTAATAAAAGGATCTTCGGATCATGGAGAAGCGTTCTTGCAATAAAAACCCTCATCAATTCCCCTCCACTCAACTCCCACAATCTTTTCTCAAGAACATCACGCGACAGGCCTGTCTCGGCAATTACCTGGTTTACCTTAGCGTATATGTCCCTTTTTCTGGCACGCCTAGGCCATCGATGAGAGAACAAAGTCCTCGAGGATAGGAAGTCGTAAACTGTCATTGGATTATAGCGGGATAGAGGCGGTCGTTGAGGAACATAACCTATGCACCTACCTGCTACCAATGGGTTACCAGTTGAATCGTATCCACAAACCCGCACCCTCCCACTACTTGGTTTAACCAGTCCAGTGATAATGCGTAGAAGCGTTGTTTTTCCAGCGCCATTGGGTCCTATGATTTGCACAAGGGCTGGTCCCGTAATTTGTAAGTCTACGTCTTCTAGTATTACCCTACCTTCCCTTTCGTATCTGATGCTAGTTAATTCTATTTGCATGCCTTACTTACCGTGCACAATCTACATAGCCCTCAGAGGTATTTATGCACACTGCAAAAATAGGTGATTATACCTACCTTTGAGACATGGAGATGTTTTGCTGATCGCGAGGATTCTTTTATAGAAGTGCACACTACTCAATAGATTTGAATGTAAAGTGCACGGGATGCGAAATGAACAACGCGGAGAGACAAACATATGCACTCGCAATCCTAATAGTGTTAATAACAGTCCTCTCACTCTATTCGATCCATAATGCTGAATCAACATATCGCCTGAGGTCGGTCGTTGCAACAATTCCTGGGATAAAGAGCGATATTGAAACACTCCTAGATGGCTGCAATGTAAGTATAACAACCCTGGTTCCATCCGGCGTCGATCCTCATCATTATAATCTAGATACGAAGAGTGTCATACAACTATCTAATGCCTTAGCTGTTGTCAGCACTGGACATGCCCCCTTCGAGATACAGCTTAGGGAACTAGGACTCGATGGGAGGCTTTTTGAAATTTCTAACATTAGTGGTTTAACCTATTATAATATTCCTGGAAATGGTTTAAACATACATATGCCAATATACGATCCCGACAACTACAAAATATACATTACATCACTAGCATACTATATGCAAGAAATTATGCCATCATGCAAGAACACCATAGAGATCAATCTCTACCAGGTACTAGTCAATCTATCAAAACTCGAAGTATGCAGGAACTTATTCTCTAACACGTCTGGAGTAGCCGCCTCACCTTTTACCCAATATGCTGTGGAATGGATGGGTATAGATCTGAGACTGATATTATCCAGCGGAGAAGAGGCTAGCTTATCACCGCATAGGCTGAGCTATGCTAAAGATCTCTTAGCCAACGGAGCAATCGCTGTGATAGCAGTTGACGAAGATCTCCATCCAATAGATCAAGCCAACCAGTGGTTATACAATGAGGCGGTTAAATTGGATAGTCGGATAATCTATGTTTTACAGCCAAGCACGCAGGAGTCCACACTGTCAAAAATTCAATTTACATGCGATAATACTATAAATACAGGTACCAGTATGATTCAGGGTAATCCCTAGTGGTTATTAGATTAACAATGTTTACGAGACACCACCAATTTAAACTCCCTCTATACAATTGTAAGATTAGGCTGAATGTGTCGAGTTAAAGCCCCCGGGGGCCGTCGAGGTGTATTAGGTGGCCTGTCCCTACGCCGAGCAGATCAAAGGTACGAT
>WAKH01000001.1 GCA_015523485.1 Thermodiscus sp. | reverse complement strand
CTATCCTCAAGCCTCTGCCTACGCCGGGCATAAGCTCCCACGGCGTGGATAGCAGCCCATAAACCTCCGCACATGTATCTGTTCCCGCTGACTCCACCGGCGAAGCCTATGGCTGCACCCTGAGTCTCGTCAGTGAGCTGGAGGCCCAGGTACTCGTACAGTGCTGTTATTGGACTATAGGCGCAGTTCCATGATTCTAAGAGGAGCTGGGAGGCCCTGTCCTTTACCCTGGATATGAATTCCTCAAGGGTGACCTCATTTGTCATTGTCTTGATTCACCTCCCTCCTGTTTCGCCCTTAGTTTTTTGAGGAACTTGTCGTAGTAGACGCCTATCACTGGGATATTCTTGAACTTGAACTCATAGAACAGGTAAGGTCTGGGTGGATAGGTGATTACACCTTGCTGTTGCTGCTTCTCAAGTGCACTCGAAATATCGCCGAGGAGGCTGACTGGTAGTGCCACAGCCATCTCGTCATCCATTGTCCATGATAGCGTTCTATCTCCTAGGCCTGGCAGAATACCTACAGGTTTACCTGTGGCGTGTGCCTTAGCGACGCCGCCACAGCTTCCCGCTTTACCAATACTCTCTATCCTGAATGGTTCTCCAGTAGCATATGATATCGCGGCAGCTAGCTTTGTTAACTGGCCAGGTGTAAGGTAGATCAAGACCACGTCTGGTTCTTCAACCTCTTCTGTAGCTGGATATAACGAGAGGCCCTTGTATTTCCCTACACGTAACTTTGAAATATGGCGATCAAGCTTACTGCCAGTCTCCTTGTCCGGTGCATAGAGGCCCGCGCTAATGCTACCGTCCATGAAGTATTCAGGAGCCTCTGCTAACCCGAACACTACAATAGCCCCAGGGCATGAGAGATCCTCAAGCCCCATGAGGATTGGCATGCCATAGTATCTCACTATCGCAGCAGCCTGGCAGAACGCCATCCTTCTCCGGAAATCTCTCAGCGGGCGGAAGCCGGGTATACCTGACTCGTCGGGCTTCGTCTCTAAGAACTTTACACCAACGGGAAGGGTTCTCAAGCGTAGGATATCATAGATCTTCCTAGAATAATTCACACTCTCCAATACAATACACCCTATACTCTGTATAAGAGGGGTATTCTGGGACCACGCTTGTCCCTCTACCAAACAGAATACCTATACGTGTAGACCGTATATATTTCTTTTACCGAAATATGCACTGGTTAATCCGGAGGATAAGTTAAAAATAGGTGGATTTTATTTAGATAAAAATTCATGATTAGAATTTGACGTAGTCCTTGCCCAACACGCCACACACGGGGCACTTAGGCGGCGGCTCCTTGCCAACGTATGTATGGCCACATACAGGGCAGATCCAGATGTAACCGTCTAGAGGCCAATCCTTTCCCTCGTCAACATATTTCTTCGCTTCCTTGAATAGCTCAGCGTGGATTTTCTCAGCTTCCAACGCGTAGCGGAAGCTAATTTCCGCAGCCTTATCGCCCTGAGCCTTTGCAATCTCAATGTATATCGGGTACATCTCCTCTACTTCGAACTCCTCACCCATAATAGCCAATTCAAGGTTCTTAGACGTGTTTCCTGGACCGAAAGTAGCGCCTGCAACAACCTTAGCATCCTCCTTTAGATCCCTAAGTCTACGATAATGGTTACTTGCATGGACCTGTTCTGCATAGGCTATAGCCCTGAAGAGACGGGCAACGTTCGGGTACCCTTCCTTCTCGGCAATGTCAGCGAATATCAGATAGCGCATGTGAGCCATAGACTCTCCGCCGAAGGCGGACATTAAGGCATCCTTAGTCATAGGTCTCGGTTCTGTCAAGGATTGACACCTCTATCGTAATATGTTATTATTCGATGGGTCTAATAAATGAAGAGCCGTAAAATATCGTACAACCAGTCCAGATAGGGTCATATAGAGGAAGGCGTCATATCATACTACAATATATAGATGAAAGAGGCATAGACAAACGCGGAGAGTAATCATGGTGGACACTCGTTACGAAGTGAGACAGGCATTCATAAGAGCAGGGAGCGGTGTTGCTACTGAGCAGCCACTAGCCTCAGCTGCAGCCTCCAAGATACTTGCTAGTGGGGGTAACGCGGTCGATGCTTCAATTACCGCTAGCCTAGTGCTAGCCGTCACAATACCACACCTTGGAGGAATAGGTGGAGACTACTTCGCCCTTATACGAACACCAGATGGGCGGATAGACTACATAGACGGGTCGGGCTTCTCACCATCAAAGCTTACGAGAGACCTCCTCCTCTCCAAGGGATACAGTAGGGTCCCCAACAGGGGTCCCTTGGCAATGACAGTACCGGGCATGGTTGATGCACTACATAAGATGTGGAGGAAGTATGGGTCCCTTGAATGGAAAAAGCTAGTAGAGCCAGTAGCGGAACTCGCAGAGAAAGGGTTCCCAGCCTCGCCATCACTGGTGAGAGCGATTAAAGCCGCGAGACCAGTGCTCGAAGCCGATCCGGGATCAAAAGATACCTACATAAAGAACATGCCAGAAAAGCCAGGGGACATTGTAAGGTTCCCGGGACTAGGAAAGCTTCTCCGGCTAATTGCCGAGGATCCCAGGTCATTTTACGAGGGAGAGCCGGCTGAGAAGATTGCGGAGTATGTGCAGGATAAGGGAGGGGTACTCTCATACGATGACTTAAAGGATTACCAGGCAGAGTGGGCTTCTCCAATCCAAGCGGAATATAGGGGATGGAAGATCTGGGAGATGCCCCCGAGCACACAGGGTATAACAACCATACACATGCTAAAGATACTTGAGCAGTGGAAGCTGCCGAGGGACCCGGTGGACAGGTTCTACTATATTCTCTCAGCAGCTCCTCCAGCCTACAGAGTTAGGGATGTTGAGGTCGGAGATCCTAGGTACATGAATATCACGGTGAAAGAACTACTCTCTGACAATTACATAGAGATGCTCCGCAACATGGCCAGGCAAGGACCGCCAAGATGCGTCGAAATGAATAGGGGCGAAGGACACGGTGACACAACATACTATGCAGTAGTAGACTCGGAGGGCTACGTTGTATCAGGTATACAAAGCCTCTTCTACCCATTCGGCTCAGCGCTAACCGAGCCAACGTACCAGATAACACTTCACGGGAGAGCCAACGGCTTCACACTCGAACCCAGCAAGCCAAACACCGTTGGCCCGAGGAAGAAACCATTACACACGCTCTCAGCAATAATAGCTGAATCAGAGGATAAGATATTCGCGATAGGCGCCTCAGGAGGACACTATAGACCACAACAACACGCACTATTCACAACCAGTATAATAGATCACGGCTACACGATAGGCGAAGCAATATCGGCACCAAGACTCCTATGGACCCCATGGACATGCAACATAGTAGCCGACAAGGAAGTAGATCCCTCAAGGCTACCATGGGGTTACGAGATCCAATACGGGAGAACTGGCGTAGGAAATGCGGTTATGATCAACGGTGAAACACGTATAACCGCCACGGATCCGAGAGGCGATGGTTTCCCATTTATCCAGTGAGAGTTAAAAATTAGACATAATAGGCCTATCCTATATAGTGTCAAACCGGGTTAAACGGGGTTTGACCGGATTGACTCTAAGACTTAAGGTTGGAAGAAAAGGTTACATAATACTCCCTAAAGCTCTAAGAGAAGCCGTTGGCATAAACGAAGGAGACGAAGTGATAGTGGAAATAAGAGACGGTATCCTCATTAGGCCAATCAAGAAATTTGACGAGGATAAGCTAAGGAAAGCTCTTAAAAATCACCACGAAAAACTAATGAAACTAAATACAATTGAACCCAAGCCAGGCGATCTAAAAAACATATCACTCGAGGAGGAGTTTGAAAATTGAGAGTCTTCATCGACGCCAACCTATTAATTTATCTCAATACAATCAAAAACCAATCACTAAGAACAATTTATGAAGACTATTACATAGGCTTGCTCAGAACGAACAAATTATACACCAACGTATTAGTCCTCGACGAATTACTATACATCTCATGGAAGAAATACAATGTTCCATACAAATTAACAATAGAATTTATTGACTCAATAGTCCTTCCATATACTACTATATTAAGCCTAAATGAAGATGATTACAGGACAGCCTCTAAAATACTAGTAGACTACAATTTGAAGCCATCAGATTCACTCCATGTGGCGTCGATGAAAAATAACGGCATAGAATACATCGTATCCGAAGACAATGACTTTGACAGGGTTGACGGTATTAAGAGGCTCTGGATCAAATAACACAATTAACTTATTATAATAAAAGGAATCGAGTACATAGTTAAACATAGATAGTACATACCTCTGAATATCAATCCTCAACGTCTATTAAGAAAGGGGTAATGTAAAATGTCTGTTGCTATAATAAATAGAATTACAGTTGATGATAAAGAGACTCTCGAGAAAGTCGTGGATAGATTCAGGAATAGAGCGGGTCTAGTTGATAAAATGGATGGATTCCTTGGCATCGAACTACTCGTCGACGAAGAAGATCTCGAAATAATGGTAGTAACGCGTTGGAGGGACATGGATAGCCTCAATCGCTGGCTGAACAGTCCTGAATTCAAAAAGGCTCACACGGGAGACAGATCGGGAAGCGGGTTAAATGCTAGGAGCAGTGGAAAAGTATACATATCCATAGATGTTTGAGATTTGAGAGTGCTATTCGGGCCGGAATTCTGGTATGGGCTCCCCCTTCCTCAGCGCGTCTACAACTTGTATAAGCCACCCTGCAAGGTTTGTTGCGAGAGCATAAGTTGATCCAATATATGTATATGCCATCGACGTATCGCCGGGAGGGAAATAGGCTAGTAGTATGTCCTCGTCAACCCCTATACTGACCTTATAGTTTGAAGGGATTGTTAACAGGGCCTTATAGAATTTCGTTTTAGCTTCACAATCAAGGCTCTCTACGGTTGCCAGTACTCCCTTTATTCCAGCGTGTGACTGTGGCCTTCCATCTTCAAGGCATTCAGCGGTGAAGGCGAAGGCGTTTCCCTTCTCGTCCAGTGCAAAGAAGCTTGTGAGCGTTCCATCCTCAGCAATCATAGCAGGAAACCCAGCAGCTTCCAGAGTCTTTCTGGCTTCCTCTAGTGCCTTCGAACACCCATTTTCAGTCAACTGTATGCACCTGTGTCAAACCCGGGGTTTAGGAAGGTATTATTTGACGTAGATTCAAGCTACTATCAATGTAATAGCTAGAACAAAACCGCTGGCCAAGACGAGAATTATACCATATTTTAGATTTCCTCTCTCGGCGACAGGAGTTCTAGGCGTGGAAGGAGGCATACCTCTAGTGTACAATGAGAGTTCTATGAACTTACCCCTTTTCAACTGGACAAGTACCGCGCCGACGAGAGGGTCCCTCAGACCCTTACCGATGAGCCTTTGACTCACATAAGCAGTGGCTAGGTCGGACGCGGTTTGAGGAGCTAGCCTGTAGAGAAGGATAACTATGTCATGGAGTAGAGGGAGCTTCCTAGCGAGCAGACCAGCTAGGCGTAGCGGGGTAGTTGTGGAGAAGGTAAGTAGGGTTCCCGTGGCTAGCCCGTATACTCGACCCATTAACACGAGTCCCCTATTGATCCATTCACTTGTTAGGGGCCTGTAGGGTGAGATGAGGAGGGCGGCGATGCCAATAAACAGGACTGGGATCGATGCGGCTACAACTGCGTATTTCGTACGCATCCAGCCAGCTAGTATGTGGAGTAGGAGGGGATAGGTTAATGCGATGCCAATACCGATTGGGGTGTTAGGGTAGATTAGCGCCGCCCAAGATAGGGCTAATGCTATAATCTTCAAGCCCGCGTGAGCCTGGTATATGAATCCCTCCTTTTCTTCATAGTTTATCGCGGCTTCTATTCGTTGAAGAAGCCATGGTATCATGCTTCCTTCACCCTGCCATCCGTGAACTTATACACTCTATCAGCGAGCATTGCAAGCCCAGCGTCGTGTGTCGCGAATATGATAGTGTAACCGATGTCGTTAAGCTCGAGGATTGTCTCCGTGATTCTACGCCTATTCCATGGATCTAATCCTATCGTAGGCTCATCAAGCAATAACAGTCTCTTCCCCGACATGACTATGAGGGCTAACGCTGCTAGCCTTTGCTCGCCTCCACTTGCCCTCAATAATGGCTTATCAAGAACTGGTTTAGCCCAAGCTGGCGGTTCGAGATGCATTCGCTCCGCCTCGTCCCTTAGGGTCCCTCTTGAGAATAGAAGTAGGGGGTCAGGAGGTAGCAGTGCCGGATCCTGTTTAACTGTTACCTGGCCCTTGCCTGGGCCAAGTACCTTCGCTAGTGTTAGTAGTAGTGTGGTTTTGCCAGACCCATTTGGTCCTAGGAGCGCGATCATCTCACCCTCATGGACCCTAAGAGAGACATCCTTTAACGCCCAATTGTCAGAGCCCGGATACCTGACCCATAGGTTTCTTACTTCAACGACTATGCCGTTATTCCTCTGCTTCACTGTATGTTTTTTGGGGAGATGGGGTCCCTCTGCGCAGCCATCGCTTATTCTTCTATTAACGGTGTAGCACTGGTCAGCTAACTCGTGTATGTTCTTGTCATGGCTGGCTATCAATAGTCCCAATCCCTGTTTCCTCAGCTCCGTTATGAGATGTGATAGTATCTTGGAGGATGAGGTGTCGAGGTGGCTTGAGGGTTCGTCTAGCAAGAGGTAGCGTGGCTTAACTGATAATACTCCTGCGAGAGCGGTTTTCATCAGTTCACCTGAGGAGAGTCTGTGAACTGGTCTGCCTGCGAGGTGATGGATACCCAGGAGTCTCATCGAGTGGTAGGCCCTCTCCAATACATCTCTACGCCCCATACCCCACAGGCTGGGGGTGAGAGCTGCTTCAGCCAGGACAGTCGGTCCAACTACTTGCGCGACAGGATCCTGCTGTGTACCCTGTACTATTCGTTTAATCTTCTCAGGGTCCCTCCTAGGGTCTACTCCATCTATTGAGACTTCACCGTAGACTTTGCCAGGGATATAGTTGGGGATTACCCCAAGAATTGTTCGGAGGAGTGTTGTTTTCCCTCCCCCGTTGGGACCGGATAATACTACTATCTCTCCAGGCTCTACGGTGAGATTAGCGTTCTCGATTATCCTCTCGCCGCCCAGCTCTACGTTAAGATTCCTTACTTCAATCATAACCTGCCCGCCTGACTGCTGACACCACTGCTATTGCAATGCTTGCACCTATAAGGGCCTGCCCGAAGTTAACAGGTATCTCTGCAGCAGCTGTTATGCCGAACTTCAACACTATAGCCTCGTAGAGGAAGTATCCTGTGACCATCAATGTCCCCCCTAGTAGCATCGCGATAACTGCTGAAGAGTAGGAGGGATCAGTCTTCAACACTATGTAGAGGATCCATAAGCCAACCGCTAAGCCTAGAGCTGTCCAAGCCCACAGTGGTATCCTGAAAGAGACGCTTCTACCCCATATTTCGAGGACAGTGTCCCCACCATAAATTGCCCCATAGAGCACTGACCCTGCAAGTACAATGGCTCCTCCAACCAGCAGTGATAATGGTAGTGAGAGTTTCTTAAGAGTCTCCTTGCTGAGTCTCGAGAGTTTCAGATAAATGAACCCGACCAGTGCCCCTTCTATACCCTTTATGATGAGGGTTCCTGGAGCATAGTCGCTGTAGCCTAGGTATAAGTCGGCGAACGCGCTCCCGATCCCACCAGCTAATCCCCCGATTAATGGGCCTCCCAGTATCGCGCTGGTGTAGACCATGCTTTCGCCCAGGTTAAAGTAGCCCTTGGTTATTGGTGTTGATACTGAGATGAGAGTGGCCGCGAATACGAGGGCTGCAAATATCGCTGTATAAACCACTACTTTGATCCAAGATTCCTGTTTCAAATCATTGATCCCTCCTTAACCATGTTATCTTAATGATGATATCCTGGTTACAATTATCACCATCACCTAGTAAAAAAGTGTTTCCTAGAGAATAATTTGGTGCGTTATTGAATGAATTATTATTAATCTATTTTAAAAAGTTATTATAAGAAAAAGAAAAATATAAATACCCGTTAAATACCAGACAAAATACATAGGTGTAACTATTTGTCTACATCAGAACCAGGAAGCGAAGCCCCACAACCCACTCAGCCCGCAAGCCAGATTGATGATACAAAACTTTGGCAATTAATTGCATGGCTATTAGGTATAATCGGAGCAATAATCGCTTATGTAGCCGGACCAAAGGATGATCCCAAGGTCAAACACTGGATAAGAATGTCGATAGCCTTCTTCATCGTAGGAATAATAGCCTACGTTGTGACCTTTATCGTAGCGTTCATCCCACTACTAGGCTTCCTTATATCAGTCGTGATATGGTTAGGCCTGCTCATAATATGGATACTAGGGATACTCAAGATATTGCAGGGTGAGCTCTGGGAGCCACCAGTGATCTCAAGTATCGCAGCAATGATTAGTTTGTAAATAAATTAGATTCCCACCTGTAAACCAGTTTTTTATAAAATCATATTACGTAAATACATCTATATATAATCGCTAGACTATCAATATAATCAACGGTGCCTAGGAAATGGTATTCGAATCTATCACAGGCCTCTTTTCCACAGTCTTACTAGATGCAGGCGATGTTGAGGGAATGGGAGGCTGCTGCGGCGGCTGGGGATTCATGGGGCTAGGATGGCTCTTCTGGCTCATAATACTGGTATTAATCATAGTAATAGTGGTTGCTCTAGTGAATAGGACAACTGCTCCACCTCCTCAGACGAGTGGCACTGACGAGTTGAGGGAAGAGATACGCCGCTTAAGGCGGGAGATTAGAGAACTCAAGGAAGAGGAAGAAGAGGAGTAGTTTTAATTGGCTATACAAACTTTATTATTTCTTAATATAAATAAAATAAATACATAGTTTTATAAGTGATGGATTGCACTATAGAATACGGGTGAGAGAAAATGAGTATAATCAATAACATAATATCGTTCACAACAGGCCAGGCAAACCTCGACGCAGGAGGAGACGTGGGAGACCACATGGCAGGGATGATGGGCGGATTCGGCTTCATGGGCCTAGGGGCGATATTCTGGCTAATAATACTAGTACTATTGATAGTAGTAATAGTCAACGCTGTAAACAGACCAACGCCACAACCAGTACGGACAAGTGACGACGAACTCCGAGAAGAGCTCTACAGGTTAAGGAAAGAGATCCGAGACCTCAAAACTAAGAAGAGAGTCGAGGATAAAGGCGAAGACTAGCCATATACTTACAGGAATTTAACAATCCAAACCAAACATATTTCTCCCATGGAGGCTGAAAACACATGAGCCCCACAGGAGATAGTGACCTGGCTAAAATCTTCATGGACATTGTATACACGAGGAGATCTGTGAGAAGGTATAAGCCCGAAAAGATACCATTAGATCACATCAGAATCATCATGGAAGCAGCACAGAGAGCTCCGACAGATGCGGCATTACACCTGTGGACCGCGATACATGTGCGAGACGATGAGAAGAAAAGGAGAATAGCTGAGCTAACAGGGCAGAAGCACATTGATGAAGGTAGTGATTTCTTCCTCTTCATCGCAGACCTCTACAGGTTGAAGAAGCTTCTAGAATATCGAGGCGAAGAGATGGGGGATGTAGACCACGCCCTATTACTCTTCGCTGCAATAGACGCTGGATTAGCAGCAGAAAACATGGCACTCGCAGCGGTAAGCCTGGGGTATGGAACGTGCTTCATCGGCGCAATCCACAATGCAACAGAGGAGATTATCGAGCTACTGAAGCTTCCCAAGAAGACCTACCCGTTATTTGGCCTTGTAGTTGGTGTACCTGACGAGGAGCCACCGCTCAGGCCGAGACTCCCACTAGAAATGCTGTTCCACAGTGAGGAATACCATGACTACTCGGAGGATATGCTAGACGAGGGATACAAGGCGATGGCGCCAATAACCCGTCGAGGAGACTACCTAAGGCTACTGAAGCGATACGTTGGAAGAGAAGGATACTTTGTGATTAGAAACAAGGAGCTCCCACGCCTACTAGAAAAGATGGGTTTCAAGATCAACCCATAGCCAGTAATTACGCATACTTACACTCCTGTCGGATACAATTAACAATCCTTTCCTCCGCATAATACAATCATCCAGCCTCAACCTCCTCCGTGGAGAGTGGATAATAGAATGAGAGGAGGAAAATGGCCATACGACGAAAAACCCCTACTCGTATTCTGGGAGACGACGAAAGCATGCCTCTTAAAATGCCTCCACTGTAGGGCTGAAGCAATCAAGGAACCCCTACCAGGTGAACTCACCACAGAGGAGGGCCTCAAGCTAATAGACATGGTCGCCGGATTCGGAAAGCCCTCGCCCATACTAATATTCACAGGCGGAGATCCATTAATGAGAGAGGACATATGGAATCTACTGGATTATGCGAAATCCAACGGGATAAGGACCGCCATCGCCCCAAGCGTAACACCCCTCCTAACCGAGGAAGCAATCAAGAAACTCTCCAACTACGTAGGAGCGGTAAGCCTAAGCCTAGACAGCCCCCACCCCGAGGTCCACGATGCAATAAGGGGGATAGAAGGAACCTGGAAGAAGACCGTTAAAGCACTCCAACTCTTCCGGGAGAATGGAGTAAGGGTGCAGGTAAACAGTGTGGTCATGAGGAAGACCGTCGACGCACTACCTGAGATGGTCAAACTACTCAAAGACATCGGGATAACAACATGGGAGGTATTCTACATAATACCAGTAGGAAGAGGAGAGAGAAGTCAAGACCTAACACCAAGCGAATGGGAGGATGTAAGCCACTTCCTGTACGAGGCGAGCAGATACGGGATAAAGATCAGGACAACCGAGGGACCCATATTCAGAAGGGTAGCACTAACAAGGAAATACTATGAGGAGAAAGGAGAACTCGACAAACTAGACGAAACCCTAGGCCCCCTCTACCACGATCTCATTGCAAGACTCCGCGACCTCCTCGGTGATCCAGAGGGACCCCCACAGGCACACACCGTTGGTACAATGGATGGCAGGGGCGTAGTCTTCATATCATATAATGGAAACGTGTATCCGAGCGGATTCCTCCCCCTCTCAGCCGGGAACATAAGGGAGAAGAGCCTCATCGAAATCTACAGGAGATCTACGCTATTCTCCACTCTCCGTAAGAAGCTGAAAGGTAGATGCGGTCGGTGCGAGTTCAAGAACCTTTGCGGTGGAAGCAGAGCACGCGCATTCTCATACACAGGCGACCCCTTCGCGGAAGACCCATCATGCATCTACAAGCCAGGCTCCCTTCCAAGGGAGATTGCAGAGGGTATAGGAGGGTGAACCGACATGTCAGTCCTACTTACACCATTCGAGAAAGACCTCCTCATGGAACTACAATACAACTTCCCCCAGGGACCAAAGCCATTCCACATAGTCGCAGATAAACTAGGCGTAGGCATTGACGATGTAATTCAAACACTCACCAAGTTGAAGGAGGAGAAGAAGCTGAAGAGGATAGGCTTCTACGTAAATTACAGGAGCAAGGGGCTCAAGGCCGCGCTAATCGCGTATAGTGCCAATGGCAAAATCGGTGACATAGCCGAAGTATACGCTAGGGACCCCCATGCAACACACGTCTACCAGAGAGACCATCCAGTATATGATTTGTGGATAGTTACAAAGAGGCCAACACTCGAAGAAATAGTAGCACACGCTGAAGAGGTCTCCAGAACCTTCAATGTGGATTACGTAGTCCTATACAGTGTTAGGACCTACAAGTTAAGCGTGAAATACGACTTATACAGGGGAATCTCAAGATCCGGAAATTATTCTACAGTGAACCACAACCCACCCAGCCCGGCAGAATATGGTGTAGACCCCGGAAAACTCTCCCTTTTCCGCATGCTAGAGATCAGCCCCACACCATACAAGCAGATCGCAGGCGAACTAGGGATCAGCGAGGAAGAAGCCTCAAAGCTGGCGTGGAACATGCTGAAAGCCGGGATACTGGGGGACCCCGGCGCAGCCCTAGACGGGCACAGGATAGGCTTCACCGAGAATGCAATGGTAGTATTAGAACCAAGAGATCAATGCGAGGAAAAGCTCTGCAACTGTATAGCCAAGCTTCTCTTCACAACCCACGTAGTTCAGAGAGCCAGCATACCAGCGGGTAAATGGAGGCACACGTGCTACTTCATGGTTCACGCCACGAGCAAGGAGCTCATCGAGGAAATGGTAAGCGAGGCAATAGAGAAGTGCGAGCCAAAGAGCCACTTGTCGATCAAGAGCATAGCGGATCTCAAGCCCGGGGTTGTGAGGTGAGAGAGGATTGATCCCGTTATCCGTGATGGTGACAGGAAAGGGTACTGTATCAACTAGGATCAAAGGGAGATACCATAGGGGTAGGCCTAGTAGGTTCACTACCCTTCTTAGACCGGTGGTGTTTTGGAACATAACCTACAAGTGCAACCTATACTGCGATCACTGCTACATAGGAGCAGGCCCCAACCCCATTAAGCCGGAGGCTTCACTTGACACTGTAATGAGGATCGCTGAGGAGATAGTAGAGCAAGGCATCCCACTTGTGGTGTTTACAGGAGGTGAGCCACTAATATCCGAGAAATTCTGGAAGGTTCTAGAGTACTTCCACAGGATCGGCAAGCCGAAGACAAGCGTATCAACCAACGGGACACTAATAGACGCGAAAAACGCTGAGAGACTCGCAAAACTCGGAATAACATACGTGGGTGTAAGTCTAGACAGCCTCGACCCAGAACTACATGACAAGTTCAGGGGTAGGAAGGGCTCATGGAAGGCGGCTGTTGAAGGTATGAGGAACTCTGTGAAGGCAGGTCTCCCTACTGGTCTAAGGGTGACCGTCACACGCTGGAATGCCGAGGAAGTACCACGCATGATAGACTTCGCAGCAGAACTAGGCCTGGAGAGGGTAAGCATCTACCTACTAGACACAGTTGGCCGTGGCAAAGAGCTCGTTGACAACCTGCCAAGCCACGAACAACTAACCAACCTAATAGACGAGCTCGTGGAGAAAGCCCGCGAATACGATGGTAGGCTAGAGATACTGCTTGTAAGGATGAACTTCGCCGGAATCTACCTAGCAGACAAACTGTCTACGACCAGCAAGGAGTTCAACGAGTACCTAGAGCTGATCGGGGCCCAAGGCGACTGTGGCAGGAAGACTGTAAGCATATACCCCGATGGAACCGTGAGACCTTGCCAGTTCATAGACTACATAGTAGTCGGAGACCTAAGAAGGCAGAAGCTAAGCGAAATACTCAGCTGGGATAACCCGAAGCTTAAACCATTCTTCGACCTACCATCCAGGCTGAAAGGTCCGAAGTGCTCATCATGCCCCTTCAAGACGATATGCGGAGGAGGCAGCCGTAACAGGGCATTATCACTAACAGGAGACTTCTGGGGTGATGATCCAGCCTGCTTCATAGATCCCGCGGAGCTAAAGGTGACGTGGAATGGCGGATGAATGGATACCACTCTACATTAAACCGAGAGGCTTAAAGGTGGCGGTTTTCGGCGGAGGCTCGGTTGCGACGCGGAGAGCCAAGCTATTCGCTGAAGCGGGAGCAGAGGTTACGGTATACGCCCTCGAATTCTCAGACCAGCTAAAAGAGCTCTCTGAGCAAGGACTCGTAAGGCTCAGAGAAATAGACTTGTCAAAAGCAGACATCGAATCCCTAATAAACGGAGCCAGCATTATAGTCATAGCCCTAAACGACTTGGAATTATCAAGGAGGATCTCATCGCTAGCCCTGGAGAAAGGAATGCTAGTGAATAATGCCGTCGAGGTCTCCCGCGGAAACGTTATCGTACCCTACAGGGGGAAGACCAGCTACGGCCTATACATATCCACGACAAGCCTTGGGGAAACTGGTGTAGGAGCTCGGAGAGCCCTTGAGAGACTACTTGAGGTGTTAGAGAGGGACCCCTACTACAAAACACTGTTCAGGGCAATGGCAAAAGTGAAGAAGTACCTAAAGGAGAACATAGCCGACCCCAAGCTACGGTTTAAGGCTAACCTGGCGGCAGACGCAGACGAGGAAGTCCATAGGCTCGCTGAAAAGGGGTTAGAAGCAGAAACATACAGGAGGGCGTTAAGGTCGGCGTTGAAAGCCGTCGAAGACGCCGATGATCCACGATAGTACTAGACCCATGCTTCCCTCCAACAGAGTAGGAGTCCTAAGACAACTGGAGGAGTCAAGCCTCTTAGTAAGAGTGCTTGGCGCGATGCTCAATGGAACATAGATGGTCCCATCCCTACATTCTATTTGGGAAGGAGGTGTGTAGTCTAGGGTCCCCACCACGCCTCCTATATGTTTAGTGAGTATTTCAGCGAGTTGGTTGACTGCATTCCTCCTCTCTCGCGAGAGCCTCTTTGACGAATAATAGACTAGAACGACTTCTTTGATATCGTGTTTCTCTCTTAGTCTTGGAAGGTGCCAGAGCATGTGGAGGAGGGTGATTGATGAAGGTAGGGGTCCCACAACCTTGTCCCTAAACCTCTCTTCCACCGAGGCATGATGTCCGCCTCTGAACATGAATAATGATACTACTATGTCGGGGTCTATGTCTAAATCGTAGATGCGATCTACCTCAACACTGTAGACTTCGGCTTCCAGGAGGTTCTTGGCAAGTTCGACGAGTTCGTTGAAGTAGCGTTTCGCATCCTCCGTCACGGTCTTGTGATGCACTAACAGTATTGTGCTGCGTACATCCCTCACCCTGGCGATTACACCCGTGGAGTTCTTTGATGTTGTGACGAATACTGTCTACGTACTTACACGTAATTATGTGAAGTTCGCATCTATACAGGCGACAATACGATTGTGGAAATCCCTCACCAGTAAACTATCCCCTATCACGGAGATGAGATATTGATGGACGCAGGCGACAATGACCCTTTTCAAAGCATAACGGCAGTCTATGCTTCACACAAGGAAGTCTCCCTGGAACAATTAGGGAAACTCTCCGCACTGAAGGATAGAGTATACGGTTTAAGGTCTAAGGTAAATGGTATCCTAGTCTTATCGACGTGCAACAGGTTTGAAGTGTACGTTGACGGGGCGGAGCCAGGGGTACTAGCCGAGATAGAGTCGATGTTTCAGTCAATGGGAGTAAGCCCTAAAGTATCAAGGGGTAGGCAGGCGGTCGAGAGGATCATAAGGATAGCTTCTGGCCTAGAGAGCAGGATTATCGGGGAACCCGAGATACTCGGCCAAGTTAGGCGTGAATGGAGGAAGGCGAGGGAGAGGGGTTATACAAGTCCACTCCTAGACACTGTGTTTCATCAGGCGATCGTGACAGGTAAGAAGGTCAGATCTCAGACAGGAATCTCTAGGGGGCATGCAAGCTACCCCTCAGCCGCCGTATTCCTAGCCGCCTCCAAGCTAGGGACTCTGAATGGGAAGAGGATCGCGGTTATAGGAGCAGGAGACGCTGGAGTAGGAGTGCTCCGCGTGTTATGCAATGAGTTCGCTCCCAGCAAGGTGGTGGTTTACACGAGGGACCCCATGAGGGCGGCCGATAGTGTTAACGAGGCGTGTCCCGGAGTAGAGGTTAGGGCTAGGGAGAAGCTCTACGAGGATAGGGGGTTCGACGTCGCCTTTATAGCTGTTGACGATCCAAAAGGTCTAGTTATTGATAATGGGTTAGCGGGCATCATAGTTGACCTCTCTATACCGCCTGTAGTGGAGGGTGATAACGTCTACGGCCTCAGTGATCTCGAGGATGTGATTGATAATGTAGTCGAAGAAAGGAGGAAGTGGATTGGTGATGCGGAGGAGATCATAGCAGAGGATTTGGATAGGCTAGAGGAGAGGCTGAGGCAGAGGAACATCTCTCGTCTATTGAAACTGCTTGTGGAATACGCTGATCATTTGGCTCGCGTGGAATCTAGTAAGAGTAATGGGTGTAGTGACACCTATAAGATACTCTCATCCTATTCTAGGAAGCTACTGCATCCACTCATAGTTGGTCTTCGCGAGACGGCCTCCAAGGCTTGGAGGTTGGATGACTTTATCAGGATTTTAGAAGAGAATTATTTGGAAAAATTGGGAGGTGAAATGTGATGGATGCCTCTAGCCTACCAGGCTATCCTATATCCCGTCCTAGGCGCCTACGCTTACTTTCAAGTCTGAGGGACATCGTGGCTGAAGCACACATTCCCCCGAGCTCATTAATGCTACCCATATTCATATCAGAGAGGCACGATAAGCCACAGCCAATAGACAGTCTACCAGGACACTACTATTATCCACCAGCAAGTAACGAGCTCATAAGCTATATACAGGAGGCTCTAGACCATGGCATCAAGAGCTTCCTGATCTTCGGCTATCCAAAGGTGAAGGATGAGAAGGCATCGAGAGCATACGCCTCGGATGGACCAGTACAGGTTGCACTACGCAATATCAGGCGAGAGCTAGGATACGAGCCCGTGATAGCAACGGACCTCTGCATATGCAACTATCATATATCTGGCCACTGCGGGCTCCCAGGAAAATGCAGGTATGGGGAGTGCGTAGATAACGATGGGACCCTCAAACTCTACCAGAAAATAGCTGTCAGTCAGGCAGAGGCCGGTACAGACATCATAGCACCAAGCGGCATGATGGATGGACAGGTCAAGGCTATACGCGAAATACTCGATGAGAACGGATACTGGGACACGGCTATAATGGCATACAGTGCAAAATATGCCAGCAACTTCTACGGGCCGTTCAGAGAGGTTCTTGAATCTGCCCCCAAATGGGGCGATAGACGCTCCTACCAGGCTGATCCGAGAAACGCTAAGGATGCATTGGTGGAGGTCGCCCTAGACATTAAGGAAGGAGCGGATATCGTTATGGTCAAGCCAGCGTTGGCCTACCTAGACATTATCCGCCTCGTGAAGACACAGTTCCCCTATGTTCCACTCGCCGCCTACAATGTCAGCGGCGAATACATGCTGGTCGAGCTCATGGCTAAACACGGTTACGCCGATAAGACCAGTCTAATGGTGGAGATAGTTTCAGCGATCAGGAGAGCGGGCGCTGACATCGTGATCACATACCATGCCCTAGATATCGTGAAGCTTCAGAGGGGAGGATAATGGTGGACCCAGTAGAGATACTAGAAGAGGCATCACATTACCTTGTAGGCGGCGTTAATAGCCCTGTTAGGGCCTTCTATAAACCATACCCTCTCATCGTTAAGAGAGGCGAGGGACCCTACATCTACGACATTAACGATAACAAGCTACTAGACCATGTACTAGGCTACGGACCACTAATCCTAGGCCATCGCCACCCCACCGTAATGGAGAGAGTAAGAGAGACTCTCGAAAACGGGTGGCTATTCGGAGCACTCACAGAACTCGAAATCAAGCTAGCCAGAAAGATACTATCCCACATTTATCCCGGAGGCCTAATCCGATTCGTCAACAGTGGAACAGAAGCGACCATGCTAGCGATAAGACTAGCAAGAGGATATACGGGAAGGAGTAAGATCCTCAAGTTCGACGGCTGCTACCATGGCGCACACGACCATGTACTTGTAAAAGCTGGTAGTGCCGCAAGCCACCTCGGAGTACCGACAAGTAAAGGAGTACCCGTCGAGTTAACACAGCTGACAATCGTAGGCAACTACAATGATACAGCAGGCCTAGAAGATATCTTCAGGAAACATGGAGAGGAGATAGCTGCAGTCATAGTTGAGCCAGTCGTTGGAAACTATGGAGTCATAAGGCCGAAACAGGAATTCCTAACCGCGCTCAGGAAACTAACGAGAGAATATGGTAGCCTACTCATATTCGACGAGGTCATTACAGGATTCCGACTATCCCTTGGAGGCGCCCAGAGATACTTTGGTATAGATGCCGATCTCGTAACACTGGGCAAGATAATAGGAGGCGGTTTCCCTGTAGGTGCAGTCGCTGGACGCAGGGAGATAATGGAGCTACTAACGCCGAAGGGACCCGTATTCAACGCAGGAACTTTCAATGGACACCCAATCTCTATGGCGGCGGGCCTCGCAACAATAGAGGTCCTCGAGAAGAAAGGCCTGGACAAGGCTAGTACAGCGTCTAAGGCGATAATGGAGATAATCGACGACTCGCTGAGGAGGAAGTATGAGCACTATGCGATCG